>NZ_JBITKM010000016.1:0-128199 GCF_044461025.1 Micromonospora sp. NPDC049900
CCGCTGCTGCCCCCGACGCGCCACCGCGATCGTCCAAGCCATCCTCGCCCTACATCACGTCCAGACCAGCCGAAACCCAGGATGAAAAGAGCTCAGTGTCGCCAGGTCCGCGCCCGTGACGTCCACGCCGTAGGCCGTACGGGCCCAGGCCGGCGACACGGCACCAGCGCCGGGCAGCACGTTGAGCAATCCGGCCGCCACGAGGAGCCCTTGCCCCAGTCGCCGCCTGATTCGTCCTGGCGGGCGCAGTACGCGCGTTGGCCGTTCCGCTGCGGTTATGAGCACACGTGCGATCATCGGCCACGTGGCCGATGTCCTGCTTCCAGAAACGTGTCGTGCCGAGCAGGCGAGGATCTGGATCTGGCTCGGACAGGCGGCCTATCTGGGGCCCGCACTGAGGCTGAAGGCGCACTCCGGTTCCGTGCACTGTTTCGTGTTGGGCGTCGACGCACCGTTCACGCTACAAGCCGACGACATCGGTGAACGGCGTACCCGCAGCGCCCTCGTTCGGGCGCGAACACGACACCGGGTCATCGCGGACGACGGCCGGATGCTCTTCTTCTACCTCGACCCCGGCTCGGGCCTGGCGGAGGGTGTTCGCGCTCGGATGACCAAGCGCACCTCCTCGGTCGGGCTCGACTATCAGCACGAGTCGTCGCTGATCAGTCACGTCCAGGAGACCTCGTTCCCCGATCCGGCCCGACTGCGGGAATTCGTGGATCGTCCGAACTTCGACGCGATGGACGAGCGGATCCGCACCGCGATCGGCATCATGCGTGCCCACCCTGACCGGAAGCTGAGCGCGCCGCAGCTCGCTGCCGAGGTGCACCTGTCGACGTCACGATTTCTGCACCTGTTCTCGGTGCACGCCCACACCAGCTTCCGCCGGTACCGGTTGTGGGCCCGGATGTTGCACGTCGCACTCGCGGTCGACGAAGGCATGGACCTGACCCGGGCGTCCATCGAGGCCGGGTTCGCCTCGCCGGGGCACTTCAGCGACAGCTTCCACGCCATGTTCGGACTGACCGCGAGCAGGCTGTTCTCCGAACACACCCGCCTCGTCGTGCTCGACACGCACTGACGTTCACCTCGGGGTGACCGCCGGGCAGCGCGGCGACAGCCCACAGTTCATCCCCGTACTGGCCAGGATCCGCGTCCCCCGAGTCGGAGGCGGCCGACCACGGACCCGCTCCGACACCGTGCTGGCCGACAAGGCGTACATGTCCAAGGCCAACCGCGCCCACCTACGATCCCGGGGCATCCGCGCGTGTATCCCGAGCAAGGCCGACCAGGACGCGCACCGCAAGGCCAAAGGCTCCGCAGGCGGCAGACCACCCGCCTTCGACCTCCACGTCCACCGCCTACCGGCGTCCCGCTCGACGAACTGGTCGCGGCCCCGCCCACCGGCGATCCACGTGTCCACCTGCGGCCCGTACGGCGATCCGGCTTCACCGTCGTGCGAATGGTTCTACGTACTCAACGGATACGTCAGGCTCGTCCTCGGTGACCAGGAATACCGGCTGGGCCCCGGCGAAGCCGCAGAGTTCGACACCCGCATCCCGCACCAGATCGGCAGCGCCGACTCCCGGGCCGCAGAGCTGCTCACGATCTTCGGCGCCCAAGGCGAACGGGCCCACCTGTCGCCCTCCGCGACATCGCCCACCTGAACGAACCGGCAGCGCCGAATGGTCCACAAATTGGGAGGCGGGATTGATCTTCGCTGTTCATACTGGTGCCCATGAAGCTTGCTGAGGCTCTTGCGCTGCGCGCGGATGCGGCGCGTCGCGCCGAACGACTCCGTGCCCGCATCGTCGCCAGCGCTCGATACCAGGAGGGTGAGACGCCTGCGGAGGACGCCGCGACACTTCTGGCGGAAGCCGGCGAGGTGCTTGGTGAGCTGGAGACGCTGATCCGGCGGATCAACCGCACCAACGCCGCCACCCTGGTTGACGGTGGCACACTGACCGACGCGCTGGCACGCCGTGACGTGCTTCGTTCGCGGCACAGCGTGGTCACCTCCGCCGCCGACGCCGCCGCTGGGGAGGGCCAGCGTGGGCTTCGGCAGTTGCGGTCGGAGCTGAAGATGATCCCGGCCCTGCCGGTGGCGCAACTGCGCAGCCAGGCCGACGACCTCGCCCGGCAACTTCGCGAGGTCGACACGGTGATCCAGCGGACGAACTGGGAGGTCGACCTGCTGGACTGAGAGGTTGCGGAGCAGGTAGCCGACGTGGAGGCGTGCACGAACCCGAGAGCCGGCGGGTATTCCGGTTCACTCCTGGCGCGCCGAGGGCAGGCGCAGGGGTTCGACTCCCCAGCACACATCGCAGGCCCAGCACAGCACACAGGTGACGGCGCACAGGGCACGGCACACTACCGGGTGCAGATCCACGACGGCGAGGGTGGGACAGGGGCCTACCGCAACCCCCGAGTACAGATCGGGAAACAAGGCGAGAAGCGCTCAGTTCCTCAGATCGCGATGGACCCGAGAACGTCTGCGATGATCTCGCGCGACCGCGTCCGCGCGGTGTGATCGGTCAACATGTCCTGGACCATGATCTCGATTGCGCCCGAATCCTGGATCACTGGTTCGAGTTGAGCCCGAAGGGTCGTAGGAGTTCCGGAGATCTGCGGCGGAATGACGCCGTCCACGATCGTGCTCGAGCGGGCTTTCGTCGAGGCACTCAGTTCGGCCCGGGCCTGTTGCACGGTGGGGATGGGCCTGTCCCGTCCGCCGGCCCGCAGGGCCCGCGCGGGCCAGGTCAACTCGTGTGCTGTCTCGGCATCGTCGGCAGCGACGATGTTGAGCGCGGTTGGCGGGACTGACCCGTACCGTCGTGGTTGGCCGCACGCACCGTGTCGAGCTGCGGCGCGCGGAGCTTGACGCCCGGTTCCCTGGCCTGGTCGATGCTCTGACCGTCACCGTCGGCGTGCCAGCGCAGGAGCAGGCGGTCCGGCCGGGTCGTGCCTGACGGTGCGGCGAGACGCACCGCCGCCGGGCTCCGGCCGGCAGCACTGCAGGCCGGAGCGGACCGAGGTGAAGCGCGGGGTGTCGGAGCCGAGCCTGCACTCGGCCCGCGCGTGCCTCAGCAGGTGACGAGCGCACCGGTCAGGACGTTCAGCAGTCGCCCATGTTCCGGCGCCGGAGCGTTGATCCAGCCAGGGACTCCGTTCGTCGAGACCAGGTCACGCAACTCGTCCATCCGGGGAATCCAGTACATCCGGTGTTCCGGGTCCGCCTCTCGGCAGGCCAGAAGATCATTCAACGCCTTTCCCCAGGCATCGACGGATTCTGGTTCCTCGGCCTGTTCCACGGTCATTCTCAGCACCGTGGCCACGGCAGCGAAAACGGTCGCGTTCCACCGGCCGTCATCGACTCGCCCCCGCTGCTCACCGAGCACCCCCGCAGCCAACGGCGCTGCCAGATCGCGCGCTCGCGGGTCCAGATACATCAACCGCAGCAATCGGTCGTCCCAGGGCCTGCGGTGCGACGGATCGGGTTTCGGATCGAGATAGTCGAGAGCGAAGGTCACCGACAACGGTCCACGTACCCCGTCGAACGGCTCCACCGAGTGCGGCCCCGGCTTCTCCGGCGCGCGGTAGCGGGACGCAGCCGGATCGACCGCGTGGCCGCTCTCCCGCACAAGGTCGAGAAGGGCCGTGAAGGCCGGCAGCAACCGGTTGTTCGGATCCTGTTCACTCAGACCCACCAACTCCTGCCGGATCTGCGGCTGCAACAGATCGCTGGTGTTCTCCCGCAGGAAACGCTCCGCAGCCGGCCAGTCGGGCTGTGCCAACCACTCGGCCAGCAATTCGGAACCGGCGCGCTGGACCCCGCTGGACGACACCGCACCGGCCGCCGCGAACGACGCCAGACTGAACTCCCGGGCCGACCAGTGCACCACGCCATCCGGACCGACAACCTGCCACCTCGCGTCGGACCCGGCACCATCCGGACCGATCACCGGCAACCCGTAACGACCCACCACCGCCGTCACCTCGAAGACCAGCCCCGTCGCCACCACAAGCGGCTGCACCCGGCGACGACCGAACTGCACCAACACCATGCCAAGAGCAGACAGCGCCGCACTGCGTGGCCCCAACCCCTCACCCACGTCGACCACCACCACCGGACGCACCGACGACCCCGCCGCCGCCACCACCGCCGAAGCCTCCGACCACTCCCGCCACCGAGCCATCGCACCCACCACCAACACACCCCGGTCGACGGCTACCCCACGGCGGCCACGGCCGACCAGCGGCTCGGCGACAGCGGCACCCTCGGGAACGTCCGCGCCTGCTTGAGTCCTCGCAGAGGCTCCGAGCCAGGTTTCGCCGCCTTGCCACATGCTGTTCCAGTAGTCGTCGTCTTGGTGGAGTACGTCGAATGACACGGGGTCTTCATCCGGGTCTACTGGGCTTCCGTCCCATTCGAGTAGGCCGTTGGGGCCTATGGGGTCGTTCATCAGATGGTTGGGGTCGCGCCAGCCGTTGACGAGGACGGGTCCTGCGGTGCCGGGGTCGAAGGCCGGGTAGGGGTAGGTGATCTGGGCTTTCTTGCCGTTGCGCGCCCGTACCCACACGGTGGTGGCGTCATATCGGTAGGCGACCGGCCCTGGGGGTAGATCTCTGGCCACTCGCCGCAGCTCTACCCGACGCCCACCGACCTGTAGCCGCCCACTGTGATCCAAGGTGGTGAGGCGGGCCACGGTCGCGTGGTCGCCCGGCTCGCGCGACCAGCCCTCCTCCAGCACCCGTCGCCCCGCGATCGGGTCGAGGACCGGGTACGGATACGTGACCATGATCCCTCGGCCATCAGGCCAGCGCACCCACACCGTGTTCGCGTCGGACCAGAGCTCGACATTCCCGTCCGGATAGTTCGTCCCCAGTGGCACGGCAAGGTCCCTCAGGCGCAGAACTCCCTGCGCCAGCCGGCCGGAGTCGAGCCTCGCCGCCGTACCGGGATCCTGCGGCCAACCCTCTTCCACCACCCGTTCGGCACCAGCCGGATCGAGAATCGGATTCGGGTACGTGAGCATGGCCCTTCTGCCGTCCGGCAGACGCACCCACACCGTCGTCGCGTCATGCGTGTACTCGATCGTGGTATCCGGGAATCTCCTCAAGCCGAGATCCATGCGTCGGAGGTTCACCCAGAAGCGCCCTGCCGAGAGCTTGGTGGTGTCGAACTCCGCCGTCGGGCCCGGTTGCCGGGGCCAGCTTTCCACGACCTCCGGCCCGGCCGCGGCCGGATCGAACACCGGGTACGGAAACACGGCCATGATCTTCTTGTCGTCCGGTGTCCGCACCCACACCGTCGCCGCGTCATACCGATACTCGACCTCGGAACGGGCCGGGACGCGCTTGGCAAACGGGATCTGGCGGCCGTCGATGGTGAGTGCACCATGGGCAGTCACCGTGCCGGTCCGCACCACCGCCAGGTCACTGGGCTGCCGCAGCCAGCCCTCCACGATTCTCGGCCTGACGCTCGTCGGGGTGAAGACCGGGTTCGGGTAGACGATCGTGACCCTCTTGTCCTCGGGTAGACGCACCCAGGCGGTCGTACCGTCAGCCCAGAATTCGGCCGTGACGCCGCTGACTCTCGACCCCATCCGCACGTCGCGGCCCCTGATCGACAGATTTCCGTTGCGAAGTTTGCCGACGGACGGAGCCTCCCGCGGCGGCTGCCACCGCTCATCCCTCGGCTGGCTCGGCTCGCCGACCACTGTTTCCGCGTCACCCGCATCCACTGCCGACAGTGCCGGGGCATCCGCCATCGATAGATCAGCCAGATTCACCACTGACAAGGCGACCGGGTCCACCACTGACATGGCGGTGGGATCCATCGTGACGCCCGGATCGGTAGGGTCGGAGGATGCGGTTTCGCCGCCTTGCCACATGCTGTTCCAGTAGTCGTCGTCTTGGTGGAGTACGTCGAATGACACCGGGTCCTCGTCCGGGTCTACTGGGCTTCCGTCCCATTCGAGTAGGCCGTTGGGGCCTATGGGGTCGTTCATCAGATGGTTGGGGTCGCGCCAGCCGTTGACGAGGACGGGTCCTGCGGTGCCGGGGTCGAAGGCCGGGTAGGGGTAGGTGATCTGGGCTTTCTTGCCGTTGCGCGCCCGTACCCACACGGTGGTGGCGTCATATCGGTAGGCGACCGGCCCTGGGGGTAGATCTCTGGCCACTTGCCGCAGCTCTACCCGACGTCCGTCGACCTGTAGCCGTCCACTGTGATCCAAGGTGGTGAGGCGGGCCACGGTCGCGTGGTCGCCCGGCTCGCGCGACCAGCCCTCCTCCAGCACCCGTCGCCCCGCGATCGGGTCGAAGACCGGGTACGGATACGTGACCATGATCCCTCGGCCATCAGGCCAGCGCACCCACACCGTGTCCGTATCGGACCAGACATCGACTCTCGAATCCGGATAGTTCACCCCCAGTGGCACGGCAAGGTCCCTCACACGCAGACTTCCCTGCGCCAGCCGGCCGGAGTCGAACCTCGCCGTCGCACTGGGATCCTGCGGCCAGCCCTCCACCACCACCCGTCCCGCATCAGCCGGATCGAGAATCGGATTCGGGTATGTGAGCATGGCCCTTCTGCCGTCCGGCAGACGCACCCACACCGTCGTCGCGTCATGCGTGTACTCGATCGGGACGTTCGGGAATCTCTTGTATCCGAGATCCAGTCGCCGGTTGTTCACCCAGAAGCGCCCTGCCGAGAGCTTGGTGGTGTCGAACTCCGCCGTCGGGCCCGGTTGCCGGGGCCAGCTTTCCACGACCTCCGGCCCGGCCGCGGCCGGATCGAACACCGGGTACGGAAACACGACCATGATCTTGTTGTCGTCCGGTGTCCGCACCCACACCGTCGTCGCGTCATACCGATACTCGACCTCGGAACTGGCCGGGATGTGTCCGCCCAGCGTCACCCGCCGACTGTCGACGACCAGTTCTCCGTTGGCACTCACCGTGCCGGGCCGAGCCACCGCCGACTCACTCGGCTGCTGCGGCCAACCCTCCAGTAGTCTCGGTCTGGTTCTACTCGGGCTGAACAACGGGTTCGGGTAGACGACCATGACCTGGGTGTCACCCGGGAGACGCACCCACACCGTCGTACCGTCAGCCCAGTATTCGACCGTGGCGCCGGTGTGGCTCGATCTCAACCGCACTCTGCGGCCCTCGATCGGCAGGTCCGTCTTGACGATCTTGCCGGTGGAGGGTGCCCGCCGGGGCGGCTGCCACCGCTCATCCCCCGGCTGGCTCGGCTCGCCGACGCCGGGTTCCGCGTCGCCCGCATCCGCGGCCGTCGCTGGCGGGGAATCGGTCATCGCCATGTCGATCAGATCCCCGATCGACATGGCGGGAGACATGGCGGCCGGAGACATCGTCCTGTCCTGGTCCATCGGGACGGCCTGGTCCATCGTCTTGTCCAGGTCCATCGGGACGGCGTGGTCCATCAGGACGGCCGGTGGCTCGCCACCGCCGTGCTGCGTGGACTCCCAGGGCTCGTCATCCTGGCGGAGACCGTCCGACGGCACCGGCGCCTCACCCGGAAGCTCACCAGGAGCCCGGCCCGGTTCCACCGGGCTGCCGCCCCACTCCAGCAGGCCGCCAGGGCCTACCGGGTCGTACATCAGATGGTCGGGATCGCGCCAACCATCCACCACCACCGGACCCGCAGCGGCCGGCGCTGCAGCCGGATACGGAAACGTGACCATGGCCTTCCGGCCATCCGGCCACCGCACCCACACCGTCGTCTCGTCGAAGCGGTAGGCAACCAAGCCCCGGGTCGACGCCCCGCCGAACTTCTTCCCGAAATACAGGTAGAGCCGGTCGACCCACATCTGACCGGTGGCACTGACTGTGCCGAGCCGGGCCATCGCCGCCTGCTCGCTCGGTTCCCGCGGCCAGCCCTCCTCCACCACCGGCTTCCGGTCAGCCGGGTCGAAGACCGGATACGGATAGGTGACCATGACTCTTTTGTCACTCGGTAGACGCATCCACACCGTCGTCGCATCATGCGTGTAGGCGACCGGGGCATCGGGATACTTCCTTCCCAGAAACACGAATCGGTTGTTGACCCGCACCTGCCCCTGCGCCAGTTTGCTGTTTGCGAACTCCGCCCTCGCGCCCGGCTGCCGTGGCCAGCCCTCCACCACCAGCGGCCCCGCAGCCGCCGGGTTGAAGACCGGGTACGGATACGTGACCATGGCCTTCCGGCCGTCCTGCGTACGCACCCACACCGTCGTCGCGTCATACCGATACTCGACCTCGGCCCTGGCCTCGAGGAGGCCGACCGGCACGACCTTGCTGTCGACAGAGAGCCGCCGCTGCCCATCCAGCGTGCCGGGACGAGCCGCCGCAGCCAGCGCATTCGGCTCCCGCTCCCAGCTACCGATCACTCTCGCTGGAGTACGATCCGAGCCGAGAACCGGGCTCGGGTAGACGACCATGATCCTTCTGCCGTCCGGCAGAAGCACCCACACACGCGTGTCGTCGGTCCAGTAGTTGACCATGACGTTGTCGTCCTTGTGCCTGAGCCACACCCTGCGACCCTTCACGGGCATAGTCCCGTTGCGGAGCATGGCGCTGGACGCCGCTTCCTCTGGAGGCTGCCAAGGCCCGTCCCGGTCGATGACCGGCAGAAGCGCCGGGTCCAACGTCGTGTCTACATCCATCGGAGCGGTCGACGATCCCGCACCGCCCTGCCACATGCTCTCCCAGTAATCGTCATCCTGGCGCAGCCCGTCGAACGACACCGGATCCTCACTCGGATCCACCGGGCTACCGGTGATCTCCACCGGCAGGACTCGCTCGTACCCTGTCGAGCCGGCGGCCACAGTCCACGCGCCGGGGAACTGCCCGCCCGCCGGAGCAGCCTCCGCCCGCAGTTGGACCGTCTCGGCCGCTGCGGGCAGTCGCAGCGGCCTTCCGCTGACGTCCAGGAACACGGCCGTGGTGCCGTCCCGCAGCGCGGCGATGTGCCAGTCGTCCAGCATGGTGTCGAGCGGGGTGCCGTCCGGCTCCGGGGAGCCGATCCACCGTACGCCCGTTTCGTCCGCGAGCAGCCACGCGACCGACGGGGCACCACCCGGCTGCCGGAACCACACCAGGGCAGCAGAATCCGGGGTGCTCCGCAGGGCGTCGAGCAACGCGTCGGCCTCCACCGGTTCCGCGACGCCGCCGACCAACTCCGGCAACCGGTTGACGGCGACCGGCAGCAGCCGCCGGGCCAACTCCGTCGCCTGCGTCTCGGATCCGGACCGGGCAAGGTGGACGGCGGCAGCCAGGGACCCGGGCGGGATCGGGACCCGCAGACCTCGCTGGATCGTCGCCACGTCGTCGAGCAGAGCCGCGAGGCGCCCCCGGCCAGGTTCCTCCCCGGCCATCACCCGCTCGTACGCGGCCCGCAGCGCCATCCGTCCCGCCACCTGTGGCCACGGCAGCACCCGGACCGCCACGGCGTCATCCCACGACGACTCCCGACCGCCCGCGTCGACCGGCACGAGCCGGTCGACCAACCCGGACTGCTCCGGACGGGCCGTGCCCACCTGCACCTGCACCTGCATGCGATAGCGGTCGGCGAGGCCACCGAGCGCCTGCGCATCATCCGGAAGCCGACGCGGTCCGCTCGCCCAACGGTCGATGTCCCACGGCACCAGAACGAGCCCGTCGGCAAGAGGCTGACCTTGCAGGTAGGCCAATCCCACCGCCGACTGCGGCGACTCCTCGACCAGATGGACCAGCGTCCCCTCCGCCGGTGACGGCGTGGCGATCGACAAGGCCAGCGCGATCGAATGACCCTCCTGCACCATCGCTCCGGTCAGCACGAACCGCCCAGGAACGACCATGATCTCTCTGCACATGTGCTCGCCGGGCACCAGACACCTCGCCTCGTCACCATCACCACGGGTATCGGCGGTGTCTCGACGCGCCTCCCCCAGCGTTCAACATGGCAGCCATCCCAGGTGGCCAAAAGTCCCCGTTCGGGGACCTCGGAGCGCCCCACACCGCGCCTGACGCCCGGCGGCGATCGCGAGGACCGTGGCGGAATCGGCTGCGGCGGATCAGGCCAGGAGAATCTCGCGCATCCGTGCGCCCAGGTTGATTCCGCCGACGGCGCGGGGGCCGGTGGGCTCGTGGACGTCGAGGGTGTTGTTGCGGCGCATCATCTCGCGGACCGGAGGCGGCAGCCGGGGTGGGTCGTCGATGGTCGCGAGAACCTGCCCGGCGGTCGAGATCAGTCGATCGGTGAGCGTGGCGGCGTCGGTGTCCACCCGCACGTGGCCGTACTCCATGCCGACGGTGGTGAGGTCGAGCACCTCGAACACGTGGGTCAGCAGCGGGATCGGATCGGTCACCTTGTCGAGCCGGGACGCGTGGTCGCCGACCACCGCGACGGCGGCGGTCAGCTGCGCGTACGGGTGCAGACCGCTCGGCAGCGCGGTCAGGGGCCACCGCAGCGCCGGTCCGGCCTCCTTCCACAGCGGCCGGTAGTTCCGGCGGTGCACCAGGAGACGCCGGCCGGTCCGTCGGTACACGTCGTGGGCCTGGGTCTGTAGGTCCGCGTGGGCCCCCTCGGCGGCCTCGCTGACGATCCAGGCCGCCACCACCAGGCCGTCGTCGTCGTCCAACAGCTCGATGATCGCTTCGGCCTGTGCCGGGAACCGGACGTGCGAGCCGGCGCCGTACCGGTGCCGCACGTCCTGCAGCAGTGCCTGCTGCCGCTCTGGATCGAGCTGGACTCGCCTGCTACCCAGCAACTGCCGGAGCCAACGCATCTCGCCTCGTTTCAGCCGTCGCGGACCGCGGCAATGCTAGTGCGTCGGACGCCTCTCGCATCGTGTGGGGCGCTGAGCAGCCGCCACGGTGTGGCGGTCTATCCGCAAACGGATTGGGGCACACCGACGGGGTGGCGGATCCTGTCCTCCGCCACCCCGTCGGTGTGCCTTTCGAACCTGACCGTCGTACGCGAGCGGTCCGGCGACCGCGCAGGCCGGGCGGTCAGGCCAGGCGTCGGGCGAGCGATTCGCCCTCGACGTCCAGGGTCGGCACGACCTTCTGCATCCAGCGGGGCAGCCACCAGATCCGGCTGCCGAGGATGAGCATGACGGCGGGAACGATGAGCATGCGGACCAGGAAGGCGTCGACGAGGACGCCGATGGCCAGCGCGAACCCGATGGTCTTGAGGATGATGTCGTCGGTGAGGGTGAAGCCCGCGAAGACGCCGACCATGATGAGCGCTGCGGCGGCCACGACGCGGGCACTGTGGGTGAAGCCGTCGATGACCGCCTGGCGGGCCGGCGTGCCGTGGACGTACGCCTCCCGCATCCGGGTGACGAGGAAGACCTCGTAGTCCATGGCCAGGCCGAACAGGATGCCGGTGAGCAGGATCGGCAGCAGGAACAGCACCGGGCCCTCGGTGTCGAGACCGACGAGTTCGTTGAGCCAGCCCCACTGGAAGACCGCGACGGTCGCCCCGAGCGAGACGCCCACGGAGAACAGGAAGCCGAGCGCTGCCTTGACGGGTACCCAGATCGAGCGGAACACGGCGATGAGCAGGATGAGCGCGAGCCCCACCACGACGGCGAGATAGAGCGGGAACACCTCGGTCAGCTCGTTGGAGATGTCGACGCCGACGGCGGTGACGCCGGTGACCAGGGCGCGGGCTCCGGTCTGGTCGGGCAGGTCGGAGAGCGTGGCCCGGATGCCGGCGACGAGGTCCTTGGTCGACTCGTTCGCCGGGCCGGACTGCGGGATCACCGTGAGGGTCGCGTACTGCGTCGTGCCGAGCTGCTCCGCGAATGCCTGCTGTGCCTCGGGGGTGTCACTGGTGATGGGCGGGATCACGGCGGTGATGTTGGAGCCGTCCTCGGCGGCCAGTGCCAGCAGCCGCTCGGTGGCGGTCCCGACTGCGGCAGCCGGGTCGGTGGCCTGCGCGGTGTCGATGACGACGAGCAGCGGCCCGTTGGCGCCCGCGCCGAAGTTGTCGGCGATGAGGTCGTAGGCGACCCGTACGTCGCTGCCTGCGGGCTTGGTGCTGTCGTCCGGGAGTGCGAGTTGGAGGGAGGCCACCGGGATGGAGGCGACGACGGCGGCCGCGATGCCGGCGACGAGCGCGGGCCAGCGGAGGCGGGCGAGACCTTCGATCCAGCGGCGACCGAGGGTACGTGAGGTGCCGGAACTCTGGTCGGTGTCGGTCTCCTCGGTGGCGGCGGCGATCTGCTTCTTCACCACGCGGGTGCCGGCGAAACCGAGGAGTGCGGGCAGCAGGGTCAGCGCGATGAGGACGGCGAGCGCGACGGTGAACGCGGCACCCAGCCCCATCTCGGTGAGGAATCCGATGCCGCAGAGGGCCAGGCCGACGAGGGCGATGACGACGGTGAGCCCGGCGAACACCACTGCGGAGCCTGCGGTGCCGACGGCGCGGCCCACCGCCTCCTCCAGCGGGCGTCCCTGGCGTACCTCGGCCTGATAGCGGGACAGGATGAACAGCGCATAGTCGATGCCGACCGCCAACCCGAGCATCGTGCCGAGCGCGGGGGTGGTGGTGCTCAGCTCGACGAAGCCGGTGAGAGCCGCGATGGAGGCGGCACCGATTCCGACGCCCACCAGCGCGGTCAGCAACGGCATCCCGGCCGCGACGAGCGACCCGAGGGTGAGGGCCAGTACGACGAAGGCGATGGCGATGCCGATCAGTTCGGCGATGGCTCCGCCGATCTCCACACCGAGTACGTCTCCGCCGACGGTGGCGGTCAGTCCGGCCCGCTCGGCGACATCGCGGGCGGCTTCCAGCGCCTCCCGATCCGAGGTGGTCAGGTCGACCGCGCTGCGGGCGTAGCTGACCGAGGCGAAGCCGGTCCGCCCGTCCGCGGAGACGGCCCCCGCCTCGAACGGGTCGACGACCGACCGGACGTTCTCGGTCCTGAGCGCGGCGAGCGAGTCGGCCACGGCCTGCTGGTTGGCCGGGTCTGCCAGCGTCTCGCCGTCCGGGGCCTGGAACACCACCCGCGCCGTCGCGCCGTTCGGCACCGCCTCGGGGGCCCGCTCCCTGATCAGGTCGAACGCCTGCGTCGACTCGATGCCGGACAGCTCGAAGCTGTCATTCGTCTTGCCCGACAGGGTCGTCGCCCCGAGCGCCACGGTGAGGAGCAGCAGGGCCCAGATTCCCGCCACGGTCCAGCGGCGTCGGAACGACCAGCGTCCGAGCCTGAACAAGTGCCATGCCATGCCGTCTCCTCCTGCGTCTCGGTGAACAGGTCCTGCGGGGGCACCTCGCACGGCTCCCGCCGACGAAGCGCGACCTCACGGCCTGTCGTGCCGCAGACGCTAGCACGAAAATATCCGACTGGATATTTTCGTGGTGGTGGTCATAGGATCGGGCAGGCGGCGCACCGTGCCGACCGCCGATCGCTCTGGAGGTGGGCCATGACCGACCCGGAAAAGCGGGACAGCTCGAAGCGGGGGCCGTACGCCAAGGGGCTCGCGCGGCGGCAGCAGATCATCGACGAGGTGCTGGCGGTCTACGACCGGCTCGGATACGAGGGCACCTCACTGCGCGCCATCGGCGAGGCGATCGGCGTGACCCATCCGGTGCTCAAACACCACTTCGGCACCCGCGAGCAACTCTTCATCGAGGTGCTGCGGGAACACGACCGCCGCTTCCTCGAAACCGCGTACGACGGGGACGCCAGCTTCGTCGAGCTGATCCATCAGTCGGCCGAACACAGCATGCGCGTACCGGGGCTGATGTCGTTGCTGAACAGCATGGTGGCCCACGCCCTGGAGGCCGGCAACGAACGCTCACGCGCCCACTTCTCCGAGCGGTACGCCGACCTGCGCGAGAAGATCACGGGCCTGCTCGCCGACGGCCAGGAGGCCGGGGCCGTACGCACGGACATCCCCCTGGACCAGGCGGCCTCACTCCTCCTGGCGGCGGCCGACGGCCTGGGCACCCAGTGGCTGCTCGACGGGAGCGCCGACATCAAGAGCGGCCTGCTACTGCTGCAACGCCTCCTCGCACCACCGGACCAGCAGGTGGCACAGACCGACGGCTAGCGGGTTGTCCGTGGCCGCGTTGGTCGGGGCGCGGCAGCAGGACTAATCGGTGGCCTCGCCACCCGGCTCCGGCCTATCGTGCATCGAGACCGTAGCCCCCGCGACTGCCTTCCGAGAGGACATCACCCCGCGTGACCCCGCCCGCTCTGTAGACCTGACACCGCTCCGCGCATCGGTCGCCGACCCCCGTCGTCGGCTCTCTTTCCGTGCCCTTCGTCAGGTCTTCAGAGGGATCATGTCTACGCCTCCTCTCATCGTGCCGTCCGCCATCGGCCCACCTGTCCGGTTCTCGCCGCCGACGATTCCCGATGGTCACCGTCAATCCGACAACGCCCCCGCCCTCGTCATTCATGGCCTTCCCGAACCGCTGATCGTGCGGTGGCGCCGGGGAGAGCGGCAGAGGTTCACTCGTCCGGTGCGAAGCCCTCGCCGCGGACCCGAGCCGGGGCGAGAGCTGCGGTGGCCTCGCCCCGGGCTGCATCACGCCTCGGTCCGCGCGTGGTCGCGGATCGCCGACCGTGACCGATGGCCGGGACCGGTGCGGTTCCGACGCCGGAGGTGAACGCGTCAAGCGGTCGATCCGACCGTGGCGTTCGCAGGCGCTGGCCAGCAGGAAGTGGGTAGATCTGTTGTCGTTGGGACGACAACAGATCTACCCACCCCGGCACATCCGGCCCTGCGGGCGGGAGTGATGAGTTGTCGCGGCCCCGCCCGTCATACCTTCGTCAGGACCCGACGAGGCATGAGGATGGCGTGATGGACGAGCAGGTCATGAGTGGTCTGGGCGAGGTCGACGAGTCGGCGTTCTCGGGGCTGGCGGAGCGGCACCGGCGGGAGCTGCACGTGCACTGCTACCGGATGCTCGGGTCGTTCGAGGACGCCGAGGACACCGTGCAGGAGACGTTCCTGCGAGCCTGGCGTCGGCGGGAGACCTTCGAGGGACGGTCCACGTTCCGGGCCTGGCTGTACCGGATCGCCACCCACGCCTGCCTGGACCTGCTCGCCAAGCGCCGCCCCGAACCGGCCACCGGGGGCGAGGTGCTCTGGTTGCAGCCCTACCCGGATCGGCTGCTCGACGAGTTGACCACCGGCGACGCGGACGAACCGGAGGCGGTCGCCGTCGCGCGGGAGACGATCGAGCTGGCGTACCTGGTCGCGGTCCAGCATCTCGCGCCGCGTCCACGGGCCGTGCTGATCCTGCGGGACGTGCTCGGCTGGCCGGCGAAGGACGTCGCGGAACTCCTGGGGGACTCGGTCAACTCGGTGAACAGCGCGTTGCAGCGGGCCCGCGCCGGCATGCGGGAGCACCTGCCCGCCGAGCGCCAGGACTGGACCGGTGGCGAGGAGGACGCCGGGACCCGTGAGCTGGTACGCCGTTACACCGACGCCAGTGTGGCCACCGACATCGGTGGGCTTACCGCGCTGCTGCGGGAGGACGTCCGCTGCTCGATGCCGCCCACCCCGGGCCGGTACGTCGGCCGCGACATCGTGGTGGAGGACTGGGTCGACAACGGCTTCGAGAACATGACGAACCTGCGTGGCCTCCCCACCAGGGTCAACCGGCAGCCCGCCGTCGCCTTCTACCACCGGCGAGCGGGGGCAACCGCGTACCTGCCGCTGACCATCGACGTCCTGCGCATCAGCGGCGGTGCGATCACCGAGATCATCACGTTCCACGCCGACCGGTTCCCCCGGCTCGGTCTGCCGCCGTCCCTGCCGGCGGACGACACGGAGTAGTAGCCCCGGTCCTGTGCAGGAGGAGCGACATGAACAGCACACATGACGCCGTGACCATCGCCGCCCTCCTTGGGCTGCACCTGGTACCTACGGGGGTGATGATCCCCGTCCTCACGCGAGAACTCCGGCGTTCTCAGAGTCGGCCGTAAGAGCGGGTAGCGCGTTCTTCCTGGGAGTACTGGGACCAGGCTGTTGCCGGACCGGATACCTACCGTCGTCGACATGGCGAATTCGAGACTCGGGGGGCCTGTTCAGCGCGACCTGCGGCGTTCTGTTTCAGCGCGGACGGCACCTTCGACGGAGACGTCCTGCACCACGCCGGATACGTCTTCTATCGCGAGGGCAGCGACGCGCACCGGCAAGCGAGCGAGGACGGATAGGCGGCTGGTCAGCGGAGCCAACGACTGACGGCCAGGGTGCCCAGCAGCCGCAGTGCCTCGGCGCTGCGGCTGTGCGGCTCCGCCCGGTACACGATCAACTGCTGGCCGGGCGCGTCCCGTACGTCGAATGCGTGGTAGGACAGCGTCAGCTCGCCCACCGCGCCGTGCCGGAACGTCTTGGCCTCGTGCGTCTTGCCCTGCACGTCGTGCCGCCCCCACAACCTGCGGAACTCCGGGCTCGCGGCACCCATCTGCTCGACCAGTTCCCGCGCCCGCCGGTCGTGCGGGTCGTGGCCGAGGGCCAGACGCAGGTTCGCCACGCACGCCTCGGCGGTACGACGCCAGTCGGCGAAGAACGTCGTACCGGCCGGGTCGAGGAAGGCCATCCGGACGAGGTTGTCCGCCTCGGCGAAGTCCGCGTAGAACGCGTCGGCCAGCGCGTTGCCGGCCAGCAGGTCGAGTCGCCGGTCGATGACCACGGCCGGGGTGTCCGGCCAGGCGTCGAGCAGTTCCCGCAGGCTCTGCCCGACCTGCGGTCGAGCGGGTGTCGGCGTACTGCCGGGTGAGAGCCCGGCCAGCCGGAAGAGATGGTCGTGGGCGTCCGGCCCGAGGTCGAGCGCCCGGGCCACGGCGGCCAGCACCGACGAGGACGGGTTGCGCTCCCGGCCCTGTTCGAGCCGGGTGTAGTAGTCGACGCTCACCCCGGCCAGCACCGCGACCTCTTCGCGGCGCAGCCCGGCGACGCGTCGGGTGCCACTGGAGACAAGGCCGACGTCGCCCGGGGTCAACCGGGCGCGTCGGGCGGTGAGGAACGCCCCGAGCGCGGTCGTCGGCATGCCACCAACGGTAACCGTGCGGGCTCCGGCCAGGCAGGGTGCGGCACACCCTGGTTCGGTCCGGCCTGGCTGCCGACTCCGCCGCCGGTGACGGTGGAACCACGAAACCCCACCCCAGGAGGTACGCCATGAGCAGCCCCATGCTCGACGAGGCGGTACTGGCGGAGATCGCCGGGAACACCGGTGACCGGCACCGGCCACTGATGTTCGTCAACGCCGTCATCCACACGCTCGACCCGGTGATCGGTGACTTCGCCACGGCTGACCTGTTGGTCGGTACGAACGAGATCGTCGCGGTCGGCACCGGCCTGCACACCGCCGCCGAGGACGACGGCGCGATCGTCATCGACTGCACCGGCCTGGCCATCGTGCCCGCCGTCGTGGACGGTGTCGCCGTCGCCGGCCTGCGCGTTCGTCCGGCCGACCGGGTCGGCGCGCTCACCCCCGGAAACCCGGCCACCTTCGCCCTGGTAGCCGCCCCGACCTCCGGCCGCTCCGTGCTCGAGATGATCGTCTGGCGTCCGGAGCAGGCCGCCGCGATCGTGGTCGACGGCGAGATCGCACTGGTCAACGGCCGTCGGCTCACGCCCGCCCCGATCGAGCCCGAGCCGGGACCGCGATCGGTCGAGAGCCCCTACCTGGGCATGTGGATCGACGAGACCGGCTTCCTGCACCAGGAACTCACCGCCGACGGTCGGTACGACGAGACGCGGGGCGGTCGGCCGCACGCGTACCAGGGTGCGTTCTGGATCGACGGCGACCGCATCGTCTACCGCGACGACCTGGGCTTCTGGGCGTACGGCCGGTTCGTCGACGGGGTGCTGCACCACGCCGGTTACGTCCTGCGCCGCCGGTGAGGCGCAGACCACGAAGGGAGGACCTGATGATGTTGTTCAGCGGAGGCACGGTCGTCACCATGGACCCGGCCATCGGCGACCTGGAATCCGGTGACGTGCTGATCCGCGAGGACCGGATCGTCGCGGTCGGCGCGGACCTGCGGTCCCATCCGGAGGCGTCGGGCGCGACCGTGGTCGACACGACCGGCCGGATCGTCAGCCCCGGTTTCGTGGACACCCATCGGCACGCCTGGCAGGCGCAGATGCGCCGCAGCATCCCGGACGTGACCGACCTGGGGGCGTACGTGATGTCCACGCTGGCCGGGCTCGCGCCCGCGTACACCCCGCACGACATGTACGTGGGCACTCGGCTCGCCGTGCTCACCGCCCTCGACGCCGGCATCACCACGATGCTCGACTTCTCGCACAACTCCCGTACGGCGGCGCACTCCGACGCGGCGATCCAGGCGCTGGTCGACACCGGTATCCGGGGCGTACACGCGTCGATGGGTCCGCACTTCGGCGCGTGGGACCGCCAGTGGCCGGGCGACCTGGCCCGGTTGTGCGGGGCGTACCAGGGGGCGAACGGTGGGCTGGTGACGCTGCGCCTGGCGGCGTTGGCCACCGACGAGATCGCCGGTCCGGCCCTGGCCTACGGGCCGGAGCTGGCGGCGGTCGCCCGCGATCTCGACCTCGGGGTCAGCGTGGACGCGGTGTTCGGCGTACCGTCGTCCACGGCGATCATGCGCTGGGCCGCCGCCGGGCTGCTCGGTCCGGACCTGACCCTGATCCACGCCACCGGCCTCACCTCGCAGGCGTGGCAGGCGATGGGTGACGCCGGGGTCACCGTGTCGCTGGCACCGACCTCCGAGGCGCAGATCGGCCTGGAGACCGCGGTGCCCGCGATCGACGAGGCACTGGCCGTCGGTATCCGGCCCGGACTCAGCATCGACGTGGAGGTGGCGCTGGCCAGCGACATGTTCACCCAGATGCGTACCCTGCACGCCATCCAGCGGATGCGCGCGGTGAACGCCGCCTACGGCACGGACACCACGCCGCACCGGATCACCACCCGCGACGTGCTGGACTTCGCCACCGTGCAGGGTGCCCGGACCAACGGACTCGGTGACGTCACCGGTTCGCTGACCCCCGGCAAGCAGGCGGACCTGCTGGTCGTCGCCGCCGACGACGTCAACACGATGCCGCTCAACGACGCGGTCGGCACGCTGGTGCTCGGTGCCGACGCCCGCAACATCGAGACCGTCGTGGTCGCCGGCCAGGTACGCAAACAGCACGGCCACCTCGTCGGCGTGGACCTGGCCGAGCTGCGCCGCCAGGTGACCGGATCCCGCGACGCGATCCGCAGGTCCGTGGCCAACGCCTGACCCCGCGTCTCTCCCGCCCCTGCCCGCGTGGCGAGACGCATTCGGCGATCATGGAGTTGTGGTTAGGGCGAGAAGGGTGAATCGGGCCGAAACTCTAGCCACAGCTCCATGATCGACGAGGCGAGATGCCACCCGTGCGCCGGAAGCGCGGATCCTGGCGTGGCGGCGGGTGCGGGAGCCCTGGCCATCGGACTGAGGCTCGGGCGCGGTTGGTGGGCCGGGCTGCCCCGATCGTCCGTGACTCGCGGACAACTCCGGGATTCTGCAACAAACCTGCACATCTCTACTCTTGCGCCGCGAGTAAGCGCTTTCCTAGCCTGAGATTACATCGATGTTTCGCTCTATGGCCAGTTCGAGGGCTTACGAAACTCAGTCACCTGCGGTGTCGGGCTGTGCAGGACGTGTCTCGCGCCGCGCTCACTCCCGAGGAGTCCATCCGTGAGAACCACAGTGCGACACAGGCTTCTGGCCGGCGGTACCGCCGTGGTCGCGGCGGCCGTGGTGGTCGCGGCGCTGCCGTTGACCCACGCGTCGGGTGCGGCCGACGGCCTCGTGGCCGCCTCGGTCGTCGCCGACGCGACCAACCTCAGCATCGGAGCCGGTGCCGACGGCTCCAGCAAGGGCGGCGGCACCAGCTACGGCAACGTGATCGACGGCGACGTGGGCACATACTGGTCGCCGTCCGGCTCGACCGGCCGCGTCTCGGTCAAGTGGGGGTCCGCCACCACGGTCGGCTCGGTCACCATCCGCGAGGCGTCCGGCGCGGCCGGGGTCATCGGCGGCTGGCGACTCGTCAACAACGACACCGGCGCCACCCTGGCCAGCGGCACCGGGGCCGGGACGATCACCTTCGCCGCCACCTCGCTGCGCAAAATCAACTTCGAGATCACCAGCGCGAGCGGCACGCCGAGGGTCGCCGAGTTCGAGACGTACGCCTCCGGCACGACGACCCCGCCCACCACACCGCCGCCGACGACCGGGCCGACCACCCCGCCGCCGACCACGCCTCCGCCCACCACCCCGCCGCCCTCGTCCGGCACGCTCTACGTGGCACCGACCGGCACCGACAGCGCGCCCGGGACGCTGGCGAGCCCGACGACGCTCACCTCCGCGATCACCCGGGTCACCGCGGGCGGGACGATCTTCCTGCGCGGCGGCACCTACCGCTACTCGCAGACGATCACCATCGGCCAGGGCAACAACGGCACGTCGAGCGCCCGCAAGAACATCTTCGCGTACGCGGGGGAGACGCCGATCCTGAACTTCTCGGCGCAGAGCGAGGACCCGGCCAACCGTGGGCTCGAAATGGGCGGGTCGTGGTGGCACGTCCGGGGCATCGTCGTCGAGCGGGCCGGGGACAACGGCATCCTGCTCGCCGGCAACAACAACATCGTCGAGCGGGTGGTGACCCGCCACAACCGGGACTCCGGCCTCCAACTCTCGCGGCTGATCGCCAACGCGCCCCGGGACCAGTGGCCCTCGAACAATCTCGTGGTCAGCACGGTGTCGCACGACAACGTGGACTCCGACGGTGAGGACGCCGACGGCTTCGCCCCCAAGCTGACCGTCGGCTCCGGCAACGTCTTCCGCTACACGGTCGCCCACAACAACATCGACGACGGGTACGACCTCTACACCAAGAGCGACACCGGAGCGATCGGCGCGGTGACCATCGAGTCCTCCCTCGCCTACGGCAACGGCACCCTGAGCAACGGCGGTCAGGCCGGCAACGGTGACCGCAACGGCTTCAAGCTCGGTGGTGAGGACATCGCGGTGAACCACACCATCCGGGGCAACATCGCCTACGACAACGGCAAGCACGGGTTCACCTACAACCGCAACCCCGGCACGATGACGGTGTCGAACAACGCCAACATCGGCAACACCGAGCGCAACTTCAACTTCGACGGCGGCTCCTCGGTGTTCCGCAACAACACGTCGTGCAGCGGCGGCTCGAACGACCGGATCGTCGGCAACTCCGACAGCTCGAACCAGTTCTGGTCCGGCACCAACGGGTCCCGGTGCGCGTCGTACTCGGGGGCGTTCGGCTGGTCCTTCGCCTCCGACGGTCGGCTGGTCGTGACCTTCGGCGGCCGGGTGGTCACCCCGTAACGAGCACGGACGAGGTCGGCGTCACCGGTCTGCGGTGACGCCGACGTCGTTCACGGGGGGTTCATCCGAGAATCAAAGCCGGTTCATAGGTACGCCTGTTGGTATTCGTTGGCATCTGTCGCCTACGGATCGGCCAACATCCCATGCTCACTTGGCGCAACCGGGCACCCGCCCGTCCCGCGACGCGTACGCCATCGGCACCGATCGTCGGGCCCGGCCCGGCTGCGGACCGCGACGATCAGGCCGGGCACGCCCTCCGCGCACCGAGCCGACTGCATGCGTTCAATCGGTACGAGGTCAAGTACGTGGTGCCGGTCGGTGACGTGCCGGCGCTGCGTGCCGAACTGGACGCGCGAATGGGTCGCGACAGTCATGGTGGCCGGACCGGGTACGGCGTGTGGAGCGTCTACTACGACACCGACCGACTGCGCTTCTACTGGGAGAAGATCGAGGGTCTCCGGTTCCGCCGCAAACTGCGGGTGCGCCATTACGGCGACCGCTCCACGATCACCGACGACAGCATCGTGCACGTCGAGGTCAAGCAACGGGTCAACCGCGTCACCCAGAAGCGCCGCGTCGCCCTGCCGTACCGGCTGGCCCGTGATCTCTGCGACCGCCGGGAGATGGTCGAGCACCATCCCGACCAGGGTGCCTTCCTCGAAGAGGTGCAGGAACTGATCTGCGGACTGGATCTGCGTCCGGTCGCGATGACGGGTTACCAGCGGGAGGCGTTCGTCGGACGGGACTCCGACATCGGCCTGCGAGTCACCATCGACCATCGGGTACGCGGCCGGGACCGCGACTTCCACCTGGGCGCCGAGGCGGAGAACCGCCTCATCGTGCCGGCCACGCTCGCCGTGGTGGAGATCAAGGCCAACGAGCGGGTGCCGTACTGGCTCACCGACCTGGCCGCCCGGGCGAACCTGTCGATCGTCCGGATGTCGAAGTACTGCCAGAGCGTCGAGGCGTTCGGCCGCGCTCCCCGATCGGTCTTCCACGTCACGGAGGGCACCGCCGATCGGCACCCTTCTCACCCCTACGCGTAGAGAGCACACATCCTCATGCCGTTCGAATTCCAGGACCTCTCCGGTACGTTCAGCGTCGGCGACATCGCCCTCGCCCTGTCGCTGTCGTTCCTGCTCAGCGCGATGATCGGCTGGGTCTACCGATTCACCCACCGGAACATCTCGTACAGCCAGTCGTACGTGCAGACGCTCGTCATCCTCGGCATGCTCATCTCGCTGATCATGCTCGTCGTCGGGTCCAACATCGCCCGCGCGTTCGCTCTGGTCGGTGCGCTGTCCGTGGTGCGCTTCCGGAACGCCATCAAGGAGACCCGGGACGTCGGTTTCATCTTCCTGGTGATGGGTGTCGGCATGGCCTGCGGCACCCGGTTCTACATCCTGGCCGTGGTCGCCGCCGTCGCGATCAGCATGATCATCGTGTTGATGTACCGCTTCAACTGGTTCGCCGCAAACGTGCAGCGGCAGGTGGTGAAGGTGCAGGTCCCGCCGGTGGCGAACTACACCGAGTCCATCCAGGACGTGTTGGTCCGCCACACCAGTGAGTTCGAGCTGGTGAGCATGGAGACGATTCGTGGCGGCGCGTTGACCGAGATCATGTACACGGTGCGGCTCAGGAAGGGCACCGAGCCCGGTCAACTGATCGCCGCGTTGGCCGAGCGCACCGGCGGTCAGCGGGTCACGGTGCTCACCGGCTACGACCAGACGGACCTGTGATGAGGCTCAAGCACCGGATCCCGGTCCGGGTCCGGCACTACTGGAAGTTCCTGGCCGGCTGCGTCGCCTTCCTGCTCGTCCTCACGGTGACGCTCAGCACGGTGCGCATCCGCCCGTACGTCACCAGCAGCGCGGTCGGCGGTGACGTGGTCACCCAGGACATCGTCGGCACCGTGGACCTGTTCGACGAGACCGCGGCACACAGCATCACGCTCGTCTATCGCGACGCGGACTACCAGCGGATGTTGGACACCTTCTACGCCGAGGGCGAGAAGGACTACATCGAGGCGGACCTGGTCATCGACGGCACCAGCGTGCCCAGCGTCGGTATCCGGCTGAAGGGGAACTCCACGCTGCGCAGCCTGAGCCGCAACGGCGAGACCCCGCAGGGCGCCGCCGGACCGAACGGCGCGAGACCCGGCGGCGACCAGGACGGCGGGCGACGGCAACGCGGCGGTCAGGACCAGCCCTCCGGCACCGGCCCGGCCGGACCGGAGGGCGCCCCCGGCGACGGCGTCATCCCGGACGGGGCCGACCTCGCGCCGAACGGCGGCGGGATGTCGCGGATCTCGCTCCAGGCCGAGGAACCGGAGAACCTGCCCTGGCTCATCCGCTTCGACGAGTACGTCGACGGTCGCCGCTATCAGGGACACCGGGAACTCTCCCTCCGCGTCGCCGGGATGGGCGGCGGCTCCACGGTGCTCAACGAGGCGGTGACGCTCGACCTGCTCGGTGACGCCGGTGAGGTGGCCCAGGAGTACGCGTACACCAGCTTCACCGTCAACGACCGGCCGACCACCGCCCGGCTGGTGGTGGAGCATCCCGACGAGAACTTCACCGCGAAGATCGACGGCAGTGGTGTGCTCTACAAGTCGCTGGCCACCGGCAGCTTCACCGACCAGGGCGACGATCCGACCGCCTACGACGACGACTTCAAACAGATCACCATGAAGGGCAGCCAGGATCTGCAACCGGTGATCGACCTGATCAGGTGGGTCGAGAACGCCAGCGACACCGAGTTCGACGAACAGCTCGCCGACCGGGTCGACGTGGAGTCCTTCGCCCGGTACGTCGCCTGGCAGAACCTGCTGCTCAACTTCGACGACATGTCCGGGCCGGGTCGCAACTACTACCTCTGGTACGACCTGACGAGCAAGAAGTTCACCGTGATCGGCTGGGACTACAACCTCACCTTCAGCGGTGACGCCGGTCAGGGCCCGCACGAGCAGGGTCGCCTCGGTGGTGGTTTCCGGGGCGGGGGTGCCACCCGCCCGACGACCGGTCAGCAGGGTGCCGAGACCGAGGGCGGAGCACCTCCGGGCTTCACCGCCCCGGATACCGCCCCGCCGGGCTTCGATCCCGAAGTAGCCGACGCGAGGCCCGACCGCGCGGGGCGTCCCGACAACGGTGGACCCGGTGGTGCCGGTCCCGGTGGTGGCGGCCACCTCCTCAAGGAGCGCTTCCTCGCCAGCGAGACGTTCACGCAGGTGTACGAGGACGCGTACCGCGCGCTCTATCGGCAGGTCTACGCCGACGGCGCGGCCCTGGCGGCGCTCGACGGCATCACCGAGGTGTTGTCGAGCGTCGACGGGCAGGACGCGCAGACCGTGACTGACGACGCGAATCGGCTGCGTACCCTCGTCGGTCAACGCACCGAGAGCCTCGCCGCGGACCCCGTGATCACCCAGAGCTGAGCCCGACGTGGCCCTCCGCCGATGCCCTGCCGGGAGAACATCGACCTGACATGTTCCTCACGTCCGCTCGCGAGGCTGGCTGCGGCCGGGTCGAGAACCGGCCGCAGTGGCCCGGGAGCCTCCCGGACCGATCGGACGAAAGGCGTTGTCATGCGCAGGAATCGGACGCTGTTGATGAGTGCCGTCATGCTGATCGCGTTGTCGGCCTGCGGGTCGACGGCCGACGAGCAGAAGACGGACGACGGCACCGGGCAGGTGGCCTCACTGGCCACCCCCGAGCCGGAACGGACCGGCTCGGCGCAGCCGAAGGAGGAACGTCCGCGCGAGCGGCTCGACACCACGCCGGAGGAGTACCAGGCGCTGCTCGGGCCGTACCGCAAGTGCCTGAAGCAGCAGGGCGTAGCGGACAGGTTGACCGCCGGGCACCCCGGCCGACCGTCCGGCGAGACCAACGCCAAGGAGGCGGAGGCGTACGAGGCGGCGAACCGGATCTGTGAGCCGAAGTACTATCCGCTGCCGCCGTGGGAGAAGGACCCGGCCAACCCGGAGGCGCGGGACTTCGCGGTCGCCGTCGTGAAGTGCCTCAAGGACAAGGGCGTCAAGTACGTGGAGGTCTCCGAGGACGGCGTCTCGCTCGCCTTCGGCGGGGACCAGAACCACTCCCGTTCGATCAGCATGGGCCTGGATCTCGCCCCCGAGTGTGAGCGCAAGGTGGCCGCCGAGTCGAACTGACGACGCTCCGCCGAGCACCGCGAGATGTCGGCGTGAGTTGTCGGGGTGAGATGTAAGGAGGGGACCCTTCCTATACACGAGGCGTTAGGAAGGTGCCCTTCCTTTCACAGCGGAGCGCGGCGGCCGGTCCTCCGGCCGCCGCGCTCTTGTCGTTCGCCGCCCTGCGCCGAGCGCCGGGCGGGGGCAGGCTCACGCGGCGGCGAGGGCCTGCGTCGGGGGCAGCCGGGCCGCGCGTACGCAGGGGTAGACACCGGCGAGCACGCCGATCACCACGGCACCGCCGACTCCGAGGACCGCCGCCTGGCCGGGCAGCACCAACGGCCAGCCCTGCCAGGCCGCGTACCCGACGGTGGCGAGCAGTCCCACCGCCGTACCGACCAGACCGCCGAGTGCCGCCAGCACGGTCGACTCGGTCAGGAACTGACCCCGGATCTGTCCACGGGTCGCCCCGAGCGCCCGCCGCAGGCCGATCTCGGCCCGCCGCTCCAGGACCGAGACGACCATCGTGTTGGCCACCCCGATGCCCCCGACCAGCAGGGCTACCGCAGCCAGCGCCAGGAAGAGCACGGAGAAGTTGCCCTCGGTGGCCCGCTTCGCGGCCAACGCGTCGGAGGGACGGCTCACCACCACCGTGCCGGGCCGCTCCGGTGAGATCGTCTCCGCCAGCACCCCGCGTACCGCCTCCAGTTGTGACTCCTCGCAACGGATGTAGATCACCGTGGGGTGGCCGTCGAACCGCAGCTCACTGCGGGCCGCCGGCCAACCGACCAGCACCGATCGGTCGATGTCCGGGGACAGCGGAGTCTCGGCCAGGATGCCGATCACGGTGAACCGGCGGTCCGCGATCGTCACCTGCGGTGCGGGCTGTCCGGCGGGCAGATCGGCGATGCCGAGCCGGGTGGCGGCCACCGAGCCGAGGACGACGGTGGGGAAGTCCGCCGTGGCCGGGTTCAGCCAGCTACCGGCACGGATCCGCGCGTTGATGGTGGGCAACAGGTCCAGGTGACTGGCGAGCACGGTCAGGCCGGAGCCGTCCGTGGGGTCGAGATGGTCGTTGCGACGTACCACGGTGCGGGTGTTGCCGACCGCGCTGACCGCCGTGACCGGGCCGATCCGCTGCACCATCCCCACCGCCGACTCCGGCAGCTTGACCGGTGGGTCTCGGTCCGGGGCCGCCATCGCCTGGAGAGAGTTCGTACCGAGCGCGGTCAACTCGGTCAGCAACGCGGCCTGCCCGGCGGCCGGGATGCCGGTGACCACGATCATCGTGGCGATGCCGATGGCGATACCCAGCGCCGACAGCACCGCCCGCAGCGGGCGGGCCCGCAGGCCGGTCAACCCGAGCGCGAGCAGATCCGGCAGGGCCAGCCGGGCCGGCCGTGGTGCCCGGTCGATCGGCCGGGTCACCGGTCCGACACCACATCGCCGGCCGGGCCGCCCGACTCCACGGCACGGGCCGGGCCGCCCGACTCCACGGCACGCGCCGGGACGAGCGACGACTGCGTGTCGTCGCGGATCAGTCGCCCGTCGCGGATCTCGATCTGCCGGGGCAGGGACGCGGCGATACCGCGGTCGTGGGTGATCAGCACGATGGTGGTGCCTTCCTCGTTGAGCCGGCGCAGCAGCCGTAGCACGGACTGCCCGGTGGCGGTGTCGAGTGCGCCGGTGGGTTCGTCGGCCAGGACCAGCGACGGTTGGTTGGCCAGGGCGCGGGCGATCGCGACGCGCTGCTTCTCGCCGCCGGACAACTGCCCCGGGCGGTGCCCGGTGCGGTGCGCCAGGCCGACCCGGCCCAGGGCACGCAGGGCGTGCTCCCGCCGCTGTCGTCGGGGCACCCCGGCGTAGAGCAGACCGGTGGCGACGTTGTCGACGGCGCTGAGCCCGTCGGAGAGGTGGAACTGCTGGAAGACGAAGCCGATCTCCCGGGCCCGCAGCGCCGACAGCCGCCGGTCCCCGAGCGTCGCGACGTCCTGACCGGCGATGTGGACGGTGCCCGAGGTGGGCCGGTCCAACGTGCCGATGATGTTGAGCAGGGTCGACTTCCCCGACCCGGAGGGTCCGACGACGGCCACCAGTTCTCCGGCGGCGACGTCCAGGCTCACGTCGGCCAGCGCGGTGACCCCACCGGGATAGACCATGGACGCGTGGCGTACCGAGAGCACGGGCGCGGTCACGAGGGCACCACCACCTCGGTGCCCTCGGTCAGCCCCTCGCCGGTGATCTCGACCCAGCCGTCGGCGAACATGCCGGTGCGTACCGCGACCAGCCCGCCGGGCGCCTGCACGGCGTAGCCGCCCTCACGCAACGCCACCAGCGCCTCGACCGGCGCGACCAGCACGTCGGTGGCGGTACGCCCGGTGAACTGCACCTGCACCTCGCCGGAATCGAGGTCGGCGATGGTCTGCGGCTTGTCGACGGCCACCGTCACGGTCAGCAGGGGCGGGCCGCTCGCGATGCCGGCGTCGCTGGTGACGAGGTCACGGCCGACGGAGACGACCCGGGCGGGGACCTCGCGGTCGTCGGGCAGGCCGACGGTGACCCGGTCCCCTCGCTTGATCGAGGCGGCGTCGGTGAGTTCGGCACCGACGGTGATCACCTTGCGGACCGAGGTCACCGACAGCAGGGGCGTCTCCGCCGGGTCACCGGGTTGGCCGGTCACCGAGTCCACCCGGACCGCGCCGCTCGCGACCTCGACGTGTCCCACCGGGATCGTGCCGGTCGCCGGCACACCGAGGTCGGTCTGCCAGCGTTTGATCGCCGTGACCAGTGCGGGCGTGAGGACGCCCTCGCCGCTGCGTACCTGGTGCGATGCTGCCGGGGATCCCGCTGCCGCCGTCGGCTCGTCGTCAGCGTCGCCGTCGGCGGCGCTCTGGGTCGGGGGCTGCGGCGTCACCCGCTCGCCGGGCGACGGCTGCCGGCCGATCGGGTAACCGAGCGCGCGAAGGTTGTCCGCGACCACCCGGACGTCCCGGCCGACCAGGTTCGATCCGGCGATGTCCCGGTACATCGGCAGGCTGCCGTAGAACAGCACCACCGGGCGGTCGTCGGCCCGGAACAGTTGCCCGCCGCGCTTGACGGTGGTGCCGGCCTTCGGCAGCCAGGTGACCGTCGCGGTCAGGTGCCCGGCCAGCGGGCGCGTCGGGCCGTACCCGAGGCTGCCGGGCAGCGTCCGGGTGGTCGACAGGTCGCGGCGCGCGATCGGCGTGGTCGCGACCGCGTCCGTGTCCCCCGAGGCCGGCTGGGCGTCGGCCCGCTGCCGGGTGACCACGATCCCGGAACCCACCGTGAGCACCGCCACCACGAGGCCCACGGCGAGCCACCGCATACCGCGTCGCCGTACCGGCGGCTCGGGTACACGCGGGATGAACTCGGTCGGGGCGTCATGCTTCGGATCCATGCCGACGAGGGTGTCCAGCGGTCGTTAGAAACCTGTCAGGTATGGCCGCCGGAGCCCTGCCGACGGGAATCCAGACCTATCATCGCCGCCATGTGTGCACAGGTGCTGGTCGCTGACGACGATCCCCGCCAGGCCGAGGTGGTACGCCGATACCTGACCGCCGAGGGCCACGACGCCGTGGTGGTGCACGACGGCCGGGCGGCGCTGGACACGGCCCGTCGGCTCCGCCCCGACCTGCTGGTGCTGGACGTGATGATGCCGGAGCTGGACGGTCTCCAGGTGTGCCAGGCCCTGCGCCGGGAGTCCGACGTGCTGGTGCTGATGCTGACCGCCAGGTCCACCGAGGACGACCTGCTGACCGGACTGGACCTCGGCGCGGACGACTACCTGACCAAGCCGTACAGCCCTCGGGAGCTGATGGCCCGGGTCCGCACCCTGCTGCGGCGGGCGAAACCCGGCGCAGCACCGTCCGCCGACGCCGGGCTGCTGCGGGTCGGACCGATCGAGGTCGACCCGACCGCCCACCAGGTGACCGTGGACGGCGTACGGGTCGCCTGCACCCGGGGTGAGTTCGCCATCCTGGCGGCGATGGTGAAGCAGCCGAACCGGGTCTTCACCCGAGGTCAACTGCTGCACCACACCCGTGGCGTCGACCGCAGCTCGACCGAGCGGACCATCGACGTCCACGTGATGAACCTGCGCCGCAAGATAGAACGCGATCCGCAGCGCCCGGCCTGGCTGGTCACCGTCTTCGGGGTCGGCTACAAGCTGGCCGGCGGTCCGGCGAAGACACGGTGAGCACCCGGCGGGTGCCGATCCGGCACAGTCTGGTGACCCGGTTGCTGGTCACCTCGGTGCTGATCGCGATCGCCGCGATCACGTCCACCGCATGGCTCGCCACCCGGACCGCGACCCGGGCCATCAGCCAGGAGCAGGGTCGCTCGCTCGCCGAGAACACCGAGGTCTACAACGAGCTGATCGAGTACGCGGCCACCCACCCGGACTGGTCCGGGGTGTCACCGCTCATCGAGCAGCGGGCCGCCGGGCTGGACCGGCGGATCACCCTGATGACGGAGGACCGGGCGGTCGTGGCCGACACGCGCGACGGTCCGCCGCTGCACGCCGCCCGCCCGGCTGCCGTGGTCGATCCGCTGAACCTGGACCTCGGGCTCACCGGCGGCACCGACCGCATCGACCCTCGGGCGGTCGGGCCGTTCCGGGTGCCCGACGACGTACGCGACGAACTGCTCGCGAGCGCCAAGGAACAGTTGGAGTGCCTACGGCGGAGCCGGCTGGGCGGAAGGATCGAGTCGCTGCCCGACGGGCGATTCACCGTCGTGCTGACCACGCCGGATCCGCGCGGAGCGGCAGGTAGCTGCGAGGCGAAGCCGTCCACGGCCAGTGGTGCCGAGGAGAAGGCGCTGCGGACCCTCAGCCGGCTGACGGGCGACTGCCTCGACCTGGCCGAGGACGAGGGACTGGAGATCCTGCCCGACTTCAGCGCGTACCTGACCAACATCTGGGTCGACGAGCGCAGTGCCCGCCCCGCCCCACAGGAGACCTTCCGGGTCGACGTGGACGCGGACGAAGCGGCCCGGATCAGCGAGTGTGTGGAGAGGTCGCGGCGGAGCATGCTCCAGTCGCACGTGGCCCCGGCCGTGCTGCTGTTCATCACCGCACCGGACAGCGGCGCCGACCAGACCACGTTCACCCTCTCCGGCGAGAACACCGTCCGCATCGTCACGGTGACCGGTGCGGTGCTGGTCGCCACCATCATCGTCACCGTGCTGGTCGGCCGCCGGCTGGTCCGTCCGTTGCGGACGCTCACCGACGCCGTCGACCGGCAGCGACCGGCTCCGGTCTCCGCACCGGACGAAATCGGGCGGCTGGCCCGGGCGCTGAACGACTCGATCCACCGCCGGGACCGCGCCGAGGCACAGCGACGCGCCATGGTCAGCGACGTCGCACACGAGCTACGTACCCCGCTGACCAACATCCGGAGTTGGCTGGAGGCGGCCCAGGACGATCTCGCGCCGACCGACGCCCAACTGCTCGGTCTGTTGCACGAGGAGGCGGTGCTGCTCCAGCACATCATCGACGACCTCGCCGACCTGGCCGCCGCGGACGCCGGCACGCTGCGGATCCATCCCGAGCCGACCTACGTCCGGGACGTGGTCACGCAGGTGGTGGACAGCCACCGGGGTACGGCACAGGCGGCCGGGATCGCGCTGACCGTGCAGATCGAGGACGACCCGGTGCTGTCGGCCGACGCGGTCCGGCTACGGCAGATCGTCGGCAACCTGGTCTCGAACGCGATCCGGTACACCCCGCCCGGCGGGTCGGTCACCGTCGCCGCGCAGCAGAACACGATCACCGTACGGGACACCGGGGTGGGCATCGCGGCCGATCACCTGCCGAAGATCTTCGATCGGTTCTGGCGGGCGGACGGGTCCCGTACCCGCGCGACCGGCGGCAGCGGCCTCGGCCTGGCGATCACCCAGCACCTGGTCAGCGCCCACGGCGGCACCATCGACGTGCAGAGCACCCTGGGCGAGGGCAGCCTGTTCACCGTCCGGCTGCCGGACACCCCGACGGGGCCGCGTCAGGGATGACGCGGCCCCGCCGGTGACGGTGGGCCGAGGACGGGGGAGGTCACCGGCCCACCATGCTCATCGGATCAGCGCACCCGCAGCTTCTGGTGCACCTCTGCGGTGGGCGCGTAGGTCCGGTCACCGGAGTAGGCGACGTGCACCGCGTACGACCCGGCGGACAGCCCGGTGGTCGGCAGCTTCACGACGGCCTTGCCCTTGTTCAGCGCCACCACGTGCGTGGTCCCGGCGAAGGTCACGGTGACCTCGCCGGTCGGCGTCGGGGACTTCTTGTGCTGGGTCTGTGCCCGCACCTCGACGTCGAGCGTGAACGCGCGCCCGGCGGGGACCGACGCGGGCGCGGCCTTCGCCTTGACCTTGGCACGGGCGTCACCGACCGTGTCGACGCCCGTCCAGAGGTGGTCCCGGGCGAAGATCGTGAAGAGCTGGCTCGCGGTCATGCCGTCGTGCGCGCCGGGAACCTGGGTGGTGTGGGCGGTGTACCCACGGGCCCGGAAGTTGTCGGCGATGGCGTTCTGGTTGTTGAGGTTGCCCTCGAAGACGCCGTTGCCGAGGAAGACGAGGAGGTCGTCGTCGCCGACGGCGTTCGCGACGTTGTCGTAGTCCTGCGCGCTCAGCGACGGGTTGCCGGAGAAGTGACCGTAGTACCCGAACGTGGTCGGGTAGCCCCGGATCACGTGGGCGCCGGTCATACCGCCGTAGGAGAACCCGGCGTACGCCCGGCCGGACCGGTCGGTGGCGACGTTGTACCGGTCCTCGATGAGCGGCAGGATCGTCTGGACCAGGTTGTCGGCGGCGTTGGTCTGGTTGTACGAGGCGAAACCGAGGCTGGTGCCCGTGAAGTGGTTGCCCATGGTGACGACCACGGTGGGCTCGATCTCGCCCTTCGCGGTCATGTTGTCCAGGATGTTCGGGACGTTCGCCGGCACCATGAAGTCGGTCTCGTCACCGAAGATGCCGTGCGCCAGGTACGCCACCTTGTACGGCTGCGCGCGCTTGGGGTCGTAGCCGGGCGGCAGGTAGACACCGAGGTAGTGGCCGCTGTCGCCGAGGATGGTGGTGTACGGGACGTATCGGACGGTGCCCCGGTCCTTGGGCTTGGCCGGCAGCTCGTACTCGGCACGGCCCTTGAGCACCGGGTCGTTCTGCTTCGCCGCGTACGGCACGTACACGGCGTCGAGGACGTCGTTGTTCCGGGTCCGGAACGAGGACTCACCCGGCGGACGCGGGTTCGTCGAGGCCGGGTCCCAGATGCGCTTGTTCTCCCAGCCCTGGGTCGGGTCCCAGACCCGGTACCAGTAGCTGATGCCGCCCGCGTGCAGCGGCAGCGAGACCGACCAGTTGCCCTTCTTGTCCCTGGTCATGTCGCGGAGGAACTCGGTTCCCCCGGCGTGGTACCGACCCGGCTGCCACTGCTCCGGCTGGTACCGCGTGTTGCCGGTGTTCACGTCGAGCAGGGTCAGGTCCCCGGCGAGACGGACCTGGGTGGCGTTCGGATTGCGGTAGACGAAGGTGACCGTGTATCCGGTCGGTGAGTGCTTGTCCGCCTTGACGGTCGCACCCTCCTTGGCCGCGGGCTTGGCCGAGGCGGCGGCCGGCGCGGAGACGATGAGGCCGACTCCGAGTGACATGGTCGCGAGCAACGAGACGGTACGCCTGAGCCTGCGCCTTCCGGTCTCTGTCTTCAACTGAGCACACTCCTCTACAACCGCTTCTCGCGGTGCTGTTCGGATCTGGTGGTCGTGTTCGGACCCTGGCTCTGGGCTCCGGCTCACTGCCGCCGGAGCCGCTGAAGGTGGGTGGGGTCTGCGCGACGAGGCGCGGGGCGGTCGGACATGGAGAGCCTCCTCCTGGGCCACGTGGGCTACTGCCCGGTGGGGGGTTATGACCCGTTTCGGTACTCTGTGGACCTGGTCCTGTGCTAAATCGAATTAGCATCGGTAGTGTGGCGGGGGTCGCCTTTCGATGTCAAGGGTGTTCCAGGGCTGTTACGGCTCGGGTCGCTCCTGGTCAGGGCCGTACAGAGATCGACACTCCGTCACCGTCGAGGGTGGCGGTGCCGTCACCCGTAGATGCGGAAGTTGTCGAACTCGAACGCGCCGAGACTGGTCGCGATGACTCCCGTGGTGCCGTCCGGGAAGTCGACGGCGTCGACCGTCTTCACCTTCGCGCCGTTGATGTAGAGATCGAGCTGCGCGCCCCTGCCGACGACGGCCAGGCTGTTCCATCCGTCGGCGGTTATCTGTTCGGAACGCTCGGTCAGGCGGTAGGAGAATCCGAGTGCGTCGCTGCGCGCCACGAACGAATAGGTGCCGTCCCCGGAAAGCAGAAATGCGTAGTACTGCTTCGGCTGCCCGGACCACCGGTACATCAGTCCGGCCGCGCTGGTGGACCGGCTCCGTTGCGCAATTCGTACGTCGACGGAGACCGGTCTGTCGGTCATGTCGACCGGCACCGCGTCGCCGGCGTTGGTCGCGTTGATCCAGATGTAGTGGATGGCGCTGGAGCCGGTCTGGTTGGAGAGCCGGAACAGTCCCTGCGCGGTGTCCACCTCGCTGCGCCACACGTCGGTGTCGTCGTCGGCGGTGTCGACCCAGAGCGCATACCGTTGCCGGACCTCGTCCGGATCGCTGGCGGTCGAGGTGAACGGTTCGGTGAACAACGCCTGCCGGAACGGGTCCGGCTGCTGCTCCTTCGGCATCAGCGCCGCGATACCGGCGACGATCCCGACCAGGCCGGCGACGATCCCGATCAGACCCGGGACCGACCTCAGCACACGCCGGAGCCGCTGCCGACCGGTACCCGTCGCCGGGGCGTCGGCCTCCGCCGGATCGGACGGCGAGGGCTCGGCGGCCACCTCCTCGCCTGCCGGCGGCGTGCGCTGCCCGACGATGTCGGCGGTGCCGCCCGGGTCGGCGAAATCGGTGTTTCCGGAATCGGTGTCGGCGGACGCTTCCGAGGGGATCGAAAGGTCCTCGCGACGAGTCCCGTCGTCATCGAGTGGGGAAGGATGCTCACTTCTCATGAGCGGCAGTCCTCTCCGGTCTGCTGTGGAATTTCCACGATGTCGACGAGGATTCGAGTCGCCGGGAAGGCGGTTATTCTGGATGGTAGCGAGGCATGCCAGGCGCACCGGAATTCGACGCGAATACGACCGAGAACATGCCCGTGCAGGTCGACGTCGTGGACACCGTCAGCGGGTGGCTCACCGAGGTCACCGTGCCGCTGCGCGCCACCGACGGTGACTGGGTGGTCCTGCGGATCTCCGACCCGGCCCTGCCCAACGGCACGCCGGGGCCGGTCGGACACCCCGGCAACGACTTCGGTGTGGCCGACACCGGCCCGTGGTGGCTGCGCCTCTGATGCCTGCCAACGACACCGCCGTCATCCGTTATCGACCAGTTCGACGGTCACGGTGGCGGTGTCACCCACGTCGAGCGCCTCGGCGGTGCGGACGGCCCGCTTGACCGGAAGGACGTAGCAACCACGGTTGCTGTCCGGGAACACCGAGGTCGTCCACCGGCTGCCGCCGATCGCGGCCCGGACGCGTACCGCACCGAAACCCCGACGGGTCCCACCGGAGAGCTCGCGGATCTCCTCCGACGCCCCGACCGGCAGACTGACGAAGGTCCAGCTCTCGTCACGCCGGGCAGCCCAGATCCACAACTCACTGTCGAACGTCACGATCACGACGGTCAGCATCACATCCGGGACCGACAGCGCCGACGATCGACCCGACCGGGACCACGATCACAGCTACCGGACGCCCCGCGACAACCGCGTGGCGCGCGATCACGCGTGCCACGCAGTTGCCGTCCGGGTGCTCAGTGGGTCAGGACGACCGTGGAGATACTGCGCGCGCCCACGTTGACCGAGACCTGTCCGCCGTTGACGCTGGTCGACTGGCTGGCAGCGTTGGCGTTGAGCGAGGTCAGGTAGTGCTCCGCCCGGGTGACGGACTGCGGCACCTGGATCACCGCGTTGTTGACCGCGCTGGTCGAGCGGTTGAGGATCACCAGGGTGGTCTTCCCGCCACCCTGGTACGCGGTCACCTCCAGCGGCGCGGCCTTGGCGCTCTTGGCCAGGGCGACCCGCTGGTAGCCGGGGCGGACGTACTTGGAGTACTGCGAGAAGGCGTACCCCCGCTTGAGCGGTGCGCCGGCCGTGGTGCCGAAGGCAGCCTCGCCGTCACCGATGAAGGAGTAGTAGCGCTTGCCGTACCACCAGACGTAGGCGGTCCAGTTCGCCTCCATCGAGCGGTGCACCGTCCGCATGATGTCGTCGAGCGTCTCGTTCCAGACGGTCTGGTTGCCCGGGTTGCCCCAGATGTTGGACCCGTTTCCGTCGGCTTCGTGCAGGTTCCACTCGGTCATCCACACCGGCTTGTTGTGCTGGTCGGCCAGCGGGTACGACCGCAGTCGCCCGGACGCCTCGGTGCCGTACAGGTGCCCGCCGATGTAGCCGATGTTGTTCCGGGCGGTGGTGTCGTTGAGCGTCGGGTCGGTGTAGGTGTAGTTCAGGTTCACCGCCTCGGCGACCATCAGCTTGGTGTTCTGCACCCGCGTGCCGTGGTCGCGTACGAAGTTGCGCAGTTCGGTGCCGCTCCAGTCCATCGAGTCGTAGTCCGGGTGCCAGTCCGGCTCGTTCTGCACCGAGGTGACGTCGATCGGCACGCCCTGGCCGCGCATGTACTGGACGTAGCTGTTCAGGTGGTTGGCGTAGTCGTCGTAGTAGTCGGTCCGCAGCTTGCCGCCGTTGATCCGGCTGTTGTTCGTCTTCCACGCCGCCGGTGCCGTCCAGGGCGAGGCGAGGATCTTCACGCCCGACCCGTACGACTTCGCCGTCCGTAGCGCGTTGACCTGCGTCGGCCACTCACCGGAGACCGGCGAGATACCGGTCCGGACGATCGACAGGCCGAGTTGGTTGTTGCCCAGCCCGACCAGCGTCTGAGTCTCGGCGGTCGACCACGCGCTGCCCCAGATCGACACGGCGGCCCCGAACCCGTCGACCGTCTGGTAGCGGGTGGCGTTGTTGACCGTGATGTCGGCCGCGCCGGTGGGCGGCGGCGTGGTGGGCGGTGGGGTCGTCGGCGGCGGGGTGGTCGGCGGTGGGCTGGGGATGGTGCCGCCGGTGCAGCCCACACCGTTGAGCGCGAAGATGCTGGGGGCGGGGTTGCTGCCGGTCCAGGACCCGTTGAAGCCGAACGAGACCGTGCCGTTGGTGGGTACGGCGCCGTTGTAGCTGACGTTCCGGGCGGTGACGGCGGCGCCGCTCTGGCTCACCGTGGCGTTCCACGCCTGGTCGACGGTCTGTCCGGCGTTGAAGGACCAGGTGAGTGCCCAGCTCGTGAGCGGATCACCGTTGTTGGTGATGGTGACGTTGGCACCGAAGCCGCCCTGCCACTGCGACGAGACGGTGTAGTTGACCGTGCAACCGGCTGCCGCCGCACCGGCGGGCATCGCCACGGCGACTCCCGCCGACGCCAGGAGTACGGCCCCGGCGGTCACCCGGGCGGCATTGTGTGTGAACGTTCTCATTCGCCTTTTCATCGCTGCGCTGGTCCTCCTCGAAATTGGATGCCTCGACCTGCCGTCGGTGACGACGCAGAGACGGGAGCGCTCCCAAGGTGCGGCGGAGGCCGCCCTGCTGTGCCCAGGACGGGGGCGATGATGAAAGCGCTTGCCAGATCGGCACGAATGTATGCCGCGTCAACGATCGATGTCAATGTTGCGGCGCGTCGCCTCCGAGGCGGCCGTACGCAACCCGGCCGTGGTGAAAGGAAGGGTCCCCTGCTAACGCCTGGTGCACTGAAGGGGACCCTTCCTTACATCACAGCCTCAGCGGCGGCGGGACGAGCGGGGAGCCGGTCGGGTGGGGCGGCCCACCCGGGTGACATGCAGCAGTCGATCCGGTGCCACGCCCAGGAGCGCGGCGAGCGCCGTCCGGGTGGCCGCGACGTCGACGAGCTGACTCAACGGGTGTGCCGCCAACCCGGCCGCGTGCAGTGTCAGCCAACACCGCAGCAGTACCCGCCCGAATTCCACCTGCCCGACCCGATCCAGCCCTTCCGGCGCGACCAGGACCAGCACGTCGCCTCCCCGGGCGAGCGGGTCGTCGGCGGCGGCGAGCAGCCTCGGCAATCCCAGCCGTCGCAGCGCCGGATAGGCGGCCAGCGCAGCCCGCAGCCCGCTCGCGGCCGGGCGGGACAGCCCGAGGCAGCGGTCGGTGAGGCCGTCGGCGTGGTAGTCGGGATGGGTCGGGGTCAGCCGCAGCCAGCGGCGCAGCTCGGCGACGACCGCCGGGTCCGCGTACACCTGCCGGTCGGCCTCGCGCAGGAGCGCGCCGAGGCGGTCGGCGTGCGGCAGGGTCCGGACGCTGCCACCGGCCCGCCGGGCGACCGCGTCCACCGCCGCGACCGCGTCGCTGTCCGGACCGCTGACGAAACCGCCCCGATGGGTACGCCGATCCCAGACCTCGGTGGTGCGGAAGGGGGTCGGGTAGCGGCTCGACGCCGGCCGGAGCCGCCCCACCCACGGATCGTCGTGGTCGGCGACGTACTCCAGCGACAGGTCGGCGTCCGCGGCGACGATCAGGCAGGTCTCCACGAACGCGCCCAGGGACAGGCGCAGGTCCCGGCCGCCGGGGTCGGCCGCCGGCAGGGTGTACGCCGGGTCCCACCCGACCCGGATCTGCCCGGGTTCGTAGCGCAGCCGCCACGGCTGGGTGTTGTGCGCGCTCGGCGCCCGCCAGCAGAGCGGTTCGAGCGCGCGGAACGCGGCGACGTCCACCTACCGCTCCTTGGCGTAGAACGTGTAGCCGTGCAGCGGGCGGCCACCGAGCCGCCGGTACTGGGCCGCCGACGCCGGGTTGTCCCGTCCGACATAGGTGCTGCGCAGCGCCGTGTATCCGGCGGTGTGCAGGTTGTGGTGCAGGTGCGTGGAGAGCAGCCGTTGGTAGCCGCGCCCCTGGTACTCCGGGACGACGCCCTTGACGATCAGCACCGCCTCCCGCCGGTAGCGGCGGCGGGTGCCGAGCAGCCGGATCTGGTTGACCAGGTGCAGGTCGCCCCGGACCGCCACCATGAACTCGCTGATGTCCGGAACACACAGCGTGAACGCGACCGGCTGACCGTCCCGGGTCAGATAGAGCAGCAACGACTCGTCCAGCAGGTACGCCAGCCCGTCGGTCTGCCGCCGGAGCTGCCAGGCGCAGATCGGGGTGTAGTACCCGAGCTGGGCGAAGGAGTCGTTCAACATGCCGCGCAGCAGGTCGAGTTGGTCGTCGAGTCGCCGTACGTCACCGCGGTGCAGCTCGATCCGCGCCCCGTCCGGGTCGACGCGTACCGGGGGCGCCGGTTCGGCCGGTGTGGGCACCGGGCAGATCCAGGTGTCGGACTCGAACCGGCGCTGGAACCCGTACGCCTCGTAGGCCGCCGCGTAGTGCGCCGGGTTCCAGGCGCTGTCGACGAAGCCACGTTCGGCGTACCCGGAGGTGATCACGCCGCCGGCCTGGTTGGGCAGCAGCGCCACCGGGCCGAAGAGCAGGTCCCGGTCGGGATCGGCGTGGGTGGAGATCGCGTCGAACAGCGGCCGGGCGGCCTCGGCGGTGAACTCGGTCAGCCCGAAGAGCTGACACCGTCGGCCGATCTTGGCGTCGAAGGCCGCGTCGATGTGCAGGGTGGTCCGGCCGACCACCGCGCCGGTGGCGTCCCGCAGCACGTACATCGGGATGCCGTCCTGCCACCACTGCCGGATCTGCTGGCGCGGGATGGGCACGTGGCGCGGCTCGTCGGCGTACAGACGGTCGGTGAGCCCGAGGAACTCCCGCAGGCCACGGCGGCAGGTGATCCGCTCGAAGCGGTATCCGTCGGCACTCACCGGATCACCGCCGGGCCGGTCGTCTCCGCGCCGAGCGGAGTGAACGTGTCGATGTGCCCCATCTCCGGGCCCTCGGCCCGCCAGGTGCCGTTCGAGTAGCCGTCCGGCGAGGCCGTGTAGAGCCGGATGAACCCGGCGGTCGCGTTGCGGGTGCCGTCGGTCAGCCAGGCCATCAGTTTCCGGTGGTGCCGGGTACGCGCGAAGCGCAGCATCGCGTCGCGGTCGGTGAAGAACGCGATCGTGCCGAGCGTGAGCGGGAACTGCCAGTAGACGGTGTGCCAGCAGTAGCCGGACATCCGTCGCATGTCGCGGACCATCCGGAACCAGTCCGGGGCGAGCCGCAGCAGCACCAGCGGGCTGGCGTAGCGGGTCCCGCCGATGAACATGGCGCCGGCGCGGGCCTGCGCGGGCGCGCGGGAGAAGTCACGGGTACGCATGGTCACCTCACCAGGTAGACGTTCTTGATCTTCTGATCGCCGGTGAACGGGCCGTCACCGGGCTCGTGCAGCTCCACCCGCAGGTCACCGGCGGTCGGGTCCTCCAGCAGTGACTGTGCGAAGTCCCGGGAGACCGAGGTGAGGTGGCGGCGTACCCCACCCCGGCAGGCGGCGACGAGCGCGTCGCGCTGCGACGCGGGCAGCGGGCGGCGCAGTTCGATGTGGATCACCGGCCGGGTCTCCAGCGACGCGTCCTCGACCAGCGTCAGGCAGAAGCGGTTGATCTCGGCGGCGTGCGGGTTGCCGGTGTAGAGGCCGTACTCGACGTCCTGCGGATAGAGGTTGGCCCCCAGGTAGGAGACGGTGGAGTCGCGCCGGCCGAACAGCAGCAGCACCGGCAGGGTCATCCGCTCGACGGAGACGGCGGTGCGGAACTCGGCCCGGCGGACCGGGTCGGCGTGTGCCAGTTCGACGATCCGCTGGTACGGCACGAGTACCGCCTCGTCGCCGATGTTGTAGCGCAGCCGGGGCTGGAGCACCTCACCGGTGACCGTGCAGACCAGCTCGCGGCGGTCGTTGGTTTCCAGGTAGGTGGCGAACGGGTTGTACTGGAAGACCATCGGCAATCGCTGCTCGTCGGCGCCGAGCAGCTCGGCGCGTAGCCCCCGGTCGGTCTGCAACCGCCGCCGCAGCCACACCGTGAACCGGGTCTCGGCACCGATGCCGATGGTCAGGTCCGAGGCCCCGTACGCGGAGCGGACCAGGGCGAACCGCTGCTCCAGGTAGTCGCGCAGCGCCTCGGTCATGCCCTCGCCCCCGCAACTGGCGAAGATGCGGTACTTCCCCCACTCGAAGCCACCGGCGTCGAGCCGGTCCCGCAGGTGTTTGAGGAACGGCGGGTAGGCGGTGACCAGGTAGTCGTAGTCGGGGCCGAACTCGTGCAGCGTGTCGACGATCTTCCCGAGGTCCGGGCCGGTGTTCTTCACGACCGCGATCCGGGACATCGCCGCGCCGGTCGTGGTCCCGGTGGCCCAGGCCCCCATCGAGTACGCGTTGATGACGAACGCTCGACGCATCGGGAAGACCAGCCCGGTGTAGCCGGCGATGTCCCGGTGCACCGCGCGCAGTTCCCGGTCTCCCCGGGGCCAGTTGAACGGCCGTCCGGACGAGCCGGCCGACTCGTCGACCACCACGCCGCGGGACGGCATGCGGCCGTGCCAGCACCGTGCGGCGGCGGCGTGCGCTGTCACGTACCCGTGCTTGTCGGTCTCCGGGAAGTCGGTCAGTCGGCGGCGGGCGCGGGCCGGGCGGGCGCGCAGGAAGGACTGGTACGCGGGGACGTGCCGGGCGGCCCGCTCGCAGACGGCCTGTGCGTTCGCCGCGGCCAGCCGGTCCAGGAACGGGTGGTGTCGCCGGGCCAGCCACCGCCATCCGGCGGGGTGGCGACCGGCGATCCGGGTCAGTGCGGCGACCGCGCGTCCGCCGGTCGCCAGCGTCGTCTGACGGCACCGCGCGGCCAGCGCCGGAAGCGGCGACTCGGCGGTACCCAGTGCGATGTGTCGGTGCGGCAGTTCGGCCATGTCGCCATCCTGTTCGCGTCGACGTGCCGACACCTGAGCGCGGGAACGGGACCGCGTTGAGTACCCGTACCCAGGCGAGGGTGAGGGCCGACACCGCTCACCGGTGGGCGTAAAGACCTAAATCGCATCCACCGTCGTCAAAGGTTGAGGGGTTGGGAGCGCTCCCGTAGCATGCCTGACACGTATGTTAACGCTCACCTAACAATGACCTTCGCAAATGCGTCGGTCGACTCAGTGCTGGGAAGGATGCTTTATGGCTAGATCCAGAATGGTCAATGCCAGTCTGGTGTCGGCCGGTGTGGCGATGCTGGCGACGTCGGCGGTGGCCGTCGTCGCGCCGCCAGCCGGCGCTGCGGCGGCGGGCTGCTCGGTCACGTACGCCGTGGCGTCGCAGTGGCAGGGCGGCTTCGGCGCCAACGTGTCGATCACCAATCTCGGTGACGCGGTGTCCAGTTGGACGCTGACCTGGTCCTTCGGGGCCGGGCAGACGGTGACGCAGTCGTGGAACACCACGCTGACGCAGAGCGGCACGGCGGTGACCGCGAGGAACGTCAGCTACAACGGCTCGATCCCGACCAACGGCTCGGTGTCCTTCGGGTTCAACGGCTCCTGGACGAGCAGCAACCCGACACCGACCAACTTCGCCCTCAACGGCGTGGCCTGCAACGGTGGCACCACACCGACGACCCCGCCGCCGACCACTCCGCCGCCGACCACGCCGCCGCCGTCGGGTACCTGCTCGCTGCCGTCGTCGTACCGGTGGTCCTCGACCGGCGCGTTGGCGCAGCCCCGCTCGGGTTGGGTGTCGTTGAAGGACTTCACCCACGCCCCCTACAACGGCCAGCAACTCGTCTACGCCACCACCCACGACACCGGCACCAGCTGGGGCTCGATGAACTTCGGCCTGTTCTCCAACTGGAACCAGATGGGCTCCGCCAGCCAGAACCCGATGCCCTTCTCCGCCGTCGCCCCCTCCCTGTTCTACTTCGCCCCCCGCAACATCTGGATCCTCGCCTACCAGTGGGGCGGCCCCGCCTTCTCCTACCGCACCTCCACCAACCCGGCAGACGTCAACAGTTGGGGACCGGCACAAACCCTGTTCACCGGATCCATCACCAACTCCGGCACCGGCCCCATCGACCAGGCCCTCATCGGCGACAGCCAGAACATGTACCTCTTCTTCGCCGGCGACAACGGCCGCATCTACCGCGCCAGCATGCCCATCGGCAACTTCCCCGGCAACTTCGGTTCGAACTACACCACGATCATGACCGACACCACCAACAACCTCTTCGAAGGCGTCCAGGTCTACAAACTCGAAGGCGAAAACCGCTACCTCATGCTCGTCGAAGCCATCGGCTCCCAAGGACGCTACTTCCGCTCGTTCACCGCGACGAGCCTGGGTGGCACCTGGACCCCACAGGCCGCCACCGAGAACAACCCCTTCGCCGGCAAAGCCAACAGCGGCGCCACCTGGACCAACGACATCAGCCACGGCGAACTGCTACGCACCAACGCCGACCAGACCATGACCGTCAACGCCTGCAACCTCCAACTCCTCTACCAGGGCCGTGCACCGAACTCCGGCGGCGACTACGGCCTCCTGCCCTACCGCCCCGGACTGCTCACCCTGCAACGCTGACCCACCGCTCCACGCCCGGCGGGCCCACGACAGGCCCGCCGGGTGCGGACGCCGGGCGGATGCCGCCGCGGCCGGGTCCGGGTCAGAACGTCAGGACCAGGTGGGCGACGGCGAAATAGATGATCAGCCCGGTGGCGTCGACGAGGGTGGTCACCATCGGCGCGGAGACGACCGCCGGGTCGATGCGGAGCCGCTTGGCCAGCAGCGGCATGGTGGCGCCGACGGTGGCGGCCCAGGCACAGATGATGACCAGAGAGACGCCGACGACCACGGCGATCTCACCACCGACCACGACCACGCCGACCACCAGGCCGACCGCTGCCAGCATCGCGCCGAGGAGCAGGCCGACCCGCGACTCCCGCCAGATCACCGCCGGCAGGTCCGAGCCGCGCAACTCACCCAACGCGAGGGCGCGTACGGCCGAGGTGGTGGCCTGCGCGCCCGCGTTCCCGCCGGTGCCCACGAGCAGCGGGATGAACAGGGCCAGCGCGGTCACCTGCGCCAGCGTGGCCTCGAACGCCTGGAGCACGTTGACGGTGAGTACCGAGGCGACGATGAGCAGCAGCAACCAGGGTGCCCGGGAGCGGGCCAACCGCCAGACGCTGACCGCCATGTAGTGGCCGGGCCAGGGCGCGGTGCCGGCCTGCCGGGCCACGTCCTCGGTGTCCGCCGCTTCGATGATCTCCATCGCGTCGTCGAAGGTGAGCAGGCCGACGAGCCGGTCCTCGCTGTCCACGACCGGCAGGGCGAGGGTGTTGGTCTCCCGCACCAGGCGGGCTGCCTCCTCGGCCGGGTCGGTGGCGCGTGCCCGGAAGACGTGGGTGTCCACCAGGTCGGCGACCGGTACGTCGGCGGCGCTCAGCACCAAGTCCCGCAACTCCACCACGCCGACCAGACGGCGGCCCGGGTCGACCACCGGCAGCACGTACACGGTCTCGGCCTCGGCGCCCTTGCGCCGGACCACGTCGAGGGCCTGGGCGGCGGTGACCTGCCGGGGCAGCGCGACCGCCTCCGGCGTCATGATCTGCCCGACCGAGCCGGGCGGGTATCCGAGCAGTTCGGCGGTCATCTGGCGCTCGCGCGGCGAGAGCCCGGCCAGGACGCGTCGGGCGACCTTGGCCGGCGCCTCGGTGAGCATGCGGGCCCGGTCGTCCGGATCCATCTCCTCGACCAGCTCGTGGAACGCCTGGTCGCGCAGCCCCACCAGGATGCGCTGCTGGTCCACGGGGTCCAGTTCCTCGAAGACGGCGAGTGCCGGGTCCTTGTCGAGCAGCCGGAACGGCACCCCGGCGGTGACTCCGTCGAGTCGGGCGAGTTCGTCAGCGATCTCGTACGGCGGTCTGCTGTCCAGCCACCCGCGGATCAGCTCGAGGTCGTTGCGGTCGACGAGCTGCTGCAACGTCCCGGTCATCCGATCACCTCCACGGGTGGTGCTGGTTCGGTGCAAAGTTCCGTAGCTACCCGGTGCATGTGCCGAGTACGCCGCCGAGCGGCCCGGCGACAGGCCAGGGACCTGGTGATCTCCACCACGACCGGACCCCGTTCGGGGTCGCCGACCTCGCGTGGAAGGGGCAGGGAACCGCCACACCGACTCGCCGCGCGCCGACGCCTGGCGGCCCGGGGCGGGCTGTCCTAACCTTGGCGGTACGAGGGGAGTACTTCCCACGAACCATACCGGTCAGTACGGCGCACCCCGGGTGTGCCTCGGGTGGTTGCCCACGAACGGTGGGTGAAGGAGACCTCGAACATGCACGGTGTTCGAGGAAGGCCCATGCCCGAATTGTCTTACTCCGCCGGTGAACTCCACTCCGTGGGCACGCCGTTGCTCTGGACGGTGACCATCGTCGGGGTGTTGGCCCTGCTGGTGCTCGACTTCGCGGTGACGCATCGCCCGCACCGGGTGTCGCTCAAGGAGGCGTTGGGCTGGTCGGCCTTCTACATCGCGCTGCCGCTGATCTTCGGTGCCTGGGTGTGGTCCGAGTTCGGCTCCGAGCAGGGCGTCCACTTCCTCACCGGCTATCTGGTCGAGAAGTCGCTGTCGGTGGACAACCTGTTCGTGTTCATGCTGCTGCTGGCGGCGTTCGCGGTGCCGGCCGAGTTGGCCCAGCGGGTGCTGCTGTTCGGGATCACCGGCGCGTTGGTGCTGCGGAGCGTCTTCATCGCGTTGGGTGCGGCGGCGTTGCAGACGCTGGACTTCGCGTTCCTGATCTTCGCGTTGATCCTGTTGTTCACCGCCGCGAAGCTGCTGCGGGACGCGTTCACCGGGCACGAGCAGTCGGTCGACATCGGCAACATGCGCTCGGTGCGACTGCTGCGCAAGTTCATGCCCGTCGTGCGCGAGTACCACGGCACCAAGATGGTCGTCCGGGTCGACGGCCGTCGGGCGTTGACGCCGTTGGCGTTGGTGGTGGTGGCGGTCTTCGCCACCGATGCGGTCTTCGCGGTGGACTCGGTGCCGGCGGTCTACGGCATCACCGAGGACCCGTACCTCGTCTTCGCCACGAACGCGTTCGCGTTGCTGGGTCTGCGGGCGCTCTATTTCGTGCTGCACGCCGCGCTCAGCCGCCTGGTGCACCTCAGCTACGGTCTGGCCGTGATCCTGGCGTTCATCGGCGTCAAGCTCGGCCTGCACTGGGCGCACGGTGTCTGGGAAGGTGTCCCGCTGATCCCGACGGCGGCGTCGTTGCTGGTCATCATCGGTGTGCTGACGGTCGTGACGATCACCAGCCTGCGTGCCACCCGCAACGTGGTGCCGGGCTCCAAGGAGGTCGTCACCGAACGGCGGTGATCCGGGCCCGCAGGAGTCAGTCGCGGTAAAAACGGTCAAAAGGCACCATATCGGCTCTATGCTCCGCCCCGAGAGGGGTGGAGATGACGCCATCAGTGGAACGCGCCGGGCCGATCCTGACGGGCCGGTTCCGCGAGGACGTCGAAGGGCTGCGCGGTCTCGCGCTCGTGCTGGTGCTCGTCGGGCATGCCGGCGTGGCGGTGCTGCCGGGATTCTTCGTCGCGGTCGACGTCTTCTTCGTGATCTCCGGCTTCCTGATCACCGGTCTGCTGGTCGACGAGGTACGCCGGACCGGCCGGATCTCGATCACCGCGTTCTACGTCCGGCGCGCCAAACGGTTGTTGCCCGCCGCCAGCGCCGTCGTCGTGGCGAGCATGCTACTCACGTACCTCTTCCTGCCGCCGATCCGGTGGTCCGAGACCGCCCGGGACGCCCTGGCCAGCGCGGTCTACGCGATGAACTGGCGGCTGGTCGAACAGTCGACCGACTACCTGCGGTCGGAGGAGGCGCCGAGCATCCTCCAGCACTTCTGGTCACTGGCCGTGGAGGAGCAGTTCTATCTGCTCTGGCCGCTGCTCCTGCTGGTCGCCGTGGCGCTCGGTCGTCGGCGGGCGCAGTCGATCGAGGCGCGGTCGCCGGTGGACGTCCGTGGCCGGCACCGCCGGAGGTTCTTCGCGGACCGGACGTCGATGCCGGTGCTCGTGGCGATCGCGCTGGTCGGCGTACCGTCCCTGGCCTGGTCGGTGCACCTGAGCCAGGCCGAGCCCGCGCGGGCGTACCTCGTCACCACCACCCGGATGTGGGAACTCGCGCTGGGCGGGGCGCTGGCCATCCTGAGCGGCCACCTCTCCCGGCTGCCCCGTCCGGCCGCGACCGCGCTCGGCTGGACCGGCATGGGCCTGATCGCCCTCGGCGCGGTGCTGATCGGGCCGGACGCGGCCTATCCGGGACACCTCGCGCTGCTACCCACGCTCGGCGCGGTGGCGGTCATCGCGGCCGGGCCGGGTGCCGGACGGTACGGGCCGGCGTCGCTGTTGGAGACCCGGTCGCTACGGGCGGTCGGCGTCGTGTCGTACTCCTGGTATCTCTGGCACTGGCCACTGCTGGTGGTGGCGGAGGCGCACTGGGGTCCGTTGGGGACCGGCGCCGGCCTGGCGATGATCCTCTGCTCCGCGGTCCCGGCGGTGCTGACCCACCACCTGGTGGAGAACCCGTTCCGGTACGCGCAGTTCTCCCCGGCCCGCACCCTGCGGATGGGGCTCGTCGCGACCAGCCTGACCGTGCTGGCCGGGGTCGGCCTGAGCCTCGCGGTACGGCCACCGACCGCGCCGGGTCCCGCGCAACTCGCCGGAGCGGGTCAGGCGTCACCGGGCGGGGACCCGGCGCTGGTGGACCGCTTCGCCCGGATCACGCCCGACCCGCTCCACGCCCGCGACGACCTGCCCGACGTCTATCGGGACGACTGCATCACGCAGGCGCAGGAGTCGAGTCTGCGCACCTGCGTCTACGGCGACCGCGACTCGCCGGTCGAGGTGGCGCTGGCCGGCGACTCGCACGCGGCGCACTGGGTACCCGCGTTGCAGCAGATTGCGGCGGAGCGCGGCTGGCGGCTGGTGACCTACATCAAGACCGCCTGTTCGTTGATGACCACCCCGACGGTCGTCGGCGGGCGCGTCGACGAGAGCTGTACGGAGTGGAACCGCGAACTGCGGACCGCGCTCACCGGGCAGCGACGACCCCGGCTGCTGATCGTCTCCAGCGTGACCCAGATCCCGCTGGTGGCGGGCAGTACGCCCGCCCCCGGGCCGTCGACGGCCGACGCGCAGACCGAGGCGCTGGCACGGACCTGGTCGGAGCTGACCGGAGCGGCGCTGCCGCTGGTGGTCCTCCGGGACACCCCGGCGTTCAGGGTGGACATGGCCGAGTGTGTCTCCGCCAACCGGGAGCGGCTCAGCGCCTGTGCCCAGCCCCGGCAGCCCGCGCTCGTCTGGGGCGTACCGCAGGAGCGGGCCGCGGCTCTGGTGGCCCAGGTGCACCTGGCCGATCTCAACGACGCGATCTGTCCAGGCGAGCGCTGTCCCGCCGTGATCGACGGCGTGCTGGTCTATCGGGACGCGCATCACCTGACCGCCACGTACGCGCGCCGTCTCGCGCCCCGGCTGGACGACTTCCTGCTCCGGCACACCGCGCGGCATCTGTCATGAGACGGCGCACCGATTCAACCCTTTGGGTTAATTGCGTTGTTTATGCCCACTTGTCCGTATCGGCGGTGTGATGCTGGGCGACGTACGAGAAGTCGAACGTCGCGGGCGGTCCTGAGCCCGGTCGGCACCCGGCCGGCGCCCACAGGACGACCTCCGATCTCGCCGTCTCCTCGTGGACCCGAGGAGCACGACACGAGCCGGCCGATCCCGGACAGCATCCGGGTATGCGTCGCCGAGGTCGTGACCCCGCGTTCGAGCTCCGCCCAGAGGTGGCCAGGCCCTGTGTCGGTTCACCGGCCTGGCGGTTGCACTGTGGACGGTGGTCGACGGTCTGCTCGGACATCTGCCCAGCGGCGGTCGTGGCGCGAGCCACGGCCGCCGCTGGCGGCCGTTGTGCGCCCTCGCCGCCGGTCGGCCCCTCCATCCGATATGAAACGGGCAATTCGTGAAAATCGGGATGTAAGGCGCATAGGTGTTGATACTGCATGTGTCACATGCGGCGGTCGGCACGACGACTCGACCTCCGTCCGGATTGGTCCGTAAGGGAGTCGTCACGTGCAGGCCTGGTTCACCGAAGGGCGTTCGCCGACGCTGCAGGACAGATACTCGGCGCAGCACAACGCGTTCGGCGCGCTGCGCCTGGCGATGGCGTGCGGCGTGATCATCGCCCATGCCGGGCCGATCGGATTCGGGGTGGGAAACCTCGGGACGGGTCTGTTCGCAGGCCAGAGCGACATCGGCACGATGTCCCTCTACGGCTTCTTCCTGATCTCCGGGTTCCTCATCACCGACAGCGCACTGCGCTCGTCCCTGCCGCAGTACATCCGCGCCCGCCTGCTGCGGGTGTTTCCCGGCCTGTGGGTCTGCCTGCTGGTCACGGCCTTCGTCATCGCGCCGCTGGTGGCCCTCTACGAGAACGGCAACCTCAACGGCTTCTGGGGACACCCGGAGGGTCCGTTCGACTACGTCACCACGAACGTCCTCGCGTCGATGGAACAGTTCCCGATCTCCGGCCTGCTGGCCGACACACCGTACGGGCGGCTCGGCGGCGGTCCGAGTGCGTTCGACGGTTCGCTCTGGACCCTCCGGTACGACCTGGCCTTCTACGGCGTGGTGGCCCTGCTGACGATGACCGCGGTGCTGCGCCGGTCGCCGCGTGCCGTCCTGCTCTTGACGTTCGTCTGCTACGCGCTGATCCTGTGGGACTTCCTCAACGGACCGACCATCACCTCACGGCCGCCGCAGCACGGGGCGATCGGGCCGTTCCCGCTGCTCGGTGCCTTCGCCGCCGACTGGACGCTGATGCTCGGCTTCCTGTTCCTGCTCGGCACGGCCGCCCGTCTGTACGCGCACCGCATCCCGGTCAACGGCGTGTGGGCGCTGGTGGCCGGTGTCGTGCTGACCGGCTCGCTGCTCAAGGGCGGCTTCTTCGCGGTCGGCCTGCCGGCCTTCGGCTACCTGGTGCTGTATGCCGCGGTGGCGCTGCCGAAGCAACTGTCCCGAATCAGCCGGCGACACGACTACACCTACGGCCTCTACATCTACGGCTTCCCGGTGCAGCAGGTCCTCGCCCTGGTGGGTGGTGCCGAGTTCGGGATGTTCGGCTACATCGTGCTGAGCCTGCTCGGCACCATGCTCTTCGCCGTACCCTCCTGGCACCTGGTGGAACGTCCCGCCCTGCGACTCAAGACCGAGAGCGTCCGGGCCCGCAGGCGCGCCGACCACGAGGCGGAGACCCGGCAGAGGCTGCCGGTCTCCTGAGCCTCGGCAGGAGTCGGCCCGATCCACGCCGACCTCGCCGCCGTGCGGGAGCGACTCTTCCCCGGACTGCCCGAGACCCTGCTGGCCCGAGGCTCCGTCGGCTGGATCCACTGCTTCGGCGTCGTCAGCTTCGAACTCTTCGGTCAGCTCGACGGCCTGATCACCGCGCGGGACGGAGCGTCCCGGTCCGCCGTCCAGCCCCAGATGTGCACCGCCCGCTCCGACCCGGTCTGCCGTGCGCCGTCGAAGGCGACGATGGGCGCGTAGGTGGGCGGCGGCGGGTCCTCCGGCGGGATGAAGTCGCACTTCGGCGGCGGAATCGGTCGATCACACTCGGGCGCTGCCGCGGCGGGCTGTGCCATCACCAGGGCCATGCCCCATCCGGTCAGTACGGCGCTGACCACCGCCACACTTCTGCGTACTCGCATCTCACCCTCGTTTCTCCGCCGCGTACGTGGGTCGTCCACGCGTCGATCGGCGTCGTGGGAGGAGTCTGGGTGGACGGACGACCCGGGAGACAGGGTTGGCAGTCCCGCAGGTCCGGGACGTCGTCCCGGGGACGCGGGACGGCACGGGCGGCGATTGTGATCTAGCATCAGCTCTCCCGCCGTTGTCGTACTGCGGGTCGGCTTCCACTCACGGGAGTTCCTGGATTGTTCTCCACTCTCATCGGGGCCGCCTCCGGCCCCGGATCGTCCTCGCGCGCCCGCGTCATGGCCCGGGCCGCCGTCGCGTCGGCACTGGTGCCGGCGCTGCTGCTCGGTGCCGGCGCATCTGCGGTCGCGGCGACCAACACGCTGACCGTCACCACGCTGGACCGCAACGGCAAGAAGGTCACCGTCACCACGACCGTGGTCAACCTCGCCAACAACGAGCGCCGTTCGGTCAAGTCCAACAAGGCCAAGAAACTGCCGAAGGGCACCTACGCGGTGCTCGCCTCGATCCGCACCGGGGACACCTCGACCCTCGGTGCGCGTACGGTCAAGGTCTCCGGGTCCAGCAAGACCACCGTGGACGCCCGCAAGGGCAAGCGGGTCTCGCTCGGCCTCAGCTCCGCGCCCGACGCAGCCGGGCTGGAGGTCCAGACCATCGCCCAGATCTGCACCCGGGGCAGGTCGACGATCGACTACGTCGACGCCCGGGACTCCGGTGGCGGTCTGTTCGTGGTGCCCAACTCGTCGACGCGGTTGGGCTTCGCCGCGATGCGGGCCTGGAGCGACCAGGCCGGCACGGCACCCCACTACGCGGTCATGTTCACCACCGCCGGTGTGCCGAAGAGTCCCACCCGGACTTTCGCGAAGTCGTCACTCGCCACGGTCAACGTGGAGGCCAGGCGTGGCCCGTCGGCGGCGAGTTCCAGCGGCCTGGCGGTGCAGCCGGTCGACCGCTCCTGCGGCAACCACATGTACGGCTCGCTACTCGGCGCCGACCAGCCGTACCGGACGAAGGTGCACCTCTCGGCCGGCAAGTGGCTCGTCCGGGCGAACAGCTACACGTCCGCGAAGGACGGCTCCACGCCGGTCGTCGGCGGCTACCTCGTCCCGCGTACGGTCAGCGCGGGTGAGTCGTACACGCTGCGGTTCTTCCGGTCCGCCTGGGGACCGTCCACCCGGCTGCCGCAGGTCAACTACGGCTGGCTGTCGTACGTGCTGAACGACATGTTCGCCGACCCCGGCTTCCCCCGGGACAGCGTCGAGGGCGGCGACAAGGCGACGGCGACGCTGAAGTTCGGTGGCAAGACGGTCAAGACCAAGAAGGACAGGGGCTGGGAGTCGGAAATGACCAGCCTTGAGTACAAGGTCAAGAAGAGTGGTTGGTACACGCTCACCAACGACGCGAGCCGCTACTACCCGGAGATCACCTTCCCGGCCGGGATGCTGTCACCGAAGACCAGCGTCACGTACCGGTTCAAGGCGAAGCCGAACACCTCGGTGACCGCACCCGTCTACGCGCTCACCATGCTGCCCACCGGGCTTGACCTGGACAACCGGGCCAAGGCCGGCGACAGCACGAACGTCCAGTTGAAGCTGAGCCGGCCCAAGGCCGGTCCGGACGCCAAGCTGGGCAAGAACCCGAAGGTGAAGACGGTCACCGCCAAAGCGTCCTTCGACGGCGGCAAGACCTGGCGCTCGGTGTCGGTCAAGAAGATCGACGGCGTCTGGACCGCCCAGGTGGGCAACCCCACCTCCGGCGCGGTCTCGCTGCGGGCGCGGGTCACCGACACCATCGGCGGCTACACCGACGTGACGATCATCCGGGCGTACGCGATCGGCTGACGCTCCGGCCGTGACGACGACGGGCCCCCCTCCCGGCCGGGAAGGGGGCCCGCTCGGTGACCGGATGCGCCCGGCCACCGATCTGTGGTGAGGCCTACCAGTACTTCGGCAGCTCGTAGAAGTCGTCGCCGTTCAGGCTGTCGACCGAACGGTCCGCCATCCGCTCGGCGATGCCGACGATGCCGGCCTCGACGGCCTTGGTCAGTTGACCCTTCTGCTTCTGGCCCCAGGCGTGGGACTGGCCGCGTACCTCGAACAGGACGCTCGCGCTGCCGTTGAGCGCGAACGCCGACCGGGCCTGCCCGGCGTAGTCGCGGTCGAAGCTGTAGCCGTCCGAGACCTGGTAGTGGACGTACTGGCTGACCCCACCGAAGAACGGCGAACCGGTGCCGGAGCCGTTGCCCGCGTGCTGCATCATGCCGAGCGCGGCGGCCAGCGTGTGCCGACGGGAGGCGTCCTGGTCGAGCAGGGGCCAGTCGGCGTACCTCGGGTTGCCGTCGACCTCCGAGCCGAGCGGCGGGAAGTCCAGCGCCACCGTGACGTACTGGTCGGTCCCGATGTTCTCGTTGCACGGGCCCATGTGGTGCAGGTCCACGTAGGCGTGGACCTTGCCGAACTCGTCGCGCAGGTTGACGTAGAGGTCACGTAGTGCCCGGGACTCGTTGGTCAGGTACATGCCGGGCAGCGTCTCGTTGGACGGCCGCGTCGCGGGCGAGGGCTCGGCGGTCAGGTCCGCGCTGAAGTCCCGGTTGACGTCGAAGCCGCGCGCGCCGTTGCTGTAGTAGTACGGCGCGTTGGTGCCGGCCAGTTGCGGGAACTTCTCGACCACCTCGTTCCACGGGAAGTCGTTCTGCCGACGGTTCAGCTCCGCACCGTCGGGGTTGAACTTCGGAACGGCGACGATGGTCAGGTTGTCCCGGATCAACTTGGCCTGCGGGCTCCCGCTGGACCCGAGGGTCTTGAGCATCTGGAGCAGGGCCTCGGTGCCGGTCTTCTCGTTGCCGTGGATCTCGCTCGTGATCAGCAGTACGCGGTCACCGGTGCCGACGCGGGCGGTGTAGATGTCCCGGCCCCGGTGGGACGTGCCGATGACGTCCACCGCGACCCGGCCGTTGCTGGTCGCCTCGATCTGGGCGAGCTGCTTGCCGAGCTGTGCGTAGTCGGTCCACCCGGAGGCGGATCGGTTGCCGGGCAGGTTTCCACAATTCGCGTTCACGTTCTCTGCCGACGAAGACGGCGCGAACAGGGTTACGGCACACATTGTTGCGACAGTTGTCGACACCAAAAGGCGACGATGCATCAGACCTCCTACATCTGTATGACTTCGGCTGTGCGGTGCGTCGTTCCGGGTGTTTCCGAGCGGCTTCCACCTCGTTCTCGCTGTCTTCTGCGGCCACGTATCACCTGCTGGCAGGCGTTGTGTTAAGTGATCCTGCCGATCAGGTGAGGCAAAACTAAAGGCGTCGGTTAATGTTCACCGCCGACGACCTGCGTGTTTGAGGAAACTTTGAGGTTCGTGGTGGCCGCGCGTGCTGCGGCGAGTGCTCGGGGACTATTCGAAATCGGTCCACGAGAAATGCGGCGCTGAGATTTCGGCCGCCCGGTGTTAGCGTCCACGGGTGGAGCCGACACGTGGTGCCCCGGTCGCCGGGCTGGTGCTCGCGGCCGGTGCGGGCCGCCGGTACGGACGACCCAAGGCGCTCGTGGAGGTGCATGGTCGGCTGTTGGTGGAACGCGCGGTGGCCACCCTGGGGGCCGGTGGCTGCGACTCGGTGACCGTGGTGCTCGGTGCCGACGCGGAACTGGTCGCCGCCCGTGCCGACCTGGCCGGGGCCAGGGTGGTGGTCAATCCGGAGTGGGCCGGTGGGATGGGATCGTCACTGCGTACCGGTCTCGCCGTGCTGACGCCGACCCCGGCGGTGGCCGCGCTGGTGCTCCTGGTCGACATGCCGGGCATCACCGCCGAGGCGGTGCGCCGACTCGTCGGTCTCGCCGCGCCGCAGGTCCTCGCGATGGCGGGGTACCACACCGGGCGCGGTCACCCGGTCCTGCTCGGCCGCGCGCACTGGGCGGGTGTCGCCGCCTCGGCCGTCGGTGACGTGGGCGCCCGTCCCTACCTGCGCGAACGTGCCGAGCAGATCCGGGTCGTACCGGTCTCCGACGTGGCCGACGGCGGTGACATCGACACCGAGGCGGACCGGGCCAGGTTCCTCGCCGCCGGGGAGGCGGCGAGTGCCTGACGTGCCTGCGGGTGCCGGTCTCAGCGGGCGGTGAGGATCACCGGCCCGTCCTCGGTGACCGCGATGGAGTGCTCCCAGTGCGCGGCCCGGCTGCCGTCGGCGGACCGCAGCGTCCAGCCGTCCGGGTCCACCCGGTACCTGTCGTCGCCACCGGCGAGGAACATCGGTTCGAGGGCGAGGACCAGCCCCGGCCTGAGCCGCAGCCCCCGGCCGGGCTTGCCCTCGTTGGGCACGAACGGGTCCTCGTGCATGGCACGACCGATCCCGTGGCCGCCGTGGTTCTCCATCAGGCCGAATCCCTGCGACCGCCCGACGGTGCCGATGGCGTGGGCGATGTCGCCCATCCGGGCGCCGGGCGTGGCGGCGGCGATGCCGGCATGCAGGGCGCGGCGGGTCTCGTCGACGAGCCTCTGGTCGGCCGGGTCGGCGGTGCCGACGATGAAGGTCACCGCCGAGTCGCCGTGCAGCCCGTCGATGTACGCGCCGCAGTCGACGGTCAGCACGTCGCCGTCGGCGAGCCGGTACGCCGTGGGGATGCCGTGCACCACCGCGTCGTTGACCGAGGTGCAGATGACCGCCGGGTAGGGGCTGGGGGCCGACCGGGGGTGGTAGTGCAGGAACGAGGGCTTCGCGCCGGCCTCGCTGATCACCGCGGCGGCGATCTCGTCCAACTCCCGCAGGGACATCCCGACCGTGGCCGCCGCCTGGGCCGCAGCCAGCGCCGTCGCCACCACCCGCCCGGCCTCGCGCATGACGGCGATCTCGCCCGGCGTCTTCAACTCGACCATCTCCACCTCTTCGTCGCTCGTGCCGGCGGGGCGGGGTGCACCCCGGCGCTGGTATTTTAATACCAGGATTACTATAGGCGCATGGTGCGTACCCCGATGACCGAGGACGAGCGGGCGCGCGGCCTGGCGTTGGGGCGCCTGCTCCAGCAGGCCCGTGGCGGTCGCAGTGCCGCCGCCGTCGCCCTCCAGGCCGGCATCTCGCTGGACACGCTGCGCAAGATCGAGCGCGGAGCGATCGCCTCGCCCGCCTACTTCACCGTCGCCGCCCTGGCCCGGGTGCTCGGGCTCTCGCTGGACGACCTGGCGACCCGGCTCGCCGAGCCGTCCCCGGCCAGCGGGCGACTCGCCTCCTGACCGGGCGACGGGTGGCCACCGGGCAGCCCGACCGGTCCCGGCGATAACTCGCTGGGCCGTTCCGGAGCAGGTCGGCATGATGGTGCCGAGGGTCAGGAGGTGCGGGTGCAGATCCCGATCGACGCCCTGGGTGACGCCCGCGCCGTACTGCTGGTCGAGGGGGCCAGCGACCAGGCGGCGGTGCAGGCGCTCGCCGTACGTCGCGGTCGGGACCTGACCGCCGAGGGCGTACGGGTGCTGCCGATGGGCGGGATCACCAACATCGGGCAGCACCTGGTCCTACTCGGCCCGCAGGGGCGCGGCCTACGGCTGGCCGGGCTCTACGACGTCGCCGAGGAGGGCTTCGTCCAGCGCGGACTCGACCGGGCCGGGATCGCCACCGCCGCCTCCACCGCCCGGATCGCCGAACTCGGGTTCCACGTCTGCGTACGGGACCTGGAGGACGAATTGATCCGGGCCGTCGGCACCGACGGGGTGCAGGAGTTCCTGGACGCGGTCGGGGACCTGCGATCCTTCCGGCTGTTCCAGCGACAGCCCGCGCAGCAGGGACGGGAGTTGACCGCCCAACTGCACCGCTTCGTCGGCACCCGGTCCGGCCGCAAGGAGGCGTACGCCCGGCTCATGGTGCAGGCGCTCGATCTGGACCGGATGCCGCGCCCGCTGGACGCGGTGCTCGACTCGGTCTCCGCTCACCACCTGCGCAGCATCGAGCCGGGCAGCCTGCCTCCGGGCCGGTAGGGGACTGACGCCGCGGGCGCGTGCGGTTACCGTCGGCCGGGTGACCCGACACCTGCTCGTGCCCGGACGGGGGACACCGCGCCCCGAGCACTGGATGAACTGGCTCGCCGACCGGCACCCGGACTACCGGTGGGCACCCGAGCCGCCCGGCCCGCCGCTCGTCCTGCGGGACCGGGTGGCGGCGCTGCACGAGGCCGTGCACACCTCGACCGAGCCGGCCGTGCTCGTCGCACACAGCGCCGGGTGCGTCAGCACCGTCGTGTGGGCGGCCGGGCACACCGGTCCGGTCGTCGGCGCGCTGCTGGTCACCCCACCGGTCATCGACGGGTACGAGCCGGACGAGCCGGGGGACCTGCCCTGGACCCTGCCCCGCACCCCGCTGCCGTTCCCGACCGTCCTGGTCGCCAGCCGGACCGACCCGTACACCACCTTCGCCCAGTTCACCGAGTACGCCGACGACTGGGGAGCGGACCTGGTCGACGCGGGCGAGGTCGGACACCTCGACAGCGCAGCCGGGTTCGGCCCCTGGCCCGACGGGGAGCGGCTGATCGCCGGCCTCGGCTGAGCGGGGCTGCACGTCCATCGCACTCGGTCGATAATGCGGTGGTGGTGAGAATGGGCTGGTTACTGGTCGGCGCACTTCTCTCGGCGGTGGTGGCCTGCGACGGCGCGCCGTCCCCGGACCCGTCGGGCTCCCCCTCGGGGCAGTCCGGCGGCACGGCGACGCCGACCGAGTTCGTCGCCCCGCCGCTGCGGCTGCCCACCGTGGCACCCGGGGACGCCTGTCCGGTCACCGAGCCGCAACCCTGGCCCCACCCGGACCAGGCCAGTCGGGTGCTCGGCCCCGGGCCGCTCTATCCGGTCGCCGACTATTTCCGGGACGGCGTACTGGAGTTGCGGGCCATGGACCGGCAACAGGACGGCACGTACGCGAAGAAGGTCCGCTGGATCGGCTCCGGTTATGCCGGGCCGGTGCTGGTGCGGGCGGCCCGGATCGACGGACCCGGCCCGGCCGGGGCGGAGTTCGCCTACCTCGGGGAGCCGCGCGACGGCGGACACCACGCCCTGCTGGTCCGTCCGGAGAACGACCTGCCCGCCACCACCACGGTCGGTGGGCCGGGGTGCTACGCGTACCAGGTCGACGGCACCACGTTCAGCGTCACGGTGGTGTTCCGCGCCGCCCTGGAGGCGGCTGGCTGATCAGTTCGGCGCGGCCACGGTCGGTGCCTCCAGGTAGCGCACGCCGGTCGCCTCCTCGGAGACCTGCCAGAGCCGCGCGGCCAGGGCCCGGTCGTCGGCGGGGGCGACGACCGGGCGACTGTGCACCCGGTTGCCCCACCGGAACAGCGGCGGGCCGTGGAAGACGCCGGTCTCGGCGGTCGGCGCGGTGGCGGCGTAGAGGAGCGGGACGGTGCCGCTCTCGGAGCTGCGGGCCAGCAGCAGACCGCCGATCCGGGTCACCGCCCATTCCCCGGCGTTGTCGTACCGGCGGTTCATCGGGGTGCGGGCCATGCCGGGGTGGGCGAGGAGGCTCCGCACCGGGCTCCCCGCACGGCGCAGTCGACGGTCGAGTTCGACGCCGAACAGGGCGTTGGCCTGCTTCGACCGGATGTACGCCACGGGCGGGCCGGTGTCCGGTCCACCGGCCAGGTCGTCCAGGTCGTCCAGGTCGGGTCCGCCGCGCAGCAGTCGGTAGAAGCCGGAGCCGACGGTGACCACCCTCGGGTCCCGATCCGGCCGGAAGAGGTCCAGCAGCAGGCCGGTCAGGGCGAAGTGGCCCAGGTGGTTGGTGGCGAACACGCTCTCGTACCCCTGGGCGGACCGCTCGTGTCCCGGCTTGCCGATCCCGGCGTTGTTGAGCAGCAGGTCGACCTGTCGGCCCTCGGCGCGCAGCTCGGCGGCGAACTCGCGGACCGAGTCGAGGTCGGCCAGGTCGAGTCGGCGTACCACCAGGTCACCGGCGATGCCGGCGCGGGCCTGCTCGGCCTTGGCGGGGTCGCGTACGGCCATGATCACGGTCGCGCCTCGGGCGGCGAGCTGCCCGGCGGCGACCAGGCCGAGACCGCTGCTGGCCCCGGTGACGACCGCCGTCCGGCCGCGCTGGTCGGGGATGTCGTCGAACGTCCAGGAAACGGGCATGAGGCACCTCCGGTCGATCGCAGCGGATGAACTATCCGCTGCCGTGGTGTCGACCGTAGCACGGAGCGGATAAGTAATCCGCTCGGATGCGGATGGATTATCCTCGTGCTGTGTCCACCGACTCGCCGACGAACGCCGAGCCCCTGCGTGCCGACTCGGCCCGGGTGCGTGCCCGGATGCTCCGTGCAGCCCGGGAACGGCTGGCCGCCGGTGACGTGGAGTTGCCGATGAACGCGATCGCCAAGGCGGCCGGCGTCGGCGTCGGAACCGTCTATCGGCACTTCCCCAGCCGACTGGCCCTGCTGGAGGCGCTGGCCGCCGACCGGTTCACCCAACTCGTCGACGCGGCCGAACAGGCCGCCGCCGGGCCGGACGTCGACGCCGAGATGGCCCGGCTGCTCCGGGTCGCACTCGATCATCAGCTCGGTGACCCGGCGCTCGCCGCCGTCCTGGCCGAGCCCGAGGCCGCCCGCCCAGAAACGAGAGAACTGGGCCGGGCGCTGACCACGGCGGTGGACCGACTGCTGCACCGCGCCCGCGCCGCCGGTGCCATCCGCCCGGAGATCACCGCTGACGACCTGCGGGCGCTGTTCTGCGGCCTCCAGCACGCGGTCACGGTCAGCGGCGACGCCGACCGGGACCGGTACGTCGAGATCCTGCTCCGGGGACTACGCGCCTGACGGCTCGGCGCGAGCCGTGGGTACCCGACCGAGAGGACTGACGTCGACCGAGGCCGGGGTAGTCCGAGATCGTCCACCGTCAGCGGGCGTTTCGCGGGCAACCGAGGTGGAACACCGCCGTGCTTTCATTGGCCCATGGCGAACCCGGTGATTCTCTCCGTCGACGACGACCCGGCGGTGTCGCGGGCCGTCTCCCGGGACCTGCGGCGTCGCTACGGCGACCGGTACCGGGTGGTGCGCGCCAACGCCGGCCCGGAGGCGCTGGAGGCGCTACGGGAGATCAAACTGCGCGGTGAGCAGGTGGCCCTGCTGCTGGCCGACTACCGGATGCCGGAGATGACCGGGATCGAGTTCCTGGAAGCGGCGATGGACCTGTTCCCGGCGGCCCGCCGGGTGCTGCTGACCGCGTACGCGGACACCGGCGCGGCGATCGACGCGATCAACCTGGTCGACCTCGATCACTACCTGCTCAAGCCCTGGCACCCGCCGGAGGAGAAGCTCTATCCGGTGGTCGACTCGCTCCTGGACGCCTGGTCGGCCAGCCCGATCGCGGCGGCCACCGAGATCCGCGTGGTCGGGCACCGGTGGTCCGCCGAGTCCTTCGCGATCCGTGACTTCCTCGCCCGCAACCTGGTGCCGTACCGCTGGCTGCTGGTGGACGACCCGGAGGGGGCGCGGCTGCTCGCGGCGGCGGGGGTGACCGAGGCGGACGTCCCGCTGGTGGTCACCGGCGACGGCAAGACGCTGGTGGCTCCGGCGGAGGCGGAGCTGGCCGGGCTGATCGGCCTGACCGTCACCCCGGCGGCGGACTTCTACGACCTGATCGTGGTCGGTGGTGGCCCGGCCGGGCTGGGCGCGGCGGTGTACGGCGCGTCCGAGGGGCTGCGAACGGTGCTGGTCGAGCGGCTGGCCACCGGTGGGCAGGCCGGACAGAGCAGCCGGATCGAGAACTACCTCGGCTTCCCCGACGGCGTCTCCGGCGCGCAGCTCACCGACCGGGCCCGTCGGCAGGCGCTCAAGTTCGGTGCCGAGCTGCTCAGCACCCGCGAGGTGGTCGGCCTGGACGAGGCCGGCTCGGCCCGGGTGCTGCGGTTCAGCGACGGCCAGAGCCTGGCCGCCCACTCGGTGGTGCTGGCCACCGGCGTGTCGTACCGGATGCTGGCGGCACCCGGCCTGGACGACTTCACCGGGAGGGGAGTCTTTTACGGCTCGGCCGCCAGCGAGGCACCGAGCTGCGTCGGCGCGGACGTCTACATCGTCGGCGGGGCCAACTCCGCAGGGCAGGCGGCGGTCTACTTCTCCCGGTACGCACAGCGCGTGCACCTGCTGATCCGGGGTGCCGACCTGACCGCCTCGATGTCGCAGTACCTGATCGAGCAACTCGGCCGCATCGAGCAGGTGATCGTGCACCCGCACACCGAGGTGGCCGCCGCCGCCGGAGACGAACACCTGCAACGACTGACGCTGCGCGACACCCGCACCGGCGAGCAGCGGGACGTGGACACCTCCTGGCTGTTCGTGTTCATCGGCGCGGAACCGCGTACCGGCTGGCTGGACGGCACGGTGGTCCGCGACCAGCGGGGCTTCGTGGTCACCGGGCCGGACCTGGTCGCCGGCGGACGTCGGCCGCCCGGCTGGTCGCTGCCGCGCGACCCGTACCACCTGGAGGCGAGCCTGCCGGGCGTCTTCGCCGCCGGTGACGTCCGCGCCGCGTCGGTGAAGCGGGTGGCCTCGGCGGTCGGCGAGGGCGCGATGGCGGTATCCCTGGTGCACCGTTACCTGGAGGCGCAATGACCACCGACGGCCCGGAGCCGCAGCGGTTGACAGTCGAGGAACTGCGGACGCTGTTCCTGTTCGAGTCGCTGGACGCCGAGCAGTTGGCGTTCCTGGCCGGTCAGGGGCGGGTCGAGCGGCGGGCGGCAGGTGAGCTGGTCTACGGGGAGAGCGACCCGGCGGAGTGCTTCTTCGTCCTGCTCGACGGCACGGTACGCCTCTGCCGCATGGTGCACGGTGACGAGGTGGAGATCAGCCGCACCTCGCAGCGCGGCGCGTACGGCGGTGCCACCCAGGCGTACGTGGGCGACGCCCGGCTGTATCGCAACAGCATGTGGGCGCTGACCGACGCGGAGTTCTTCGTGCTGCCGGCGGAGAAGTTCGCGCACGCGGTGCGGTCCTGGTTCCCGATGGCGATGCACCTGTTGGAGGGCATGTTCATCGGCATGCGGGACACCCAGACGCTGATCGGTGAGCGGGAGCGGCTGCTGGCCCTCGGCTCGCTGTCGGCCGGGCTCACCCACGAGCTGAACAATCCGGCGAGCGCGGCGGTGCGCGCCACCTCCAGCCTGCGCGAGCGGATCGCCGCGATGCGGCACAAGCTGGCGTTGATCGCCGACGGCCGGATCGACGGCCGACGGTTGCACGCCCTCGTCGCCCTCCAGGAGGAGGCGGCCGAACGGGCGGCGAAAGCCACGCCACTTCCCGCCCTCGCCGCCACCGACGCCGAGGACGCGCTGACCGACTGGTTCGACGAGCAGGGCTTCATCTCCGGCTGGCAGTTGGCGGAGACGCTGGTCAGCGCCGGGCTGGACGTCGACTGGCTGGAGCGGGTCCGGGTGGCGGTCGGGCCGGAGGACGTCGAGGCGGCGGTGCGCTGGCTGACCTACGCGGTGGAGACCGAGCTGCTGATGGCGGAGATCGCCGACGCGGCCATCCGAATCTCCACGCTGGTCGGGGCCGCCAAGCAGTACTCCCAGCTCGACCGGGCGCCGTACCAGGTGGTGGACGTGCACGAACTGCTCGACGCCACGCTGGTGATGTTCAAGGCGAAGGTCCCGGCCGGGGTACGGGTGGTCCGGGAGTACGACCGGAGCCTGCCGGCCATCCCGGCGTACGCGGCCGAGCTGAACCAGGTGTGGAGCAACCTGATCGACAACGCCCTCGGCGCGATGCCCGACGGCGGCACGCTGACCGTCCGCACCGGCCTGGTCAACGACCAGTTGGCCGTCGACATCGTGGACACCGGACCGGGTATCCCGGCGGAGATCCGGCCGCGCATCTTCGAGCCGTTCTTCACCACTAAGCCGGTCGGCGAGGGCACCGGGCTGGGGCTGGACATCTCGTACCGGATCGTGGTCAACAAGCACCACGGCGACATCCGGGTGACGAGCACGCCCGGCGACACGGTCTTCCGGGTGTTGCTGCCGACCGACCTGGAGTCGCCGCCGACCGGCTGACCCGGCACCCCGCAGGCGTACGCCGGGCGTCCGGTCAGCCGCCGACGGTGGTCTTGCGGCCCTCGGCCCGGCCCTCTTCACGGGCGGTGGCGAGCATCTGCGCGAGTCGCCGCCGACGGCGCCGACGGACGACGACCACGACGACCACGAGCGCGACGACGGCGAGCAGGAGCACGAGCTGCGCCCAGGGCACGCTCCACGTGGTGACGTTGGTCGAGGCGGGACGGATCACCGCGCCGGTCGCGTCGCCGCCGAGCACGGCGGGGGTGAGGTCGACGGTGGTCCGCATCCGGCCCAACCCCCACACCCCGTCGACGCGGGCCTCGAACGTCTTCTGGCCGCCCGGCAGGATCTCGTCGACCTCGGTCGGGGTCTGCCGCCCGGCCAGGCCGAACAGTTCGCGGACGGTCACCTCGCCGCCGCCGGTCACCGCGACGTTGCCGTTGTTGGTGGCGGTGTAGCTGACCTGGACCGTGCCGCCGGAGAACGGGTTCCACGAGGGCGTGTAGGTGGCGGTGAGCCCGTCGACCGCCAGGCTGGCGGTGATCGTGCCGCTGGCGCGCATCATCACCCGGAAGCCGACCCGGCTCTCCACGGCGACCGTGCCGCCGGTGCTGGTGACGGTCGCCGCGATGCCCGCCGGGTGGTCGCCCGGGGTGGCGTTCTCCGGCACGGTGATGGTGAACGGCACCACCTTCGTCTGCTTGGCGCCGACGGTGACCTGCTCCTGCACCTCGATCCAGGTGCCGCCGTCCACCGACGTCTCGTTCGAGGGCAGCATGTTGAAGCGGCCCTTGTCGGTGAGGTAGCCGTCGGCTGCCTTGAGGGAGAAGACCACGGAGGAGTCGCTGAAGTTGCGGACCGCCAGGTGTTCGGTCATGACCTGCCCGGGGTCGAGGGTGTGCTCGATCCACCGCCGTCCGTCCGGGCCGTTGCGGTCGGCCGGCTGCACCGCCCAGGTGACGGTCGGGGTGGTCGGCTCCGCCATCGCACCGGCCGGCGCGATCGGCGTGGCGACGAGCACCACGGCCAGCACGGCGAGCAGCCGTGACAGCGTTCGCGGCGGCGAGGTTCGGAACATGGCGGGATCCTTCGGCGGTAGGGGTGCGGCCGGGGGAGCCGCCCGAGGCGGCTCCCCCGACCAGGGCACTACTCGAACAGGGAGAGGGTCAGCGTCGAGGTGTACGACCCGGCGGCCACGTCGGCCGGGGTACGCAGGAACAGCCCGGCGTTGACCGAGTACGCGTCACCGGCGACCGCGCCCGAGTCGAACGTGGAGACCAGCAGCTCCTGGTCGGTGAGGCCGACGTTGTTGCCCGGCTGGGTCGGCTCGTCCAGCACGGTGACGACCTCCTCGCCCTCGCTGACCAGGCCGGTGTCGCCACCGTCGATCAGGCGCGGCTTCCAGCCCAGGTGTCCGGCGCTGATCGGGTCCTGGCCGCTGCTGCCGACGAAGTTGGTCGCGCTGCCCAGCACCGCCCAGGCGGAGCCCTCGGGCACCTCGTCGGCGGTCCGGGTGTCGGTGACGGTGACCGTCGGCAGGGTGCCGGTGAACTGACGGACCAGCAGGGTCGAGCCGTCCTCGGTCAGCGCCACCGAGTTGCCCGCGATGGACATGGCGAGCACGCCCGGTTCCTTGACCTCTTCGATGTCGACGGTGACGCGGACGTCGGTGCTGTCCACCGGCTCGGCCAGCGCCGGCGACGCCAGCGCCACCGACCCGGCCAGCAGCGCACCGGCGGCAGCCGCCGCGATCAGGCGCTTGTGGTTCCTTGTGTGCATTCGATGCTCCGTTTGGTGCTCATGTCTGTCGAACGGGGGATGGTGCGGTGGCGGCACCCGCAGGCACCGCCACCGCGAGACAACTAACCGCAGGTGAGAGCGGGGAACGGCGCCTCGACCTCGGTGGTGACGGGCTGGCCGTTGACGGTACCGGTGACCTTGACCGTCGACGTACCGGCCGCCACCGTCTTGGCCCGGGTGTTGAACGCCTGGAAGGCGGTCTTGCCCGGAGCCACATCGGTGACCTTGCGCGAGCCGTACGGGGTGACCAGCTCGATGGTGAGTGCCACGTCGTCGGCGTTCTGGGCGCTGACCGAGACGTACGCGTTGGTGCCGATGCACTGGCTGCGGGCCTGCACCGTGACGTCCCACTCCGGGTCGCCCTGCCCGACGGTCGAGCGCGGCGTGGTGTCCGCGGTGACCGGCGAGTTGGCGGCGAGGTAGTTCGTCAGCATGGTGAGGTCGTTGTCGCCGGTGGTGACCCGGTCGGTGCCCCCACCGAGGGTGGTGAAGTTGTCCCCACCGGCGGCGAGGAACGAGTTCACCGTGACCCGGTAGGTGGCGGCCGGGTCGATCGGCGCGCCGTTGAGCTGCATCGAGGTGATCCGCGAGCCCTGCGCGGCGGCCGGGTCGTAGGTGTAACTGAAGCCCTTCGACACGCCCAGCCAGAGCAGCGGACGGGACGCGCCCGCCGGCTGCCACTGCTGCTCCAGCACCTGCTTGATCTCGGCACCGGTGTAGGACTTGGTGACCACGTCGTTGGAGAACGGCTGGACCGAGAACGCGTCGGCGTAGCTCACCGTGCCGTCGGTCCGGTACAGCAGGTCGGCCCGCAGACCGCCCGGGTTCATGAACGCGATCTGCGCCCCGCCCCGGCCGGCGTCAGCGGTGCCGGCGAGCTGCACGTCGGCGATGAAGTTGCCCAGCGCCGACTCCTTGCCCCGGTCCTCGTTGCCGCCGGTGTAGGCCCGCCGGATGTCGGCGGTGATCTCACCGAGCTTGCGCTGACCCAGCTCCTCCGCCCGGACCTTCGCGGCGGCCACGATGTCGGCCACCGCCGGGTCCTGCGGCGCACCGACCACGTCGACGAGCGAGGCGTCGGCGGCGGTGACCGAGCCCGACTGCGGGTCGAAGGTCAGCGTGACCTTGCCCAGCCGCTTGCCGTAGTCCTCGGCCTGGACCACCGGACGCAGCTTGTCGGTGCCCGGGACCGGGACCTCGAAGGCGTACGGCTGGTGGGTGTGGCCGCTGAAGATGGCGTCGATGGTGGCGTCGACCCGGGTGAACTTGCCGAAGACCGGGTCGTTCGCCAGGGCCTCGGGGGAGTCGATGTTCTCCGTGGCGGCGCCCTCGTGCGCGAGCAGCACCACCACGTCGGCCTCACCGTTGTCCGGGTTGCCGTCCTTGAGCTGGGCGGCGACCAGGTTGGCCTCGGTCACCGGATCCCGGAACGTCAGGCCCGCGATGCCGTCCGGGCTGACCAGCGACGCGGTCTGCTCGGTGACCACGCCGACGAAGCCGACCTTGACCCCACCGATGGTGTTGACCGAGTACGCGGGCAGCGCCCGGGAGTCGCCCCGGTACACGTTGGCGCCCAGGATCGGGAAGTCGGCCCGCTCCATCACCCGGTCGGTCAGGTCGGTCATGCCCTTGTCGAACTCGTGGTTGCCCACCGCCGACACGGTCAGCCCGGCCTGGTTGAGGAAGTCGATCGTCGGGTTGTCGTCGTCGATCGCCGAGATGAAGGTCGACGCGCCGATGTTGTCACCGGCGGAGACGAACGCGGTGTTCGGGTTCTGCGCCCGGAGCTGGTCGACCAGACCGGCGAGCTGGGCGGCACCGCCGACCGGCTGACCGTTCACGGTGGCCGGGGACTCCAGCCGACCGTGGAAGTCGTTGATGGTCAGCAGTTGCAGGTCCACCGGGGCGGCCCCGGTGTTGAGCCCGACGATCAGCGGATTGTGGTCGCTGGCCCGGTACGGGTCCGGTGCGAAGAACGAGGCCAGGCCGTCGTACTGGAAGGCGTACGACTCGACCGCGTTGGTCTGCCAGACGTCCACGCCGGTCACCCGGTCCGCCAGCGACGGCGAGGCCAGGGCGTGGTCCAGCGAACCGGACTCGCCACCGAAGACGTAGCTCGTCTTGCCGGTGTCGTTCAGGTTGGCGTACTGCTTGCCGTAGAGGACCTGCATCGGGTCCTCGTGGGTGTACGAGTTGAAGTCGCCCAGCAGCAGCACGTTGTCGGTGCCGCTGTCGGTCTTGACCCGGTCCACGAAGGTCGCCAGCGCGGTGGCCTGCCGGACCCGGTCGCCGTTCCAGCCGCCCTGACCGTCCCCGGCGTCGGCGTTGTCGCCGGAACCGGCGCCGCTCTTGGACTTGAAGTGGTTGACCACCACGGTGAAGTCGAGCGGTCCGGCGGTGAAGGTCTGCGCCAGCGGCTCGCGGGCGTTGAACCAGACCGACTCGTCGTTCACCGAACGGGACGGACCCTTCGGCTGGGTCTTGGCCGGCTTGAAGATGATCGCGGTGGTGATGACGTCCTGCTGGGCGGCGCCCGGCAGCTCGGTCGGGGTGCGGACGTAGTCCCAGGTGCCCGCGCCGTCCTCGGTGTTCAGGGCGGCTACCAGGCGCTTGAGCGCCTGCTGCGGGTCGTTGGTGTTGAACCGGACCGAGTTCTCGATCTCCTGGAGCGCGACCACGTCGGCGTCCAGCGCGCTGATCGCCGAGACGATCTTCGCCTCCTGCTTGACCAGTGCCGCCTCGTTCGCGGCACCGCGTGCGTCTCCGCCGAAGTGGACGAAGTAGTTCAGCACGTTGAAGCTGGCCACCCGCAGGTCACCGCCGACGTTGACCGGAGCGGCGGTACGCGGGTTGGTGGACTTGAAGGTGGTCCGGGCGGCCGGCGGGGTGTCGGCGTCGACCGGACGGGTCGGCTGTAGACGCCACTCGTTGAAGGCGTACGACAGCACCGACGGACCGAACGCCTCGACCGAGTCGCCGACCCGCAGCGGGGCGGCCGGGGAGACGTACGGCGGGAGCAGCCCGGCGTTGGCCAGGTTGGTGGTCTTGCCGTCGTCGACCAGCAGTCGGCGCGCCTTGTTGTCGGCGGCGAGCTGGAGGGCCGCCTCCGAGCCGGGGCGGGCCTTGTCGGTGGGGGTGGCGGCGGGCTTGTCACCGGCGGTGAGGACGACCTCGCCGAACCGGTTGGTGTTGTAGACCTCGGAGACGGCGTACGCGCCGACCGGGGCGACCAGCATCGACTCGACCGACTCGCGGGCGTCGTCGCTCAGCGGCAGCTCGACCGGGACCGGGGCGGGCAGCGGTGCGCCCTGCTCGCAGACCTGGACGTCGCTCTTGGCGCCGATGGTGAGCTGGGTGAGGCCGTTGAACTCGCTCGCGGTGCCGCTGACCCGGATCCGGTCGCCGATCGCGACCGACGGGTGGTTGGCGGTGTTCGTGGTCAGGTAGACGAAGACCGCGTCCGAGGCGGTCCCGGCGGCGACGGTGCGCTCCCCGCCGCTGCCCGCCGTCTGCACGTACACGCCGTTGTAGCCACCGGTGCGGTGGTCGGCGGTGACGATGCCCTCGACGGTGACCCGGGTGCCGGCCAGCGGCGTGGCGTCACCGGTGCCCTGGACCGCGGCGATGGTGCGGTCGACCGTGATGGTGCAGCCCAGCGGCGGATCCGGGTCCGGATCGGGGCCCGGGCCGGAGTCGCTGTTGCGCACCCCGAAGCTGTTCGGTGCCGGGGGCCGCCAGGTGCCGTCGATCTTCTGAAGGGAGTGACCGACCGGGGTGGAGCCCGTCTCCTCCACACCGATGTCGACACCGGTCCGGCCGTTCGCCGGGCCGCCGACCGCGGTGAAGGTGCCCTCGTAGGTGAGGAACTCGGCGACCCCGCCGTCGGGCTTGACCAGCGCGACGCCGTCGGGCGCGCCGTTCTGGATGCCGTCGGCCGGGTACGACGCGACGACGACACCCGCCGCCGGGACGGCACCGCTGAGCGTCCTGGTGTTGTACGGCGCCCCGTTGGCACCGTTGTAGAGGACGATCTGCCAACCGCTCAGGTCGAAGCCGACCGGCGCCTCGATCTCGATCGCCTCGCCGACGTCCGCGCCGACGTTGTCGTAGTGGATCTCACTGATGAACGGCGTCGTGGGCACCGGGTCGGCGAACGCGGCGGTGCCACTGGAGAGGGTGAGCGCGGCGGCGGTGACCAGTACGCCCGGGATTGTGAGTAGTCGTGTACTTCTTCTTCGCTGCATGTGCGCGGCCTCCGAGGGTTAGACCTCGGGAGGATAAGCGCCGCCGGTGTCCGTACGGGAGCCACCAGATGTACTAAAGCAGGGGAAAGTCGGTGGCGTGGACCACCAGCCTGGCCTGCCGGGATCGCCGGTTCCGCGCTACCGCGAGCGCTGTCGTGCCCGGCGTCGACGCGCTCGACTTCGTCAAGGTGCCTGCCGATGCCCTCCGCACCGGCCCAACGCATACCGGTCAGGCGACCGGCGAGAGTCGAACGCGCGGGGTGGCGCACTCGCGGGCGAAGATGCGCAGCAGAACGGGCAGGTGGAAACGCTGCCCGGTGCCGTCCGAGTCGACCGGCACCAGCAGGTTGTGCGCGACCAGGTCCTCCACCACCCGGTTGGCCAGCGGTCGGGGCAGGTGCAGGATGTCGCCGGCACTGGACTGCGTGATCAGTGAGTCACTGCTGGCCAGCGTGTTGAGCGCGGCCCGCGTCTGGGGTGTGAGCGCCTGGTAGCTGCCGGAGAGACTGTGCCGGACCGAGATGTCGCCGACCACGAGCTCCTCCAGCCGGTTCTCCTCCTGCTCCAACTGTTCCGCGAAGCTGGGCAGCGCGATGCCGGGCTGGGCGGCGATCCGGCTCCCCACGATCCGCAGCGCCAACGGCAACTCGTCGCAGGCCGCCGCGATTCGGCCGAACACCTCCGGCTGCTCGCGTACCCGCTGCTCACCGGCGATGGTCGCCAGCAGTAGCACCGCGTCGCCCCGGCTCAGCGACCCGAGGTTCAGTCGCCATCCCACGTCGAGGTCGAGCAGGCGGTGCCGACTGGTGATCAGCACCAGACTGCGGCCCGCACCCGGGAGCAGGGGCCGGACCTGCTGGGCACACTCGACGTCGTCGATGATCAGCAGTAGTCGCCGATCGGCGAGCGTGCATCGCAGCACCGCGGCGCGTTCGCGGACGTCCTCGGGTACGTCGGTCAGCGCGACGCCGAGTTCGACGAGCAGTTCCCGCATCAGGTCGGCGGTGCTCCGGGGCGTACCGGCGGCGTGGTCGAAGCTGACGAAGAGTTGCCCGTCGGGAAAGAGTTCGGCCAGCTCGTAGCCGCTGGCCACGGCGAAGCTGGACTTGCCGACGCCCGGTGCCCCGGTGACCAGCACGACGGCCGCGTGCTCGTCGGTGCCGACGGTGTCCGCGATGGCGCGTAGCTGTCCGGCCGCGGCATCCCGTCCGACGAGGCGGGGCGGCTTCATCGGCAGGGCCCGCCGACCGGCCGGCGGATCGGGGACGGTCGGCGGCGGTGTTCCGCTCCCGAGGACCGCCGTCCGACCGCCGGGCGACCGGACCTCGGTCGAGTCGGCGTCGAGCGCGAGCTGGAGTGCCCCCTGGAGGGGTGGACCCGGATCGATCCCCAGTTCGTCGACGATCACCCGCCGTGCCTCCTGGTAGGCGGCGAGCGCCTCCGCGACCCGGCCTTCGAGCGTGAGCGCGACGACCAGTTGGGCCTGTCGCGGCTCGTCGAGCGGCTCCTCGGCCACCATCTGCCGCAACTGCGGGATGACCGCTGCGGGTTGCCCGAGTCGCAGCCGTACGTCGATCAGCGCGGTCACCGCCCCCCGGCGTTGTTCCTGGAGCGCCACGGCGAACGCGGTGACGTCGGTGCCGAGGTCCGGCAGATCCTCCAGCGGTCGACCGTGCCACTCGTCGAGGGCCTTGCCGAGCATGTCGACGGCGGTGTCCAGACGGTCCTCCCGGGCCGCCCGATGTCCCTGGTCGACGAATCGCAGGAATCGCAACAGGTCGAGTTCGTCCTCCTCGACCCGCAACTGGTAACCGGTGCCGTCGCGGACCAGTCGGTCGGCCGAGTCCCCGACCCGGTGCAGGAGCTGCCGCAGCCGGTGCACGTACGTGCGGACGTTGTGCAGCGCCGAGGCGGGCGGGGAGGTCGGCCAGATACCGTCGATGAGGCGATCGGTGGCCACCGTCCGGCCGGGGTTCATCAGCAGGATGGAGAGCAGAGACCGGGGTTTCGCTCCGTTGATCGGAAGTGGACCAGCCTCGGTGGCCAATGTCAACGGGCCGAGCACATTGAACTGCATCGAATTCTCTCCCCCTGCAGGACATCGCCGGTGAGCGATTTCTTCAATTCGCAATCCCCGCCGGGAGGGAGTAGTAACACGGCCACCAGATGATGAAAACAGTCACCGATCGGGCTTTGTCACACCGCAAACGGACACCGCCGCGCTGGCCTGGTACGCAGCGTCGAGCACCGCCGCCGCATCCGCCGTGCCCGCCCCGGTGGACCGTCCGGTGCCTACCAGGTCCACGAAGTCCTCCGCCTGACGGGCCAACGCGGCGTACATCGTGGCGTCACCGTCGGCCGGGTCGACGAAGGCCAGGCGTACGTGGTCACGGGTGCCGAAGACCTCCACGCTCGCCATGTCCCCGCCCCGGTGGTGCCGCCCCAACGACACGAGCGCGGTGGCACCGTCGGAGAGGCCCAGCAACGCCTGGGCGCTGTCCACGTCGTGCCCGCGTACCGCCGGATCGGTCACCGGCCCGGCGGCCTGACCGGCGACCCGGACCACCCGCTGCCCGGTCAACCACTGGATCTGGTCGAACTCGTGCACTCCCATGTCGACGAAGATGCCGCCGCTGCCGGTGCGGAAGGCCGCCCCCGGCGGCTCACCGTCCCACTGCAACGCCGCCACGAAGAGGATCTCGCCCAGCTCACCGGCCGCGATCCGGTCCCGCAGCTCGCCCAGCGCGGGCACGAAACGGCGCCAGTAGGCCACCTGGAACGGGATACCCGCCGCGCCGGCCACCCGGCCCGCCTCCCGCGCCTCGGCGGCGGTCAGCCCGGCCGGCTTCTCGCACAGCACCGGCAGTCCGGCCTTGGCCGCGGTGGCGATCAGCGCGCCGTGCCGACCGGTCGGCGCCGTCACCAGCAGACCGTCGGGCACGGTCTCGGCGAGCAGGTCCTCGACCGAGGCGTACGTCGGCAGCCCGGCGACCGCCGCCCGGGCCGCCGGCACCGGATCGACCACTGCGGTGACCGCCACCGTCCGGTTGCCGCTGAGCGCGCGCAGGTGGTGCCGGCCCATCCGGCCGGCACCCACCAACGCGAGTCGGAAATCAGGACTGCTGGTCATCTCGCCACTCCTCCTCGTCGGGGCGTTCGTCTCCGGTCGGGCCGAGCCAGTCCGTCAGCGCCGCCACCACCGCAGGTGCGCCGGTGGCGAAGACGCGGCGTCCCGCCCGCCGCCAACGCCGACTCGTACCGCCGGTCGCCTCGATCAGGGCGGTACCGGCGGCGATGTCCCACGGCGCCGGGTCGAAACTGACGAAGGCGTCCAGCTCACCGGTGGCCACAGCCGCCAGGTCGCAGACGGTCGAGCCCGAGTTCCGCAGGTCGGCGACGTGGGGCGCGACCAGACTCAGCAACCGGTACGCCTGACGGCGCGGACCGGGCGTGTTGGGGACCGCGAACGCGACCAACGCGTGGCCCGGAACCGACGTCCGGTCCACCGTCACCGGGACGTCCCGGCCGTCGCGCACCTCGCCACCACCGAGCACCAGACAGGCGCCCGTGGCCGGTTGGAGGATCGTGGCGGCCACCACCCGACCGCCGCCCGTGCCCCGCCCGTCGGCCCCGCCGGTGTCGCCCCGGTCCGCCGCGACGGCGATGCTGACGGCGTAGCGGCTCAGGCCGTGACTGAAGTTCAGCGTGCCGTCGAGCGGGTCGACGATCCAGCGCAGGCCCGAGCAGCCCGTGGTCAACCCGGACTCCTCGGCCAGCACCGCGTCCTGCGGCCGGGATCGGGCGATCAGACCCAGGATGGCCCGCTCGCTGGCGTGGTCCGCGGTGGTGACCGGGTTCTGGGCCGCGCCGCCCTTGTAGGACAACCGCACCCCCCGGTCGCACACCTCGCGGATCGCGTCCGCCCCCGCCCGCGCCGCACGGACGCTGAGATTCCGCAGATCAGTAGGAGCCGCCCCGACGCTCATGCCGCCCCTCCGCTGCGCTCCGGGCCGGCATTTCCACCGAGCCTGATGATTCGCTCGCTGCGCTCGCTCATGCCGTCCCTCCGCTGCGCTGCGGGTCAGCATTTGTGCTGGGCCTGATGATTCGCTCGCTGTGCTCGCTCATGCCGCCCCTCCGCTGCGCTGCGGGCCGGCATTTGTGCTGGGCCTGATGGTTCGCTCGCTGTGCTCGCTCATGCCGCCCCTCCGCTGCGCTGCGGGCCAGCATTTGTGCTGGGCCTGATGATTCGCTCGCTGTGCTCGCTCATGCCGCCCCTCCGCTGCTCACTCCGTCGGCTACGCGGGCGTAGTGGCCGTCCACGAAGAGCAGGGGCGGCTTCGGGCGCAGCAGGCCCGACGACCGGACGACACCCATCAGCACCATGTGGTCACCGGCCGGATCGGTCCGGACGGCCTCGCAGCCGAAGTACGCGACCCCGTCGGTGAGCAGCGGGCATCCGGTGGCCCGTTCCGGACCGGTCGGGACGTCCGCGAAGCCCTCGGTTCCCGCCGGTCGCCCGTGCGAGGCGAACCAGGCCGCCTCGGCGCGCTGGTCGTCGGCGAGCACCGTGATCGCGAACCGGCCGGTCCGGCGCACCGCGTGCAGCAGTCGGCAGTCGTGCTTGAGGCAGATCAACAGCATCCGGGGGTCCAGCGACACGGTGGTGAACGAGTTGACGGTCATGCCGACCGGCCCGTCCGAACCTCGTGCGGTGGCCACCGCCACACCCGTGGCGAAGCGGCCGGCGACCGACCGGAAACCCCGGTCGGTGTCGACCCGACGCGACACGTCGGTCATCACAACGCTCCTCTCGTCTCGCCGGCACCCGAGTCGACCAGGGCGGCTATCCGGCGTCGGTCGGTCTTGCCGTTGGCGTTCGTCGGCAGCGCGGGCACGTGGTGGACGCGGCTCGGCACCATGTATCCGGGCAGCCGGTCGGCACAGCTCCGCCGCAGCTCCCCACCGATCCCCTCGGTGCCGGTGTAGACCGCTTCCAGGCAGGTGCGCTCGCCCGCGCCGAGCGCCAGCACCACCGCGTCCTGCACCCCCGGGTGGCCGCGCAGGACCATCTCGATCTCGCCCAGCTCGATCCGGTAGCCGTGCATCTTCACCTGGTCGTCGAGGCGTCCGTGGTGGACCAGGACGCCGTCCTCGCGGCGGACCCGGTCACCGGTGCGGTAGTACCGCCACCCGTCGTGGGTGACGAAACGGTCGGTGTCGTCGGCCGGGTCGGCGTACCCGGTGAAACACTGCGGTCCCCGGACGCAGAGTTCGCCGTCGTCGTCGACGATCTCGCCGGTCTCGGACCGCAGGATCGCGTCCAGGTGCGGGTACACCTCGCCGATCGGGACGGTCCCGTTCGAGGTGACCGGCCAGTCGGCGACCTCGGCGGGCAGTCGGTGACCGGTGCAGGTCACGGTCAGCTCGGTGGGGCCGTACAGGTTCTCCAGCACGCTGTTCGGGGCCGCCTCGGCCCAGGCCCGCGCCTGTTCCAGAGTCAGCGGTTCACCGGCGAACAGGCTGTACCGCAGGCCCGGCATGGCACCCGGCGACAGCATCCGCATCCGGCGGGCCAGGGACACGACCGACGGCACCGAGAACCAGCCGGTGATGCCCCGGTCGTTGACGAAACGCACCGGCGTCAGCACCTCGTCGGGTTGCGGCACGACGAGCGTCGCCCCGCTGCCCCAGGCGACGAACATGTCGAAGACGGACGGGTCGAAGGTCAGGTCGAAGTTCTGCGACAGCCGGTCACCGGGCCCGATCGGATACCGGTCGAGGCAGTACGCGAGGTAGGCGTCGACGTTGCGGTGCCGGATCGGTACGCCCTTCGGACGGCCGGTCGAGCCCGAGGTGAACAACGTGTACGCCACGTCGTCGGGAGCGCCCCCGGTCGGTGGCACGGGCGTGCCGTCCCGGGAGTCGTCGAGGCGTACCGGCACGGCACCGGTCCGGGCCGACAGGTCGGCGGCGACGGCGACACCCGTCTCGTCGACCACCACGACCTCGACCCCGCCGCCCCGGCACACCTGCACGTTGCGGGAGGCCGGGAAGGTGGGGTTGAGCGGCACCACGACCGCCCCGACGCGCAGCGCGGCCAGGTAGCCGACGTACGCGGGCAGGCTGCGGGCGGCCAACAGACCGACGGCGGCGGGCCGGCGGCCGTCCGGGTGGCAGAGCCGCCCGGCCAGGTGCGCGACGAGGTCGTCCAGCCGCCGGTACGTCACCGCCTCCGCGCCCACTTCGAGAGCGATCTCCTCCGGCGACCGCGCGACGCTGCGCTGGAACCACTGGTACAGACTCACGGCGTTGCTCCCTTCCTGTCGTCGATCGGTTCCCAGGCGCAGCTCCACGGCGTACCGCCGGTCGGCGGGAGCGTCCGCCAGCGCAGGTGCCGCCAGCACCCGTGCTCCTGGTCGGCGCCGACCGGTATCCGCCACGGCCGGAGACCCAGCCCATGCCCGGTGGCCTTGGCGCAGGACTCCTGCACGGTCCAGACTTGGGCCACCGTCGTGTCGCGGGTGGGCCGGTCGTGTCGCAACAGCGTGGCGGCGTCCTGCGGACAGCAGCGCCGCACCAGGGCGTCACCCACCGGGTACGGCTCCTGCACGTCCACCCCGACCGCGCCGCCTCGGGTGTGCACCGCCGCCGCGACCACCGCGCCCGAGTGCGCCAGGCTGACTTCGAGATCCGGGCGGCCCGGCAGGTACGGCTGCCCGCCCGCGCGACTGCCCACCGACAGGTGCCCGGTCCCGGCCGGGGCCACCGCACCGACCAGTGCGGTCAGCAGTCGCCGCGCGGCGACCCGCTCGGTGACCCGCCAGCGGGGCAGCCCCCGACCGGTGTCACCGGCGGGGCCCTCCGGCGTCCTCGGGGCACCGATCGGCGCGTAGGCGGCGAAGACCCCGTCGGGCAGCGCGACCGCCACCGCGCCCGGCATCCCGGGAAGCCGGTATCCGCTGCTCATGGCCCGCTCCCGAGCAGGTCGTCCGCGTGGTCGGCGAGACCGGCGAGCATCGTCCCGGTGGCACCACCGGCGATGCCGAACATGGCCGCCTCGGTACGCAGCGCCGCCTCGCCGCCGTCGCGGAACGCGTCCGCGCCGCGCAGGTGCACCGCCTCGGCCGTGATCGTCTCGGCCGTCTCGGCGGCGGCCACCTTGAGCACCATCCCGGTGGCGGTCGACGGGGGACCGGGTGGCCCGTCCAGCAGGGGCGCGCACAACGCGTCGAGTTGACGCAGGGCGACCAGGCAGCGGGCGTACCGGTCGCGGACCGCCGGGTGGTCCCAGAGCGTGCCGTCGGCGGCGGGCCGGGACCGTAGCCAGTCCCCGAGCCCGGTCATCAGTCGGCGGCAGAGCGCCCGGGACCAGAGGGCACCGGCCAGCCGTTCGACGCCGACCTGTCGGGCGAACCCGGCCAGCGCCCGACCGGGCCGACCGACCAGCGCACCAGGTTCCAGGGCCACGCCGTCGAACCGGAGGTGTCCCACTCCGGACCCGGCGAAGGCCCGCCCGGCGGACTCCACCGTCACCCCCGGCGTCGACCTCGGCACCAGCAGCCAACAGAAGCTGGTGAAGTGTCGGGGCTCGCGGTGCCGGGCGAGCACCAGGGCGGCGTCGCAGGTGGTCGCGTTGGTGATCCAGTCCTTGCGGCCGTCGACGGTCACCGCGTCGTCGCCGAGCTTGGTCCGGGTGGTGGCGTCGAGCAGGTCCGAGCCGGAGGCATCGGCGTCGGTGACGGCCAGCGCCACCACCGTCTCACCACGCACCATGCCGGCCACCGTGTCGGCGACCGGTCCGGTGGTGGCGGCCTCGGCCAGCAGCGGCAGCACGGTGGCCACCTGGACGCAGACCGAGAGGGTCACGCCCAGCGGGCTGTGGGCGTCCAACTCGGCCAACAGGGCCGCCAGTCGGCGCGGGTCCGGTTGGGTACCGCCGTCGGGGTAGAGGGCGGCGATGACACCGCCGGTGCCCAGTGCCCGCCACAGGGCCCGTGCGTCGGCGGTGTCCGCCCCCGCCAGCGCGGTACGCAGCGCGGCGGTGAAGTCGGCGGTCGACTCAGGCAAGACGCACCCCCGGGTCACGCAGCGCCAGCGCCCCGTTGGCCAGCCGCAGCCGGTCGTTGCCGTAGTTGAGCGACGCCGACCGCAGGTCGCGGAAGGCGCGCTCCACCGCCAGCGGCGAGCCGGTGAGGTATCCGTGCCGCAGCCCGACCAGTTCGACCAGCTCGTGCACGGCGGCGAACGACTCGTCGGCGGCCCGGATCTTGAGCGTGTTGAGCAGCGACTGCACCGGCGCGGCGGACATGTCGGGTGCCGTGTCGACGACCGACACGGTGTGCCGCAGCACGGCGTTCGTGGCGTCGAGCCGGGTGCGTATCCCGGCCAGGCGCAGCAGCACCAGCTCCGACGAGGGGGCGAACTGCCGCCGTCCCGCCTCGCTGCGGGCGTGCCGCAGCACCCGCGAGTACGCGCCGGCCGCCGTGCCGAGCCACGCCGCCGCCCAGCCGATGTGGGCCAGCGGCGCGAACACCCGGGTGGCGATGTCGCGGAAGCCGCCGTGTTCGCCGACCACCTGCCACTGCGGCACCGCGCCGCGCAGACGCATCGGCACGCTGTGCGTGGCCCGCATGCCCAACGGCTGCCAACCACCGGTCACCTCGATCTCCACCTGGTCGCGGGCGGCGTAGACCAGGTCGACCTGGGTGGCCGACTCGGCCTGCGGTGCCAGTGTGGTGATCAGGAACGCGTCGGCGTACGGGCCGCCGGTGACGATCGGGGCCTGCCGGTCGACGCGCAGCATCTCCCCGTCCTGCTCCAGCCCCGACTCGGAGGTGAGCAGGTGACCGCCCTTGCCCGGCTCCGTGGTGACCGAGCCGAGGTACAGCTCGCCCCGCGCCACCGCCGGCAGCACCTCGGCGCGCAGCTTCTCCCCGGCGTACGCGGCGAGCGCCGCCACCTGCTGACAGTGCATCGTGAAGACCATCGCCACCGACATGTCCACCCGACCCAACGCCTCGGTGACGTCGACCATGTCGGTGAGCGTGCCGCCGGGCCCGCCCTCGGCGGTCGGCACCAGCAGCCCCAACAGCCGGGTGCGGCGCATCGCGTCCAGTGCCTCGGTGGGGAACGTAGCCGTGGCGTCGGCGGCCTCGGCGTGCGCGGCGGCGACCTCCACCACCGTGGTCACCGCCTCGGCGTACCCGGTCATCGGGCACCACCGCCGACCGGCGTCCGCAGCTCCTCGACGACGTGCCACAGCCCGCCCGCCGTGGCGAACGTCGAGTCGACCAGCTTGTCGTCGGGAACGGCGACGCCGAAGGTGTCCTCGATGGCGAAGAGCAGCTCGATCTCCCGCATCGAGTCCAGGCCCAGGTCGCGCAGGCGGGACTCCTCGGTGATCTCCTTGTCTCCGGCGAACTTGAGGAACGGCCGGAGCATCTCGGTGAATTCAGCGTTCATGACGGTCACCTCTCGTCTCGTGGGTCGGTCGGGTCGGTCGGGTCGTCCGGTGCGGTGCCCGGCGTCCGGGTCAGCGTCAGCCGGGACGTCTCGACGACCTGCTCGCCGTCGCAGACGACCTCCAGCGGCGCCGGATGGCCGAGGAAGGCCAGCAGGCTCGCGGAGAGCCCGTACGCGCCGACGTTCGGCACGCTGAGCACGTCACCGGGGCGTACGTCGGGCAGCGTCGCGGCGCGGGCCCAGGTGTCCAGCGGGGTGCAGAGCGGACCGGCCACGATGGCCCCGGTCAGCGCCGACTCGTCGGCCGGATCGGTGGACCCGTCCGGGTGCAGGGCCGGGACCAGCGGCGGCAGTCGGCGCAGGCCGGACATTCCGCCGAGGTGGTTGATGCCGGACTCCAGCACGATCACGGGTGTGCCGTGCGAGTGCTTGACGTCCAGTACCCGGGTCAACAGGGACCCGGCGGTGGCGGTGAGGAAGCGACCGGACTCGAACGCGATCACCGGGTTCCCGTCCGGCCAGCCCGGGAAGAGGCCGTCCAGTGCCGTCCGGACCTGCGCGTCGAGCCCGGTCAGGTCGGCGTTGTGCCCGGCGCGGGCGAACGGCGCGCCGAAGCCACCACCCAGGTTCAGCAGCGTCAGCTCGATGCCGAGCATGTCGCGCAGCCGGTGCGCGGTGGCGGCGGCGGAGGCGAACTGGGTCACCAGCGCGTCCACCGACTCGACGTTGCTGCCGGTGTAGAGGTGGAACCCGGAGACGACCGCCGCCGACCGGGAGCGGAACGCCTCCGGCTCGCGTTCGATCCAGTCCACGTCGGCGCCGAACTGCGAGGCGACGCCGGTCATGGTCAGCCCCTGGCCGGGATTAGGCATCCGGTCGTTGACCCGCAGCAGGCAGTGCAGCGTGGTGCCGAGCCCAGCGGCGATCCGGTCGGCCTGGTCGAGGGCCCCCGGCGAGTCGACCGAGAACCACCGCACGCCCGCCTCGACGGCCCCGACCACCTCGGCGTCGCGCTTGCCGGGGCCGGTGTAGAGCATCCGGTCGCCGGGCACACCGGCGGCCAGCGCCGTGGCCAGTTCGCCGGGGGAGCAGATCTCGGCACTGCACCCGGCCTGGTGCAGTGTCGCCACGATGGCCGGGTGCGGGTTGGCCTTGAGCGAGTAGTAGAGACGGCTGGGCGTGGGCAGGGCCGCGCGCAACGCGGCGTGGTTGGCGCGTACGGCGGCCAGGTCGTAACGGTAGGCCGGGGTCTCGAAGGGCAGCTCAGCCACGACGCTCACCCGCCAACCGGGCCAGCGCGCGGCGGTCGACCTTGCCGTTGCCGTTGAGCGGCAGGCTCGGCAGCACCACGCACCGCGCGGGCACCTTCATCTCCTCCAGTTGGCCGCGCAACCGGTGCAGGATGTCGTCGGCCGCCAGCTCGGCGACCACGAAGAGGGTGGCGCCGTCGCGGCCGTCGGCGGGCGGCAGCACCCCGGCCACCTCCACGCCGTCCACCCGGTACGCGGCGGCCTCCACCTCGGTCGCGCTGACCCGGGTCCCCTTCTCCTTGTAGACGTCGTCGCGCCGACCGGCGTAGTGCACGTAGCCGTCGGCGTCCACGTGGCCGTAGTCGCCGGTGTGCAGTTGCGGGAACAGCCCGTCGCGGCGGACGAAGCGTTCGGCGGTCAGTTCCGGGCGTCGCCAGTAACCGGCCATCACGTGCGGACCGCGCACCACCAGCTCACCCGGGGTGCCGGGGGGTTGCCGCCGACCGGTGGAGTCCACCGTGAAGATCTCGGTGCCGGGCAGCGCCCGGCCGGACGCCCCCGGCCGCCGCAGGTCCTCGTCCGGCGGCATGATGGCGGCACGCTTGCACTCGGTGAGTCCGAACATGAGTTGCACCCTCAGGTCGGGTAGCGCCTCGCGCAGACCGGCGAGCACCTCGGGCGGCATGGTCGCCCCGGTGTTGGTGATCAGGCGCAGTCGTGGGCGTACCGCACCGGGGCGGCGCAGCAGTCGCAGCAGGTTGATGGCGAGCGACGGCACGCAGGGCAGCACGGTCGCCCCCGACTCGCGCAGCGCGACCAGCAGGCGTCCGCCGGTCTGCCCGGTGTCGCCCAGGTGCAGCCGACAACCGGCGACCGTGCTCAGGAAGATCTGGTACAGGCCGTAGTCGAACGAGGTGGGCAGCACGTCGTGCACCACGTCGTCGGGCCGGTACGACAGTTCCGCCTGGATCGCCCGGGCCGCGAAGGTGACCTGGGCATGAGTGGAGACCACCGCCTTCGGCATGCCGGTGCTGCCCGAGGTGTAGATCAGGCAGACCGGATCCACCGTCAGCGGCGGTGCGGCGGGTGACCCCTCGCGGTCGGCCCCCGGTGACGCGCCCTGCGCCGCCTCGACCAGGTCGGCCGAGGCGCGGACGGCGACGTTCCGGCCCCGTGCCAACCCGCGCAGCAGCGGGTCGTCGGTGACGGCGAGCACCGGTTCGGCGTCGTCCAGCACGTGGGCGAGGGCGACCTCGGGAGCGGGCACCCGGATCACCGCGAAGACCGCACCGACCCGGGACACCGCGTACAGCAGGGCGGGCAGGGTGGCGTCGGCGGTCACCGCGACCACCACCCGGTCACCGCGCCGTACGCCCTGCCGGTGCAGCCAGTCGGCGAGCCGTCGGCTGCGGACGTCCACCTCCCGATGGCTGAGGCGGGCCGTACCGTCGCTGACCGCGTCGGCGTCCGGCCACCGCGACGCGGCCCGATCGATCAGGTGGTGCAGCAGGTCGGTGCTCATCGGTGACCTCCGGCGCGGCTGGCGTCGGCGAACATCGCGCACAGCGAGCCGACGTCCCGCAGGTCCGCGGCGGAGAGCGCGGTGGCCGGAACCTCCACGCCCAGCCGCCGCTCGACCCGGTCGATGACGTCGACCAGCCGGAACGAGTCGAAGCCGGGCAGGTCCCGCAGCACGTCCGTGGAGCGCAGGCGGTCCTCGTCCAGGTGCAGCGTGTCCCGCAGCGCGCCGAGCACCGCCGCCCGCACCGGGCCGCCCCCGGCACGCGGGCCGTCGTCGCCCGCAGCCGGAGCGGCTCCGATCGCCTCCACCGCCGAGAGGTACTCGTCGACCAGCGCGCCCAGCGCGTCGGCCAGTTCGGGGGAGGCAGGGCGTCCCGCCTGGGCGCGGCGCAGCGCCACGTAGCTGCGGGCGGAGAGCTGCTGCCACTGCTGCGCCTGCCCGGCCAGCGCGGCGGCGGCCTCCGGGCGGACCGACTCCAGCCAGTGCTCGTGCACCTGACGGGCCCGTCCGAGCAGCCACACGTCCAGCACGAACCGGTGCAGACCGTCCACGGTGGTCAGGCTCTCGGTGAGCGCGGCGAGATGCGCGGCCACCGCCGGGCGGGACCGACGGGCCCGCTCCGCGTTGCCGGCCAGCATCTCCGGCACGTCGAGGACGGGTGCCGGCCCGGCCGTGATGGCCAGCGTGTCGGCGCCACCCGCCAGTGCCGCGTCGAACTCGTCCACCGGCAACCGCCACACCCCCGGGCGCGCGGGCCCCCAGGCGGTGTCGTTGTGGTACGCGTCCACGACGGTCACCGCGCCGGAGGCGTCGCCGGTGGCGAGGAAACTGTGCCGCATGTGCTCGTGGCCCTGGTACGGGCACCAGGGCAGGTCGTGGGCGTCGGCGATGACGTACAGCGGTTGACCGGTGGCGAACAGCCGGCGTACCCGTGGCCCGTCGAGTCGCGTCCACCGGCCCTCGACCCGCAGGCCGAGCAGACCCACCGCCTCGGCCGCGCGGTCTTCGGGCGTGGTCTCGACGGTGGGCAGCCCGGCACGGTCCCGGGTGCGGAACTCGACGCGGGCACCGAGGGCGAGATGGCTGCCGGTGCCGTGCGCGTGGTCGGCCAGCAGCGCGAAGCTCGTCTGGAGGCAGTCCAGCGCGGCGGCGCGCAGCGCGGTCAGGATCGGTGTCCACACCGGATCCCCGGTCCGCCGCTCCGGCCGGTTCTGGGTGGGTGGGGGCATGGGAGGCTCCTCGTTGCTACGGCGGGCGGTACCGCCGGCGCGGTCACCCGCGCCGGCGGCGTGGACGGCTCAGCTCTCGGCCTCGCGGTCGAGGCCGTTGGCCCACTCGGTGAGCACCCGGGCCTGGTCGGCGAGGGCGTGCTCGTCGGAGCCGATCGGGTCCTTGAAGAAGAAGCCGAACTCCTCGACCGGGCCGACGTGACCGGCCCGGTGCGCGGCGGCGGTCAACCGCGCCAGGTCCAGCACCAGCGGTGCGGCGAGCGTCGAGTCGACACCGCTCCAGGTGAGCTGCATGGACATCCGGACGCCGAGGAAGCCCTCGAACGAGACGTGGTCCCAGGCGGTCTTGTGGTCGCCGAGGTCCGGCACGTTGTCGATGTGCAGCGGTGCGGTCACGTCCTCGCCCAGCAGCGCCGGCAGCACGCCCGACTTGGAGCTGAGCTTGCTCTTGGCGTTCGCCGGGTCCTCCAACGTCGCCCCGTCGCCGCCGCCGAGCAGGTTGACCCCGGCCCAGGAGAGCACGTGCAGCGCACGGCAGGTGAACATCGGTGCGAGTGCGGTCCGCAGCAGCGTCTCACCGGTCTTGCCGTCCGATCCGGCGAAGGGCACCCGGTGGCGGCGGGCCAACAGCTCCAGGGCCGGCAGCCGCGCCCCGGTCGACGGGGTGAAGTCGACGAACCCGCAGCCCGCCTGGAAGGCCGCGTACGCGACGACCGAGCTGGGCGGCAGCACCCGGGCGTCCGGGTCGGCCAACGCGCGGGCCAACGCCTCCAGGTCGTCGTGTTCGGGCCGGAAGTCGACGGGCGGTTCGGTCGACGACACGTTGACCACCACCACCCGGGCCAGCCCGTGCCGGCTGCGGAACTCCTCGATGTCGGCGGCCAGCCGGTCGATCGCCTCGGCCTGGCTGCCGGTGTGGGACCGCGCGTCGTAGCCGGTGCGCAGTTCGCGCTCGACCTCGGGCAGGCTGCCCCGCACGGCGGCCAGGACCGGGGCCGGGATCACGCCGGAGTCGACCAGCGCCTCCGCCTTCTTCTCCAGTGGTGTGTCCACCACGTCGTGCCCACCGACGACCATGTCGGTCCACCTCACCAGCGGCGCGTCGCGCAGCATCTCGGTGTCGGTGACGCAGCCGGTGGACCGGGTCATCCCGGCCCGCAGCGCCAGCAGGCCGGTGACGGCGGTGGTGGCGACCGAGCCTCGGGCGCCGTTGAGCCACAGGCCGATCGGCCCGTCGGAGGTCTGCGACGAGGACGTGCTCTGCGAGGTCTCGCTGTGCGTGACGGTCACGGGTAGGTCCCTTCTCTGGGCGCGCCGGGTCGGTGGCGCGCGGTTCGGTGGCGGGTACGGGATCAGCGGGCCAGCACTTTGCCGAGCGCACCGGCGATGTCGTGCATGTCGGGTTCGGTGCCGAGGAACGTGCTGTGGTGGGTCTGCACGGTGTGCGCGGCCAGCCACTCGGTCCTGGGGTAGGCACGGTCGCGGTGGATCGCGCTGAACCGCTCGGCCAGCGGCGCGAGCAGGGGCTTGGTCCAGGGCTGGAGCAGCGGGCTGCGGTGCAGCGGCTCGTCGGTGACATAGAAGCGCTTGCCCAGCTCGGCGGTGAGCGCGCTGGCCACGTCGGCGTTGTCCATCCCGGCGGGCAGCTCGTCGAGGACGATGGTGCCCTCATAGATGGAGATCCGGGTCTGCGCCGGTGCGGGTTGCAGCAGGCGTACCCCGTCGAGGTCGGCCACCAGTTCGGTGAGCAGGGCGTAGTTGCGGTTCCGTACGGTGTGCTGCTGGTCCAGGGTGCCGAGTTGGGCGCAGGCCACGGCGGCGGAGAACTCGCTCAGGCAGAAGTTCGCGCCCTGGATCCCGGCGCTCTCCTCCAGGTCCAGCTCGCCCGGGGCCGCACGGTCGGCGCGGTAGCGACGGGAGTCGGCCCGCAGCTCCTGGAGGACCGGTGCCAGGGTGTCGTCGTCGGTGACCACGGCACCGCCCTCACCGCAGGTGAGGACCTTGCCGTGCTGGAAGCTGAAACAGCCGATCCGGCCCAGTGAACCGGCCTGGCGGCCCTGCCAGGTGGCGCCGTGCGCCTGGGCGCAGTCCTCCACGATCGAGATGTTCCGGGGCGCGGTGACCGCGTCCAGCGCCGGGATGTCGGCCATGTTGGAGGCCCAGTGCACGGCCACCACGGCGCGCGGGTCCACCGACAGGTCGAGGTCGTCCGGCCCGATGCAGCCGGTGTCGGCGTCCACGTCGACAAGCACCGGCACCAGCCCGGCGCGGAGCGCGGCGGTGGCCGAGGCGGTCCAGGTCAGGGCCGGGACGAGCACGGTGTCACCGAAGTCGAGGCCGAGGGATTCGAGGGCCACCACCAGCGCGCTCGACCCGTGGTCGACGGGCACGCAGTGACGGGTGCCGACGTAGCGGGCGAAGTCGGCGGCGAACCGGCGCTCGAACAGCGGGGTGTCGCCGCAGGTCGGGCTGCTGATCGCCCACCGGCCGCCGTGCAGCACGGCGGCGAGGTTGCGTTCGGCGTCCGGTGCGGGGACCGGCCAGCGGGGCCACGGCCGGTCCGGCGGTCGGAACGGTCGGCCGCCGTCGACGGCGAGCCTTCGGTCGGTACGGATGGAGGTCGTCATGCCGTCGACACTGCTGCCGGTCGATACATCCTCCGTACACATCGGATACCGGCGGATGTCGATGCCGTGTATCGGCGCTGTATCGGCCTGGCCGACCCTCGGGACATGAGCCGATCCCCGCAGTCATCCCGCAACGAGCCGACCGCACCACCCGGCGTCGAGCGCGGCGTCTCGGTGGTCATCCCGGTCAAGGACCGGGTGCCCGAGATGCGTCGGCAGCTCCGCAGCCTGCACCGCGCGGCCCGGAACTGCCCGGAGCCGGTGGAGGTGGTGGTCGTCGACGACTCCGCACCGGCGGCGGCAGCCGCGCACCGGGCCGCCTGCGCCCAGTACGGCGCCCGTTACGTACGCGGCCCCCGGCACGTAGGGGCCAAACGCAACCTGGGCGTCCGGCACGCCCGCCACGACCTGTTGCTGTTCACCGACTCCGACTGTCGCGTGCCGGAGGACCTGATCACCCGGTACGCCGCCCGGCTGCGCGCCAGCGGCGACGAGGTCGCCGGAGTCACCGGGCCGGTCCTGGTGGAGCCCGGCGAGAGCGCCTTCTTCCGGGTGATGAGCCGCTCATACCTGCTGCTCGGTGACCTGACCCGGCCACTGCACCACGCGCGGGTGTCCTGGGGCGCCGGGGCGAACACGGCCGTGAAACGCGTCGCGTTCGACGCCGTCGGCGGCTTCCCCGAGGACTCCCCGATGCCGATCGGCGGCGAGGACCTGCACCTCGGTCTGCTGCTGACCGACGCCGGGTACGCGCTGCTCGCCGAGCCCGAGGCGGTCGTCACCCACGACACCTCGGTCGCCGACACCCTCGGTGCCGTCGCGTACCGGTTCACCACGTACGGGCGATCCGAACAGTGGCTCTGCGTGGCCCACCCGCACCGCCGCCGGTTCGTGCTGAACACCGTCAGCGCGCTCGCGGTGACCGCCGCCGTCGGGCTGGCCACGGCGCGGCGTACCGGCGGACGCAGCCTGCTCGCGGTGCCGGCCGTCGCGGCGGCGCTGGTGGCCGCGAAGACACCCGGTCGACTCGGTGACGACCGTGGCCCGCGTGCCCTCGCCGAATCGGTGGCCTGCGCCGCGATCGAGACCCTCTTCGACGGTGCCGCCTTCGTCACCGCGCTCCGGATGCGCCGCCCGGACCTGCTCTTCACCGGATTCCGCGCCCCGAACGAGGCCGACTACCAACCGGTCGCCCCGTCGCGGGCGGAACCGGTCGCGGCGTGAGAGGAGCCGGCGTGCCGACCACCCTGCCGCTGGCCCCGAGCCAGCAGATGATGTGGGAGTTCATGACCGCCCTCGACCCGGCCCACCCGGGCGCCGCCCGGCTGGTGGTGGTGGAGTTCCGCCGACTCTCCGGCCGACTCGACGTCGACGCGTTCGCGCAGGCCGTGCAGGACGTGATCGACCGGCACGACGCGCTGCGGACGCGGTTCGTCCGGATCGGCGTCCGGCCCGAGATCGAGATCCTGCCCCGGGTCCGGTCACCCCTGGTCCAGGTGGACCTCACCGGCCAGTCGTCGGCCGCCCAGCAGGCCCGGATCGAGCAGATCGCCTACGAGCACCGCACGGTCGCGTACGACCCGACCGAGGCGCCACTGTGGCGGGCCGCGTTGATCCGGCTCTCCGCGACCGAACACGTCCTCGCGCTCTGCTTCTTCCACATGGTCTCCGACGGCTGGTCGTGCCGGCTGTTCGTGGAGGACCTCTGCCACGCGTACGCGGCCCGACTGGGCGCGGTCCCGCCGCAACCGCCGCTCGGCGTCGACTTCGCAGGGCTCGCCGCGATCCAGGAGACGGAACTGGCCGGTGGCGGGGTCGACGCCGCCACCCGGGCCGCCCACTGGCGGGACCGGCTGCGGCCGGTGTCGCCGTACCAACTCTTCCCGGCCGGCCCACCGGCCCCCGACGCCGACCTGAGCGCCGAGGTGGCCACCCGCTTCGCGATCCCGCCCGAGGTGGCCGCCCGCCTGCGCCCGGCCGCCCGGCGGGCCCGGACCAGCCCGTACGTCCTGCTGCTCGCCGCCTACCTGGTGATGCTGTCGCTGCGCGCCGGTCGGGAACGGATCGTGCTCGGCACCACCACGCTCGGCCGGGAGAGTCCGCTGTCGCAGCGGCTGATCTGCCAGTTCACCAACAACGTCTACGTGCCGGTGGAGATCGCGCCGGACGCGCCACTCGGTGCGGTGGTGCGTGCCGCCCACGCCTCGCTGACCGAGGCGATCGCGCACGTGGCGCCGTTGCACCGGGTGGCCGAGGCGGTGCACCCGGCCCGGCAGCGCCCGTGGCCGGACAGCCACCTCTTCGACGCCTGGTTCCAGTCGGCGGCCACCGCCTCCCCGGTGCTGCACTGCCCCGGGCTGCGGGTCGAGCCGCTCGACATCACCGCGCGTCCCACCCCCGGCACACCGGCGCCGGTGGTCGCCGCCGACGTACCCGCCGACTGCCTGCCGGTCTGGCTGAAGCGGGGGTCGCCGATCGTGGTGGTGGACGACGACCGGGCCGGCGGGGTCTTCATCCGCAACCGCAGTTTCTTCGACGACGACCTGGTCCGGGGGCTGATCGACGACTACCTGGCGGTGGTCGCCGCCTTCGTCGACGACCCGGACCGCCGCCCGGCGCAGCTCCGGCTTCCTGACGGCGCGTGCTTCTTCGATCACACGACGGGGTAGAAGAGGCCGGGAGGGGCGGGGACCAGGATCCAGGCCGACTCGGGAGAGGTACGACGACCATGACGGACACCTCGACGCACCAGCACGCCGACCGGGCGACACCACCGGTGCCGCGAAGCGCCGTCCGGGCCCGCTACTCGGTGGTGCTGCTCTTCGTCATCATGGGCCTGGCCATCGGCGGCTGGTCCTCCCGGGTGCCGGACGTCCGCGACGCGGTCGGCCTCGGCAACACCGGCTGGGGCCTGGCGAACATCGCCACCAACGCCGGTGAGCTGATCTCGCTCGTGGTGGTCGCGGTGCTGATCAGCCGGATCAACACCCGCCGCCTGGCGCTGGCCGGTGCCGCGCTGATCCTGGTCAACGCGCCGCTGCTGGCCGCCTCGACCACGGTCGTGGCGTTGGTGGGCGGGCTCGCGGTCTGGGGCTTCGCCGCCAACCTGCTGGCCACGCCGATGAACGCGCAGTCGGTCGAGGTGCAGAAGCAGTACGGCCGACCCATCCTGTCCACGTTCCATGCCGGGTTCAGCATCGGCATGCTCGCCGGTGGGCTCTCCGGCACCGGAGCCGCCGCCGTCGGTCTCTCCCCGTCGGTCCAGATGGCGATCACCAGCGCCCTGCTCGGCGCGGTGCTGATCGGCACCCAGCGATGGTTGCCGGACACGCCCCGCCAGGAGACCAAGGAGGGTGAGGCGCGCCGTCGGCTGCGCGACCGCTTCACACCCCAGTTGCTGCTGCTCGCCGCGATCGCGTTCCTGGCCTCGTTCGTGGAGATGGCGGGTGCCCAGTGGAGCGCCCTGTACGCCACCGAGGTCGCCGCCGCCGGGGCGGTGCTGGCCGCCGCGACGTACACCTGTCTCTCGCTGGCCGCCGCCGGTGCCCGACTGGTCGGCGACACGCTCGCCGGGCGGATCGGCCGGATCCGTTTCGTCCGGCTCTCCGCCCTGGTCGCCGCCGCCGGGCTGGCGTTGCCGCTGGCCGTGCCGCACCCGGCCGCGGTCATGGCCGGGTTCGGCCTGCTCGGCTTCGGTCTCGCCTGCGTGACGCCGACGGTGCTCGGTTTCGCCGGTGAACAGCCCGGCCTGACCTCCGGTGAGGGGGTCTCGGTGGTGGCGATGGGTCAGTGGCCCGGTGCGCTGCTGGCCGCACCGGTCATCGGTCTGCTGGCCGGTGCGCTCGACCTGCGGCTGGCCTTCGTGGTGGTGCTGGTGATGGTGCTGGCCGTGATCGTCCTGGTCGGTCGGGTCCGGGCCGGCGCGCTGCCGGGCGAGGGTGCCGGCGGGTGAGGTCGGTCCGCGCCGCCGGGGCGGCCTGCGGTCAGCCGCCCCGGGCCACCGGTCCGACGAGCTGACCCTCGGTGCCGGTCATGCTGAGCATCACCCACTGCACCTTGCCCTTGGTGATCAGACCGACCATCTCCGGGTGCAGTTGGGTGAACCAGCCCTGCACGCTGGCCAGACCGAGCGCGGTCGCGGCGGTGGCGGCCTCGGCCTCGGTGAGTCGTTGCAGCACCACGATGTCGCTGCGGACCAGCACCTCGACGTCCCAGCCGGCCAGGTCGTCGCGGACCACGAGGGTGGCCCGCCAGGGCGCGCTGAGGTTGGTGTCCGGGCCGGTGACCGGACCGGTGTCGATCACCACGAGTTGCGGTTCGGTCGGGGTGGCGGGCACCGGCGGGGCCACTCCAGGAGGGAGGAACGAGGCGATCTCCCGGCCGATCACGCAGCGCCGCAGGAAGGCGTCCCACTCCTGCTCACGGGCGGTCTGGATGAACAGCCGAGCACCGAGCGCGAGAGACCGGAAGGCGAGCAGTTCGGCGGCGCGTACCCCGCCGGTCAGCATCAGCCGGGTCGGCTCGGCGCGGAACACCCGCAACCCGACCGGCTCCTGCTGTCGGTTGCGCCCGACCACCAGCCCGCCGCCCCCGGCGACCAGGTGCAGGCCGGCGACGGCCGCCTGGTCGGTGACGTACAGCCCCATCCGGCTGCCGGGAAAGGCGACGCCGTTCACCTGAGGAAGCCTCCGAGCGGCAGGGTGGCGGCCACGCCGTGCGCGTGCTCGCCGTCGAGTCGTTGCAGGCGGCCCCCGTGACCACGGACCGCCTCCTCCAGTGCGCGGTCGGCGGCGGCGAGCGCGTCGGCGTCGGCACCGATCAGCCGGAACGCCACCTCCACCACGGTGTCGGCGGCACCGGTGCGACCGGTCTCCCGGGTCACCGCGATGGAGACCACGCCGGCCGCCGCAGGCAACCCGCGCAGCAACGGATCCACCTCCCACGACCGGTGCGGCCAGTCGAGCAGCCGGTGGCAGCTCTGCGGGACGCCCTGCGCCGACCAGTGCCGCCAGCCCTCCCGGGCCAGCGGCCGGTCACCGCCGGCCGGGCCGTCGGTGAGGTGGGTCAGGCCGGCGACGGCGGCCAGCACCTCGTCCCGGTTGAGCAGCCGCGTGGCCACCCGGTCCTGGCGCAACTGCCGCCGGGTGCGGCGGATCGCCGCAGTGAGCGCCGGGCGCAGGTCACGGTCGGCGTGGAAGTCGGGGGTACGCGGCGCCTGGAGCACCACCCACGCCTGCCGACTCGCCGGCACCTCCCCGCCGGTCAGTTCGCGGTACGCCCGGTCCACCGCTGCGGACCGCGCCCGAGGCGCCGGGGTGACCTGGATCAACACCTGCACCGCCACGGCCGGAGTGTCCGGGTCGACCGCCGGCAGCAGCGACACCGGTGACGGCAGGGCCTGCGGCGCACCCATCAGCAGGGCGCCCTCGGTCGGGTCGACCTCCAGCACGGCGCTCAGGCCGCCCCGGTGGGTCAGCAGCACGGCCGGCTGGTCGTCGATCTCGACCTGATCGAGTTCGACGCTGCCCTCCAGATTGGTCAGCAGGTGCCAGGCCGCGTCCGCGCCGGTGGCGGGGACCTGTCTGCGGCGGCCTCGATAGCCCCACCAGACGGCCAGCCACTGATAGAGCCACCGCCCCCGGTGCCGCAGCAGGGTCGGCGAGAGCAGCAGCGCCACGACGGTGGCCACCGCGACGGTCAACGGCAGGCCCTGCCCGCTCGTGGCCAGCACTCCGGCCGCACCGGCCTGCCAGGCCACGAGTTGGGCGACGTGGATCCCGCCGACCCGCAGCGGACGCCGGTGCGGGCGTACCACCGGGACCGCCGCCTCGGGCGCGGTCGCCGTCGTGTCGAGGCTCTCCGGCCGGGCCGCCACGTCGGGCTGGGCCGGGGGCACCGGTCTCGGCTCCACCGCCGGCTCGGCGGCCGGAGCGGCTGCGGCCAGCGCGGCGGCCCGACTGGTGTACGCGGTCCCGACGGTCGCCCGTCCCTGAGTACGCTGCGCGGCCCACTCCTGCCCCGGCCCGGCCCCGCCGAGCGTCGGTGCCGGCACGGCGGCCTGCGGCGGCGGTGCCGTGCGCTGTGGTGGCGGTGCCGTGGCCCCCGGGTGTTGCTGCCAACCCGGTTCGCCCGGCCGCGCCACACCCGGATGCGTCACCGCCACTCCCTCCCTGACCGGTCCGGCATGGTCAGCGTCCGGTCGCGGCCTCGACGTCGGCGACCGTCACGGTACGCAACTCGTCGAGACTGGGTCGCTGGCCGGACTGGCGCAGTCGCTGTGCCTGTACCTTGCGTACGCCCTCGAACAGTTTGCGCGCCTCCCGGGCGTTGCCGAAGTTCTCGTCCCGTTCGATGGTGCCGAAATGCCTCCGGAGCACCTCGGAGACCCCGTCGTCCAGAAGGTATTCGTCGCCGGAGGCCATCCGCTCCACGATGACCACCAACTGCTCCGGCGAGTAGTTGCCGAACTCGATGGTCCGCGCGAAACGGGAGGCCAGACCGGCATTGGCCTCAAGGAACGTCACCATGTCGCCGGTGTAGCCGGCGGCGATCACCGCGATCTCGTCCCGATGGTCCTCCATCAGTTTGACCAGCGTGTCGATGGCCTCCTGGCCGAAGTCGCCGCCGCTGCCGAAGGACCGGGAGAGGGTGTACGCCTCGTCGATGAAGAGTACGCCGCCACGCGCCTGCTCGAACGCCGCGGCGGTCTTCTCGGCGGTGTGGCCGAGATATTGTCCGACCAGGTCACGGCGGGACACCTCGCGGAACGAGCCGCCCGGCAACGCACCCAGCGCGGCGAGCAACTCGCCGTAGATGCGCGCCACCGTGGTCTTACCGGTGCCGGGCGCACCGGCGAAGATCAGGTGGTGGCTCACCGCGCCGACCGGCAGCCCGGCGCTGCGCCGCCACTCGTTGACCTGGATCTCGTCGATCAGCGCCCGGACCTCCTCCTTCACCGACTCCAGGCCGACCATCGCCGCCAGGTCGGCGAGCAGCCTCTCCACCCGCGCGGTGTCCTGCGGCGTGCTGGCGCGGGCCGCCGCCGCACCGAAGGCCGCCTGCCGATTCACCCGACCCTCCACGATGGTCGGGGAGGCGCCCTCGGCGATCTCGATCGCCGGTTCGGCGGTGTTCTCGGTGGTGCACTCGGTGACCGAGCCGTGGCAGCCCCGACCGAAGGTGACCGCCGGGCCCCGGGTGTCCCGGATCCGGCAACGACGCAGCACCGGCGCGCTCTGGTGCACGACCGCGACCCCGGCCTGGCCGGTCTGCGAGATCTCGCACGCCTCGATGGTGGGCTTGCCGTACTGGTAGATGTAGATGCCCCGGTTGCCGCAGCGGGTCACGGTGGTGGTGCGGATCGTCGGGGCGGCACCGATCCGCACGATAATGCCGTCCTCGGCGAGGTCGCTGAACTCGCACCCCTCGACGCTGCCCTCGGAGTCCTCCACCACCAGGCCGTAGCGTCCGCCGGTGACCCGGCAGCGGGCCAGGTTGAACTCCGAGCGACCGGCGATCTGGACGGCGGCGCCGAAGCCGGCGCTCAACTCGCAGTTGGTCAACGTCAGCTTCGTCCGGTCGGCCACCACGACCGGCGCGTCACCGGCCTTGAGCACGAGGTCACGCAACTCCAGGCGGCCGGAGTTGCAGGAGACCGTCGGGTACGTCCCGGAGGAGGCGTCGATGGTGACCGTGCCCGGCCCCTCGGCGGCGACCACGGTGGCCTCGCGGTCGTTGACGAACAACGCCTCGTAGTAGGTGCCGGGGCTGACCGCGACGACAGTGCCGTCGTCCGCCGCCGCCAAGGCCTCACCGATGGACGGGTAGGCACCGGCTTGGTCCGTGGAGACGAGAAGGGTGCGCGTCATGGCTCCGGGCTTCGTGCGGCGAGCAGGCGGGGGTCGGACCGACGATATCCCAGCCGCTCCACCGAATGTGAGCCCCGCACGCTCCTGCGACGGGTGGCGCGCCGGGCCGGGACGACGCGGACCGGGCCGCGCCGCAGCGCCGTCGCTGGTTAGGCTCGGCGAGCGGTCCCGGCCGGTCGGCCCGGGAGACGACGACCTCCGGGAGGACGGATGACGCAGCCGCGGATGCTGCCGTTGGCGGCGGGTGCGCTGCTGGCCGACGGCACCGTCTACACCCACACCTCGGTACGCGGTGACACACCGCCGGACCTGCATCCGGTGGTCCGGCGTTTCCTGCACGGCCTGCCGGCCGACCAACGTGAACGCTTCACCGGTTGGTGTGCCGAGGCGGTGCTGGTCTCCGACCGCCTCTACGCCGCGCAGCAGGGTGGGCCGCCGATCGAGGCGGCGCGGGCCCGGGCGCTGCTCTGGGGTGCGAAGGTGCGGGTGACCCGGGTACGCGAGGAGGGCGACCCGCGCCACGGCGAGGTCCAGCCGCCCTGCCGGTCCTGCGCGGCGTTGCTCGACTGGTTCGGCATGGAGGCGTTGACGTGACCGGACGATTCCCACCCCTGGTGGCCGAGGCCCTCGCCGAGGCGGGCTGGTCGCCCGACGGCCGTGACGACGACCGGGGCCGCGAGTGGGGGCTGCGGATCGCGGCCCAGGCCAGCCCCGGCGGCCGACAGCACACGATGACGGCTGCGGCCATCACCGCGTACGCCGAGTTCGGTGGGTTGCGGGTACGTCCACGGGGCGAGGGCGAGCAGATCGCGCCGAGCGAGTTCCACCTGGACCCGTTCCTGGTGCGGCAGTCGGTGGAGACCCTCACCGAACTGGCGGCGGCGATCGGCACACCGCTCAGCCCGCTCGGTGAGGAGGGCGACGGCACCGGCATCCTCGCCGTCGACGCCCACGGCAGGGTGTTCGTGCTGGACCACACCGGGGACTGGTTCCTCGGTGCGGACCTGGACGAGGCGATCACCGGTCTGGTGCTCGGTCGGCAGCCGCAGCGCGTGAACCTGGACGGCGGCTGGTGACGGACCGGCAGGCCACCACCGACCGGCAGCCTGGCATCGGCTGGCAGCCCACCACCGCCACCGAGCGGGCGATGGTGGCCGCCGCCGAGGCCGACGACCGGGCGGCCTTCCTCGCCGCGCTCGCCGACGGTCCGCTGCTGCTGCCGGTGTCGCCGTCGGCGGCGGCCGGCCTGGAGCCGGTGGCCTGGCCCACCGCCACCCACGACGGGGTGACCCACGTGCTGACCTACACCTCGGCGGGTGCGATCGCCGCCGGACTGCCCGGCCGGTCAGTCGACTACCACGTGTTCGGGCTCGCCGACCTCGCCGTCGACTGGCCGGACGACGGTTGGCTGCTGGCCGTCGACGCAGGCTTGCCGATCGGGCTGCGGCTGACCGCCGAGGAACTGCGGTCCGTCGCCGCGCCCATGGTCGAGGCGGAGCGCCCGCTGCGCGAGGCGATCCGACAGCAGGACCCGAACGCGCTGATGTCGGCGCTGTTCCGGGCCGAGCTGGTGCTGCCGCTGCGCCCGGACGGTCCGGCCACCCGCGACCTGTCCGACCCGGAGTTCCCCTGGTGGCACCTGCCCGACGAGCGGGGACGGCCGAGCCTGCCGGTGTTCACCTCGGAGGCCCGGATGCGTCAGGCGTTCGGCGACCACGATCTGGTGGCGGTCAACAGCCTCCAGCTCACCGACCACTGGCCGGACCTCTCCTGGCAGTTGTCGTTGAATCCGGACACCCCGCTGGCTGCGGCGCTGCCCGGCGAGGCGCTGCTGAAGCTACGTGAGTGGGTCGGTGAGCTGCGCCAGGTGATGACCGAGGCGACCGAGGAGGAACGGCGTCGCCGCGAGACGGCCGCGTACGCCGATCCGTCGCGGCGGGGCGTACCGGTGCCGCGCACGGCCTCGGAACCCGAGGACGACGAGGGGCCGGACCCGGACGTACCGCTGCTGCTGCAACTGGTCATCCCGCACCGCTACCTGCCGTCCTACCTCGACGACGGGTACGACCGGGCGGCCGGGCTGGTGCACGCCTGGCACGGCCCGGGGCGGGACACCCCGGCACGGCTCTACCGTCGCCTCGGGCTGCTCGGCGAGGGCTCGCCCTTCGAGGAGGGCGACGAGTGGGTGGCGGTGCTGCGCTGGCCGCCGGGCGAGACCACGCCGCCGGAGTGGGGCGAGGGCGGGCCACGCATGGAGTCGCTCGTCGTACCGGACGGCACCGCGCTGCACTGCCTGCACCAGGACGGCCGCGACGAACTGTTGGCCCGCTTCGACTCGACCACCCGGCGCTGGTCCCCGGCCTGATCAGGAACGGCGGCGGGCGAACCAGGCGCGCGCCGGTGGGCTGCACACCAGGGCGAGTGAGACGCCCGCGAGGCCGCCCACCACCAGCGGGGTGACCATCGTCGGCTGGAAGGTCAGCTTGCCCTGCGACAGCAGCGTGACGATGACGACGACGAAGATCCCGAAGGTGAAGCCGGCCGGCACGGTCAGCCCGGCCGCGCCGTCGCCCTGCCAGGCCATCATCATCCCGAGCGAGGCGAGGAACACCACCAGCAGGGCGAGCGCGAGGACGGCGCCACCGATGCCCACCACCAGCAGCCGACCGATCCCGGTGCCCTCCGTGCGCAGCATGGCCAGGAAGAAGGCGATCCCGGCGACCAGCCACACGACGACCGCCGGCACCATCAGCAGCACCGCGAGCGTGACCACGGGCGGACGCGGCGCAGCCGTCCGCCCGGGGGCGGGCAGGCCGGGCGGCGCGCCCTGGGCCTCGTGGGACGGAGCTGCCGCTGCCGGCGCGGCCACCGTCGGTGCCGGGCCGAGGATCGGGGAAGGGGCAGGCGCCGGGTACGGGCCGGACACCGGCGGTGGGCCGGGAGGCGGGTACGGAGATCCACCGGTGGGTGTGGACGACACGGGTTCCTCCTCGGGGCGCATCGGTCAGCCCGGCGGCCGGCGCCAGACCGAGTCGTCGGCGGGCTCGTCGGATCCCGGCCCACCCGACGGGAGCGGCGTGCCGGGTGCCGGGTCGACGGGTGCGGGTCGGTCCTGCTCCGCGACGGCCCTGCCCCGACGGGCGCGACGCAACAGCACGACAGCCGTCACGGCCCCGACGAGAAGCACCAGGATCCCCACCCAGACCAGGACCACGACCATGGTCTCCGCCGGGCCGGGGCCCTCCACGGCACGGGCCGCCGCCAGGTCCGCGTCGAGGTCCGGCTCGCCGGGGGACGGTGCGGCGCGGCCCCGACCGTCCGGCTCACCGGTCAGGGCGGCCCGCAGGTCCAGGGCACCCCATCCGTAGTGCAGGTCCCGGCCCGGCTCACCGGCGTCCCGTGTGGTCTCAAGCAACCGCTCGAAGAGCTGATAAGCGGTCAGGTTCGGGTACTTCGCCTTGACCAGGGCCAGCGCCCCGGACACGATCGCGGCTGATCCGCTGTTGCCGACCGCGGTGACGTACCGGCCGCCGGGCGCGGCCTGCACGATGTCCTCGCCCGGCGCGGCGATGTCGACCTCCTCGGCCGGCAGCGCCGCCTCCTTGCTGATCACACCCGCCCGGTCGGTGCCGTTCACGGCGATCGCGCCGGGGTGCCGGGCCGGGTTACCGATGATCGCGTCCTTGCGGTTGCCGACCGCCGCGACGACGACCACGTTCCGCTGGTACGCCCGGTCCACCGCCCGGTTCAGTTCCTCGCTGTGGCTCGCGCCGAGCGAGACGTTGACGATGTCCGCGCCGTTGTCGACCGCCCAGTCGATGCCGGCGGCGATCGCGGTCGGCGCGATCACGGCGGCACGTGGGCTCTTGATCGTGACCGGCAGGATGCGGGCCTTCGGTGCGATCCCGAGTACGCCGTCCCGGTTACCCGGGCCGTGTCCGTGCCCGGCGATCAGCGAGGCCATGCCGGTGCCGTGCCCCTCCCGGTCGACACGGCCCCTGGCCTCGTCGTCGTAGAGGTCGACGCCGGGTACGACATTGTCCCGGAGATCCGGGTGTGACGCGTCGACCCCGGTGTCGATCACCGCGACGGTGACGCCGTCGCCCCGGCTGACCTTGTGCATCTCAGTCAGCTCCAGGGCCGACAGGTGCCACGAATCGTCCCTGGTGGAGTCGGCCAGCGCGGGTGCGGCGGGCACGACCAAGGCGGCCACGGCGGCCAACGCCACGGCCGTCACCGGTCGGGTGGGGACTCGCATACCCGTCTGCCTTCCGTTGTGGGCCGCCGGTCCCCGACGGTCAGGAACGTGGACGGTCACCGCATGGTACGGGTCGGCCACCGGAATTCCGGTGACCGGCCCGCCGCTGCTCAGGCCTGCCCGAGCGCCCGTCCCTGCTCGCGAGGGCGCTGCTCGGCCGGGGCCTCGACCACACCGACCGCGGACGACTCGGTGACCCACAGTTCGTCGTCGCCGTCGCCGTACTCCCAGCTCTCCTGCTCCCCGTCGCGTGCCGGACCGGAACGCGGCTTGGGCACGGAGCCCCCGACGCGGCGTCCGCCGAGCGACGGCGCCGGGCCGGTGGTCGGTGCCGGCCGGGCGGCGCCGGTCCGGCCGGTCAGGCCGGGCCGGGCACCGGTGCCGGGCGTGGGCTTGCCGGACGGCGTGGCCGGGGGCGTGGCGCTCCGGCCACCCGGAGCGGAGCCCGCCCTGGGTGGCGTACCGGGTGCGGCGCCGCGCTGACCGCCGAGGCTCGGCGGCGGCGAGGTGGCCGGACGTGCGGGGGCGGCACCCCGCTGGCCCGGCCGGGCCGTGGAGCCCGGCAGTTGCGGGCTGGACGCCGGTGGGGTGGGCGAGCCGGTGGGCCGCAGCCCGCCCGCTCGGCCCGGCCTCGCACCCGGTGCGCCCGGCGCACCGGTGTTGCCGGGCAGGGTCGGACGGTTCGGGGCGGGACCCCGCTTGCCACCCGGGGGTGCTCCGGCGCCGTTACCCGGTCCGCCGGCTCCGGGGAGGGTGGGGCGGTTCGGCGCCGCACCTCGGCTGCCGGGCGTGGTGGGTCCACCGGCGCCGGGCAGCGAGGTGCGGGGCGCGTTCGGTCGTCCGCCCGAGCCCGGTTGGTTCAGGCCCGGGTTGGCCGGACGAAGCCCGGGACCCGTCACCGGCGGTGGCACCGGGCCGGGTGCGACGGGAGCGTTCGGCGTGCTCACCGGTGGTGGCGCGGCCGGGGGCGGCCCGGCCGGGGCGACCGGGGACGCGACACCGGCGAGGCTGACGCCGCCCGGCGTACCCGGCGGCGGAGCGGCCGGATCGCCGGGCCGGTCGCCCGCGTTCGGCTGGTTCGGCATGTCCGGCCGGTTCGGGCGGGCGCCGTTGAGCGAGGGCGCGCCGGGTCGGCCGCCCGGTGCGCCCGGCGGCGTCGGCCGGGGAACACTGGACTGGTCGAAGATCACCGCGTCGGTCGGGCCCTTGAACTTGCCGCCTCGCGTGATGTTCGTGATGTACGTGTCGATGTAGAAGTCGGCCAGCGGCTTGACGATGTTCTTGGCGCGCTGGTGGTATTCGTTCTGGACGTCCTCGTACGACTTGCCGTTGTTGATGCCGAAGAGGTCGCCCAACTGGATGCCCTCGTCAGCGGCGCGGACGTCCGCCTGCTTGACCTGCTCGGCCTTGTACTCCAGCCAGAGTTGCCGCATCTCGGTCTGGGTAGTCTTGATCTTGCTGGCGAGCTGCTCCAGACCGGTGGCGTTGTTGGTGGCCACGGTCTTCCACTCGTCCAGCGAGTGCAGCGTCGCACCGACCCGGCCCATGAAGACGCGCGCGGCCGGCGACTGCCACTTGGCGTCGAGCGAGTCGGCGTGGCGCTTGAGGTTGTCCCGGGTCGCCTGGAGCAGACTGGCGGCACGTCGCCACATCTCGGCGAGGGCGGTCGTGCGTTCGTCGCTCTCCTTGCGGACGTACTCCCACATCTGCTCGACGTTCACCGAGTCCCACGCCGTGGGCTCGTACGGCGTGGACTGGGCGGCCCGCTCGGCCGCATAGTCGTCCGACACCCCTGAGTACATGTGGTAGCTCGGCGGCTGCCATCCGTAGTAGTCGCTCATCCCCGCTCCTCAGGTCCCACGTTCCGCCCCGCCGTCACTGCAGACTCGACTGGTCCAGCCGGAGATCCTCGCCGTGCATGCGTTCGCTGTCGCCCGGGATCACGTACGCGCCGGAGCCCTCACCGACGACCTCCCGCTGAGCCCACTCCGGTGCCTGTTCCCGCTGGTCGCCGGTGGGGCAGGAGTCCATGCCGTAGTAGGGGTTCATGGGCACGGGGTCGGCGGCCTCCGGCGGAACCACCCCGGCCGGGTCGTCGGCGTTGCCCTCCTGCCAGGCGCCACTCAGGGTCTCCTGACCGTCGACCGCGTGGAACGCGTTGAAGACGTCGTCGTTGGTGGCCTGGGCGAGCGCGTCCCCGGTCAGGTACTCCGCCGAGATGGACATGGCGGCGGTGCTGAGCGCGACGAGTCCCTTCATCGCGTCACCCATCAGGTGGGACACCGCCATCCGGCTCTCGTCGTGCCGGCCCCGGAAGAACGCGGCCTCCTTCATCCCGCCGCCGCCGAACGGCGCCTGCACGGTGAGCATGGGTTGCAGGCCGCCCTCGAAACTGGGCCGGAAGTTCTCGTCCAACTCCTTCTGGATCGCCTGCGCAAAGTCCTTGAGCTGTTGGATGTCGACGTTGATCTCTTCGTCGACGAGCCATTCGTCGCCCATGTCCCTCCCCCGATCACTCACCTGGCACCGGCGCGGCCGGCCATCGCCCCGCGAGGCCGGTCCCGCAGCCGCGCAGGCTAATCCACTCTGGCCGACGGTATGCCGTCCGGGCAACCCCGTACCAGGCTCAGGAGCGCGGTGGGAGGTGCACCAGTTGCACCAATCGGGTCCCGCCGCGCCGGGACACCAGCCAGCCCCGGCCGGGTGGCAGCGGTCCGGGACGGACGGTGCCGAGCAGCACCCCCTCGTCCCGGTTGCCGGACATCACGATGCCCGGCGTGCTGATCTCCCGCAGCCGCATCAGCACCGGCTCGTACAACGCCCGGCTCGCGCCACCGGTGCGTCGGGCGATGACCAGGTGCAGACCGATGTCCCGGGCCTGGGGCAGGAACTCCAGCAGCGGGGTCAGCGGATTACTGCCCGCCCCCGCCACCAGGTCGTAGTCGTCGACCAGCACGTACAGGTCGGGGCCCTTCCACCAGTCGCGGGCCCGCAACCGCTCCGCGCTGATGTCCGGCGGGGGCAGCCGGTCCCGCATCACCGCGGCGACCTCGGTCACGATGCCCTCGGTGACCTGAGCCGTCGAGCCGTATCCGATCAGGTGCGGCGAGTCGATGTCACCGAGCAGGCTGCGCCGGTAGTCGACGAGGACCAGCCGCGCCTGGGTCAGCTCGTTGCGGTCGACGATCGTCTGCGCCAGCGCCCGCAGGAAGGTGCTCTTGCCCGACTCGCCGTCGCCGAACAGGATGAAGTGCGGATCGGCGGCGAAGTCCAGGTGCACCGGTCGCAGGTCCACCTCGGCGATACCGATCGGCACCCCCGGACGGCCGGTGTCCGGCAGGCTGCCGTAGGGGACCACCGGCGGCAGCAACCGGATCGGCGCGGCACCTGGGCCCTGCCACGCGGCGGCCAGGTCGGTGACCAGCTTGCGCGCCCCCTCGGGCAGGGTCTCCGCCTCCTGCGCGCCGTCGGCGCGGGGCAGCGCCGCGAGGAACTGCTGGCCGTCCGGCGTGATACCGCGTCCCGGTGACTTGTCCGGCACGTTCATCGCCGCCCGACGGTCCAGGTTGGAGTCGCTCGCGTCGGCCAGCCACAGCTCCAGGCGCGTGCCGAAGACGTCCCGGACGGCCGGACGCAGGTCCATCCACCGCCCGGCGGTGACGATCAGGTGGATGCCGAAGGACAGACCACGGTTGGCGATGTCGTTGATGGTGGGTTCGAGATCCTCGAACTCCGACCGCAGGGTGGCCCAGCCGTCGATGACCAGGAAGACGTCGCCGAACGGGTCGTCGTCGTGCTGCCCGTGGCGACGCGCCCGCCGGTACTCGGACATCGAGTCCACACCACGCTCGGCGAACCGGCGTTCCCGCTCGCCCATCAGCAACTGCAACTCGGCCACCGTACGGCGCACCAGCCCGGCGTCGAGCCGGGTCGCCACCGACCCGACGTGCGGCAGCTCGCGCAGCGAGGAGAGCGCGCTGCTGCCCAGGTCGAGGCAGTACACCTGGGCCTCCCGAGGGGTGTGCGTCAGGGCCAGCGAGGTGACCACCGTACGCAGCAGGGTGCTCTTGCCGCTCTGCGGACCACCGACGATCACCGCGTGCCCGGCCGCCCCGCCCAGGTCGAACCAGAGCACGTCCCGGCGCTGCTCGAACGGCTTGTCGACGATGCCCACCGCCACCTGCAACTCGCCCAGCAGACCGGCGTGCGCCACGGTCACCCCGCGCGTCGGGTCGGCGGTCAACGGCGGCAGCAACTGGTCCAACGTCGGCGGTTCCGCCAACGGCGGCAACCACACCTGGTGGGCCGGCTTGCCCCGGCCGGCGAGCCGCCCGACCAGGATGTCCAGCACGCTCTCGCCGACCCCGTCGGCCGGCTCCGGCGTCTCCTCCGGCTTCGGCGTGCGGGTCACCGGCGGGGCGACGTAGGCGGTGGTGTACTCGCGTACCCGGTCCCCGCCGTCACCCGCCGCGACCGCCGCGGCGGTCTTGCTCCGGTACGCGCCGGAGACGTACGCGGCCTTGAACCGCACCAGCGGCTCGGTGCCGAACCGCAGGTAGCCGTGCCCCGGCGACCGAGGCAACTCGTACGCGTCGGTGGCACCGAGCACCACCCGCGACTCCATCGCCGAGAAGGTCCGCAGACCGATCCGGTACGACAGGTGGGTGTCGAGCCCCCGCAGCCGCCCCTCCTCCAACCGCTGACTGGCCAGCAGCAGATGCACACCGAGCGACCGGCCGACCCGGCCGATCTGCACGAACATGTCGATGAAGTCGGGCTTCGCGGTGAGCAGCTCGGAGAACTCGTCACAGATGATGAGCAGGCTCGGCAACGGCGACAGCGGTGCGCCCGCCGCCCGGGCCTTCTCGTAGTCGCGCTGCGAGGCGTAGTTGCCGGCGGACCGCAGCAGTTCCTGGCGGCGGACCAACTCGCCGTTGATGGAGTCGGTCATCCGGTCCACCAACGGCAGCTCGTCGGCCAGGTTGGTGATCACCGCACTGGTGTGCGGCAACCCGTCCAGCCGGGTGAAGGTGGCGCCACCCTTGAAGTCGACCAGGACGAAGTTGAGGTTCTCCGACGAGTGGGTGGCCGCCAGCGCCAGCACCAGGGTCCGCAGCAGCTCGGACTTGCCGGACCCGGTCGCGCCGATGAGCAGCCCGTGCGGCCCCATGCCGTCCTGCGCGGACTCCTTGAGATCCAGCTCGACCGGCCCGCCGTCGCTGCCGATCCCGATCGGCACCCGCAACTTGTCGCGGTTGGGTCGCGGCTGCCAGCCCCGGTCGACGTCGAACTCGTACGGGTCGCCGATGTCGAGCAGGTCGGCCAGGCCCAACTCGCCGGTCAGCGGCGTGTCGCCGCCGCTGCGCGAGGCGGCCGACAGACGCAGCGGGGCCAACTGCATGGCCAGCGCCTCGACCTCGGCCGGTCGGCAGTCGTCGGCCCGCCCGATCTCCGCCGGCCCGTCCACCGTGACGCTGTCCAGCCTGCGGTCCGCCGACACCTCCAACACCAGCCGCGCCCGGTCGAGCAGTCGCGGCGCCGGAGTGGAGAGGTCGAGCAGGGTCACCCCCTCCACCCCGCCCTCGGTCATCAGGTGGTCGGAACCGGCGGTGTCACCGCCGTCGACGACCACCAGCACGTGCGGTCCGGCGACCTGCTGACCGCCGCCGCTGGCGTTGAACCGGGGTCGGCTGGCGAGTACGTCGTCGAGCATCGCCTCCAGGCCGGTCACCGAGGGCGACACCAACCGCAGTTGACCCAACGCGTCGGTGCGCGACGGGTGGAGGGCGTGCGGCAACCACTTGGTCCACTCCCACTCGGCCCGCCGATCCGGTGCCACACAGATCGCGATCAACATGTCGTCCGGTGCGTGGAACGCGGCGGCCTGGGCCAGCACCGCCCGGACCATGCCCCGCGCGGCGTCGACGTCGCCACGCAGGTGTACCCGGGCGAACCCGTTCAGCGCCATGGTCACCGGCAGGTCGGGCACCTCACCGTAGGTGGTGAGGAAACGACGCAACGCCAGGGCGCACATCGGCTCCAGTTTCTCCAGCGACGTGGCCGGCGGCGGTACCAGAGGGGTGGCCAACTCCTGCGGACCCAACCCGATCCGGACCGTGCCGAAGTCCACGTCCCCGCGCCGACGCTCCCACAACCGCTGCCCCAGCGGCAGCGACCAGAGGATGTCCGGGTCCGGGTGCCGGTAGAAGGCCGCCTCGCGCTGCTTGCGGATCGTCTTGAGCACCCGGCGACGCTGCCGCGACAGGTGCGTCATGTACTCCCGGCGGCGCTGGAGCATCTCCTGCTTGCCCGGCCCACCCGCGTTGTTGGTCAACTGTGAGCCGAGCATGCCGATGGCGGAGAGCCCGAACAGGCCACCGGTGACGTACCCGAGGGTCGACCCGCCCCGCCCGGCGAACATCAGGGCCATCGCGAACGAACCGGCGAGCATCGGCAGCAGCATCATCATCTGCCCCCACGCCTTACCGGTCGGCGCGGGCACCTCGGGCGGCGCCTCCAGGAGCACCTCGCCGGAGGGATACTCGGGCTCCGGCTGCCGCGCCGGTCGTTTGACGACCACGGTGCTCACGTGACAGACCTCCGTTGCCTCTCGCGGGCGTGCTGCGTACGCCCGACCCCCGTGCGCTCGGCGGTCGCGGAGAACCGGCACCCGCGCCACCGGCACATGGTAGGTAGCCTTCTCCCGTCAGGACAGCCGCGGGCCCATCGGCCCGCTCCTCGTACCGAGGGGTCGTCAGTGGTCACCCAGGCCGGAACCGGACTCGCGCGCATCGCCGTCGTCGCCCCGCACCGACGGCTGGACCTCGCGCTGCCCGAGCATCTGCCGCTCGTCGGGCTGATGCCCGCGGTACTGCGGCAGGCCGACGAGGAACCGTCGGACGGCACCGGCCACGGCGGGTGGATGCTCCGGCGCAGCGACGGCAGCGCCGTCGACCTGACCCGGACGCTCGCCGCCCAGAGCATCCGCGACGGCGAGACGCTGCACCTGGTGCCGCGCCGCACCGAGTGGCCGGAACTGGCGTACGACGACCTGATGGAGGCCGTCGCCGACGGTGCCCGACGTCGCGGCGTCGCCTGGACCCCGTTCGCGACCCGACTGACCGGCCTGATCGTGGCGGGCGTACTGCTTCTGCTCGGCCTGGTCGTGATCGTCACCTCCACCGAACCCGGCTGGCTCGGTGGCGCGGTCGCGCTCGGCACGGCCGTGGTGCTGCTGGCCGGCGGGATCGTGCTGTCCCGGGCGATGGCCGACTCCCTGGCCGGAGCGGTCGTCGCCGCGGCCGGGTTGCCCTACGCCTTCGTCGGCGGTGTGCTGGTGATCGGCTCCGGCGAGTCGGTCTGGGCGCTGGGCGCGCCACACGTGCTGCTCGGCTCCGCCGTGCTGCTGCTCTCCGGCCTGCTCGGTCTGCTCGGCGTCGGCGACGCGACCCGGGTCTTCGTCGCCGCCGTCTTCGTCGGATTCTGGGGCATGGTCGGCGGGCTGCTCGCCTTCGGCTCGATGGACGCCGCCCAGGGCACCGCCGTCGTGGTCAGCGCGGTGGCCCTCCTACTGCCGGCGATGCCACTGCTGTCCGTACGGCTCGGCAAGATGCCGATGCCGGCACTGCCGCGTACCGCCGAGGACCTGCTGCGCGACGAGCCGCAGCCCAAACGGGAAATCGTCTACCAGGCCACCGCCCGCGCCGACGAGGTGCTCACCGGCATGATCTTCGGTGCCTTCGTCATCACCGTCAGTTGCCTGATCGTGCTCACCGCCACCGGCGCCGTCGCCGCCATGCTGCTGGCCGGAGTGATCTCACTCGGTTACCTGCTGCGGGCCCGGCTGGTGACGACGGTCCGGCACCGGGTGCCGATGCTCGCCGCCGGTCTGGCCGGTCTGGGCCTGCTGCCGCTGGTCGGTGCAGCCGACGCGTCGACCGCCGCCCGGGTGCTGGCGGTGCTGCCGGTGGCCCTGGTCGCCGCCGGGCTCGCCGCCGCCGCCGGGCTCGCCTACAGCCGACGCCCCCCGTCGCCCCGGCTGGCCCGCCTCGGCGACGTGTGCGACATCCTGCTCCAACTCGCCATCGTGCCGGTGGCGTGCAGCGTGCTGGGCCTGTACGCCTTCATGCGCGCCATCAACGGCTGACCCTCACTTCGGCCAGTCGAGGTCGCTGGCCTCGGTCATCGGGCCGCCTCGGATGAGTTTGACGATGGCGGTGTCGATGTCGGGTCCGACGAAGAAGTCGTCGGCCCAGTGGAGCATGAAGACGCGTCCCTGTGCGTCCACGACGAGTTCGGAGGGTCCGTCCTCGTTGTTCCCGATCGGATAGACCGGATTGTCGAACTCCTCGATGAACTCGCGGGCGCCCACGGTGGTGACACCACCCCGGGTCGGGTGGATGTAACTGGTGAAACCTCCGCCGAGCCGACCGCTGCGACCGAACTGAGGAAGCTGGAGGCCGCCGAATTCGACCATCGCGGCGCGGGCGGCGGGGAAACACTCCAGCCCGGTGAGTTCGTCGGCGAAGCGTCGCATCCAGTGGTCCACCGACGCGCTCAGGTCGCGGCCCGGGAACCACCCCGCCTGCTCCAGCACGGCCCGCACGTCCGGCGGGAACCGCCCCTCGGCCCCTCGGCGCTGCGCGTACCGTTCGGCGACCACCTGCCAGGGCAGCGAGGGCCACTGGGACACCTCGCCGGTCTCCCGGTCCACGACGGCGCGCGGGTAGCCCGTGGACGGCGGCGGTGTGGGTGGCCCGTCGGTCGTGGACGCCACCGGTTCGACCAGACACGCCACGTAGCCCAGATCGAACTCGAAGAGGGTCACGTCGAGTACCGGCTGGTGCCCGCCGGCCCACTGGCGTGCGATGGCCAGGGCCTGCTCGCGACTGATCATCGAACGACTCCTCGGACTGCCGAGTTCGGTTTCGCCGGGCGGGGCCGGGTGCGGGCATCGGCTGCCCCGGCACCCTGCATATGGTAGGCACCGCGCGGCGCGGCCCACGTGACCGTGTCGGTGTACGCCAGGGGGAGGGGTGCCATGCCGTCGCGGCGGGACCAGGTCCAGTCGTACCAGTTCTTCGTGCAACGGATGACCTCCGCGCTGGTGGCGCGCGAGCCCGACCCGGAGTCCGCGCCGTTCCGTCGGCTCGGTGGTGCCGGTTTCGCCAGCGTGATGGTGGCGGTGCTGTTCCTGGGGGCGGTCGGCGTCTACGGCCTGCTTCGCCCCGGCGGTGCCACGAAGTGGAAGGAGGGCGGCGCGGTCATCCTGGAGAAGGAAACCGGCACCCGCTACCTGTACCGGGAGGGTCGTCTGCACCCGGTGCTCAACTACGCCTCCGCCCTGCTGGCCATGGAGTCCGCGGCACCGACCGTGTCGGTCTCCCGCAACTCGTTGGTCGGCACGCCCCGTGGTCCCCGTATCGGCATCCCGTTCGCCCCGGACGCGCTGCCGGCCGCCAACCGGATCCTGGACGGACCGTGGACGCTGTGCACGCAACCCGCCCGCAACCCGGCCGGCGGGATCGTCGCCACCACCGTGCTCACCGTGGGCCGGGCACCCGAGGGCGGGCGCGAGCCCGGCGACGAGGGGCTGCTGGTACGCGACCGCAAGACCGAGCGCCTGCACCTGGTCTGGCGTGACCACCGGTACGAGATCCGCAACGAGAAGATCGTGCTGGAGGGGCTCACCCTGGGTGGTGAACCGGTGGTGGAGGTCGGCGGCGCCTGGCTGAACGCGTTGCCCGCCGGAGAGCCGATCGCGCCCCGCCGGGTCGCCGACCGGGGTGCGGCCTCGTCCGCCTTGTCGAACGCCCGGGTCGGCCAGGTCTTCGTGGTGGAGAGCCAGAACGCCACGCGTCAGCACTACCTGGCCGAGCGGAACCGCCTCGTGCCGCTGACCCCGGTGCAGGCGGACGTGGTGCTGGCCGACCCGGAGACCCGCGCGGCGTACCCGGACTCCTCGGAGCCCCGGGCACTCGAACTCGCCGCCGGCACCGCCGCCGCCGCGCCGAAGGGTGAGGCGCCGGCCCAGGGGCGGCACCGCGCCCCCGAGCAGCGGCCCGTCATCGCCCGACTGACCGGTGACCAACCGGCCGTCTGCGCCGCGTACCAGCCGGACCAGGACGAGCCGACGGTGCTGCTCGACGCCCAGGTGCAACCGGTACGCGAGCCGGTGCGGACGGGGGAGCAGACCGGTGACGGAGTCCCACTGGCCGACCGGGTGGTGATCGCACCCGGCTTCGGCGTCCTGGTCGACGCCGTGCCCTCGCCGGACCAGCGGACCGGCACCCTCAACCTCGTCACCGACATCGGCTACCGCTACCCGCTGGCATCCGAGGGGGTGGCGGCGATGCTCGGCTACTCCGGCGTGCAGCCGGTGCGCCTGCCGGCGAGCCTGGTGGTCCGGCTGCCCGCCGGCCCCGCCCTGGACCCGGCGACCGCCAAGCGCGCACTCGACCCGGAGTGACCCGACCAGCCACAATGGAAGGGTGGGCCGGGCTTCCGGTCTAGCGTCGACTGGACACGACCCGTTACCGTTCGTACGACGATGGTGCGTGAGCGCCGACTGACAGGCCGCCCCCGGTGACGCGGGGCGATCGAACGAGGACGGGGGTGACTTCCGCCATGTCGATGAATACCGACACCGGCTTGATGCTGAAGACCGAGGGTGACGTCGATGCCGTCGCCGACCGGCTCACCGGCAACCTCAACTCGCTGATGGACCAGCTCGCTCCGCTGTACGACCAGTGGAAGGGGGCTGGCGCGGGTTCCTTCCACCAGGTCCGTGAGCGGTTCGACCAGGACATGGCCCGGCTCAACGTCGCGCTTCGCGCGATCGCCGAGGCCGTGGGATCGGCCGGTAAGGACTACGACGTCAGCGACGAGGAGATCCGGTCGGACATGGAAGGCGCGGGAGCGACCGCCGGCCAGATCACCGCGGCACTGAAGCTCTGACGGGGAGACAAGTCATGACGGAGATTCGGTACAACTTCGCCGGTCTGAACGCGGCGGCGGACAGTTGCGGTGGTGCGGTCCGGAACATGACCAGCGAGCTGGACGGGCTCAAGTCCAGCATCGCCCCGCTGCTCGCCACCTGGGACGGCGATGCCCGCGAGGCGTACTTCCAGCGGCAGGGCGAGTGGGAGTCGGCCGCCAACGACCTGCGTGACCTGCTCACCCGGATCGAGCGCGCGCTGCGCGAGTCGGCGGGCAAGATGCAGGCCCGCGAGGCGGCGAACCGGCAGAAGTTCGGCGGCTGACCCCGCCACCGAGAGACACCTCGACGGCCCGGCTCTGTGCCGGGCCGTCGGCGTCTCACCGTAGCCCTGGGAACACCGCCGTGCTGGTCAGCCGCGTGTCGTCGACGTCGGCACCCGGAAGAACGCCTCCTCGGGCTCGTCGATCTCGGGGGTCGGGGCGGGTGGGGCGGACGGCCGGGCGGGCTGCCACCTGGTGCGTCGCCCGCGCGGTAGCAACGTCGCCAACACCGCCACACCGACCGCGAGCACCGCCAGCGGCAGGCCGACCCAGAGCGCCCACCGGCCGAAGGCCGCCCACCGCTCGGCACGGGCCGCCGCTGCGGCGTCGTACGGCACGTCGGGCAGCGGTTGCTGAGGGACCGGTGACGCGGTGGTCAGCCGCTCGGTGACGGCGCGGTACGGATTGACCACCCCACTGCCGTAGCCGGCTTCGGCGTCACCCCGCGCCGGATCGGCGGTGGCCAGGATCCGCCGGGTGACCTCCTTGGCCGACAGGTTCGGCTCGGCCGCACGGATCAGCGCGGCGGTGGCGCTCACCATCGGAGCGGCGAAGCTGGTGCCGTCCCAGACGCTGTGCCCGAACACGCGGGTGGCGGCCACCACCGCCCCGCCCGGCGCGACGACGTCCACGTACGGTCCGATCTGGGACTGCCTGATCCGGGCCCCGTTCTGGTCGACGGCGCCCACGCCGATCACCCCGTCGAATTCGGCCGGGTACGGCACCGGGTCGGGACGGGCGCCGTCCTGATGCTGGTTGCCGGCGGCGGCCACCAGTACGACGTCCCGATCCACCGCGTACTTGACGGCCTGTTCGACGTCCTTGTCGTAGTAGTAGAGCGTCACCGACATGTTGACGACCTTGGCACCCTCGTCGACCGCCCGCCGGATCGCCTCGGCGAAGACCGCGCCGGTGACGGTCTCACCGCCGGTGCCCGGCTGCTCGTTGGCGTTGCGCTCGCTGACCCGGATCGGCACGATCGTGGCGTCCGGAGCCAGGCCGTAGAACCCGACCCCCTCCATCCGACCGGCCGCGATGATGCTGGCCACGGCGGTGCCGTGGGACACACAGTCCACATTGCCGCCCGGTGCGCCGCGCAACGCGTCGAATCCGGTGGCCACCCGCCCGGTCATCTGGGGATGGGTGCTGTCCGTGCCGGAGTCGATCACCGCGACCTTCACCCGCGCACCGGTGCTGAACGGCCAGACCCGCTGTGGCGCCAACCACCGTTGGTGCCACGGGGTCTCGATGTTCATCTCTCCCGGATCGCTCGGATTCTGGCAAATCGTCGGATCAGCCCGGGCCGGGGTGGGGACAGGCGCGGTCACCATCGTGGCCAGGACGGCTCCCACGAGGGCAAACGCCGCTATCGGACGGTCACGGAACATTGCCTGCCCACCTCCCCGTCGACGGGTGCCGGTGCATCCTAACGACGCTCGGCCGCAGACCGACCACCCCGATGTCGCGCCCATTCAGTATGGTCGAGTCGCCACGCCCGAGGCGCGGGTGAGACGTGGACGTGCGCCGGCAGGGACGGGCGCGGGACGGACCGGACGGGCGCGGGGAGGGACACGCCATGGACGTACAGGCGCTACGCGCGCGGGCCGACGAACTGATGGCTCAGTTCGAGCGGATGCGTTCCGGTGTGGGCGATCTCCAGCAGAAGATCAAGGCGGTGAAGGCCACGGTCACCTCCGACGACGGCCTGGTCACCGTGACCGCCGGGCCCCGTGGGCAGGTGACGAAGGTCGAGTTCGACCCGCGCATCTACCGCCGGCCGGATTCCAAGGAGCTCTCCGCCACCGTCACCGAGACGATTCGCCGGGCGAGTGAGAAGGCCATGGCCGAGGTCGAGCAGCTTCTCCAGCCGTACGTGCCGGACAGCCAGTTCCAGGCATACATCGACCACGATCTCGACGGGATCTTCCGACAGTTGGACAGCGACCTGCCCGGGGAGGAGAAGCGGTGAGCGAGCTGCGCGAGACCTTCGTCAAGCCCGACGCGGCTCTGGACGGTGCCAACCAACTGGGCTCTGCCGGTGCCCTGCTGGCCATGCGCTTCCGGAGTGCCGCCGCGACGATCGAGACCCTCAACGGCGGTCGGCCCTGGGGCGACGACGAGCCGGGCAACGAGTTCAACAAGAACTACCTCGGCGGCGACGACCAGCCGGCACAGAAGGTCCTCGACATGGGCCACGGTCTGGTGCCGGTGGTGGAGCTGCTGGGCCCGACCGTCAAGGGTGCGGTCGAGGGCACCGTCGACGTCGACGACATGACCCGCGTGCTGTTCGGCGGCGAGGAGAAGTAGCCGGCGACCGTACACCGGTCGACATCGGACGGAGGGGCGCACGGGGTGGCGGTACCCAATCCCAGGAACTCGCTGGGCGAGTACGCGTGGGTCTGGGACGCCATCTGCTGGGTCAGCGCGGGCGAGGCGTGGCCCAGCGGCGACGAAGACAAGATGCGGGAGCTCGCCGACGGCTGGCAGGTGATGGCGGACGCGATCACCGAGGCGTTGGGCGAGGCCGACCCGGCGGTCATGAAGATCCTGCAAGCATGGGGCGGCGGTGCCGGCGAGGCGTTCGGCGGGCTGTGGAACCAGATCGCCGTCGACCCGAACACCGGCCTGCCGCTGATGCAGGAGGTCGCCGCCGCGTACGCCGCCGGCTGCGACCAGGCCGCTCTGGAGATCGAGTACGCCAAGCTGACCGTGCTCATCGCGGTCTTCATCACCGTCATCGCGGTCTTCGTCGCGCTGTTGATGGCATGGCTGGGTGGCGTGTCGGCCGGCGCGATCCCGGGCATCCTGGCGGCCGGACGGCAGGCCGTGACGGTCGCCTTCCGCCGGTTGATGGCGCAGATGGGTCGGCAACTGCTCACCCGCGCCGGCATGCAGACGGCGCTGCGCACGGCCGGCACCCGCCTCGGGCAGATCGTCAGCAGCCAGGGCTTCCGGCAGGGGATGACCCGGCTCGGCCTGGAACTGGTCGAGGAGATCGGCGAAGAGCTGATCATTGATGTGGGTGCCCAGGCATACCAGATGCACACCGGCGAGCGGCGGCAGTGGGACGGCAACCGGACGCTGACCGCCGGGGTGGGCGGCGCGTTCGGCGGTGTGCTCGGCACCGGTATGAGCTTCGCGGGCCGGCGGCTGGCACCCCGGATGCCCTTCTCGTTCAGCCCCTCCGGTCTCACCTTCCCGGGCAGCGGGGTGGTTCGCTGGGGCAGCAGGAGTTTCGCCTCCGGCATGCAGAACGCGGTCGTGTCCCCTGCGGCCAGCGTGCTCGCCAACGGCACGGTCAACGGCCAGTGGGCCATGCCCGGCGCGGAGGCGTTCCTCGGCGGGTTCACCAGCGGCGCCGGCCGCACCGGGTTGACCATGATCGGCAGCAGCATGGGCAACGTGGGTGCGAACGTCACCAACTGGGGCCTCGGCCGAACAGGTGCGGATTTCAACCCGGGCGCCGGCCTTCCGGCGGGTGGGATCGACCCGGCGCTGAACGTCGGCAACGCCAACGGTCTCGGCAACGTCGGCGGCGTCAACGTCGGCGCGGGCACCGGCTCTGCCGGAGCCGGTGCCACGGGTGGCGTCAACGGTGGTGCCGCCACCAACGGAGCGTCGGGAAGCAGCACCGGCAACACCAGTGCCGATTCCGGCGCGACGGTCACCGGTGGCGCCGATGGTGCGCTGAACGTCCCCGGCGACGGGAACATCGACACCACTCCCGTAGACACCGTGCCGGACAATGGCTCAGGCTCGATCAGCCTCGCGCCGCCGACCGTCGAAACGGTGGTCACCTCGCCGGCCGACACCTCGGCGGTCCCGTCGGCCGACGCGGCTACGACGGGTGCTCCGACCACGACGGACAGCGTGACCGGAACTCCGGCCGGTGTCGTCGTCGAGGGTGCGGCCACGGCGCCTGCCGGCGACACCGCCGCGACAAGCCCACCCACCAGCGACACCACTACGCAGCGTGTCCCAGACGGGCAGGCCGCCCCGACCCCCGACTCGGTCGGTGCCGACCGGCTCGGCAGTGGCTCCACCGATCAGGCCAGCGGTGGACCGGTGACGGTTCCGGGGCCGGAAGCGGGTACCACCACACCCGGAGACAGCACGGCGGGACCCGCCCGCAGCGTGACCGAGACACCCACCACTGGCGGCCTCGCCGACACCAGGTCTGTCGACGTTCGCGCCGATCCCACCGTTGCGGACACGCCACCAGCCGTACTTCCCGGAACCTCGGTCACCGCGCCGCCGGCCGCTCAGACGCCGGGCACCGTCGCTGCGACGGTCCCGCCCGCCGCGAACTCGGCTCCACCGGCCGGATCAACGGTGTCCACCGGTCCTCAGGTGGTGGCAGGCCCCAACGCCGTACCGTCGGCCAACACCGCACCGCCGACCACCGCCGGCCCGCCGGCGACCGGCACGAACACTGCGGCGACCACCACTCAACCCGGCACCACCAACCCCACCGCGCAGCCGGCGGCGAACCGTACGCCTCCGATCGGGCCGACCGTCAATCCGGCCGCCGCGAACTCGGCGGGATCGGTCGCGCTCTCCCCGTCCACCGGCCCGACCTCGACCAACCCCACCCAGCCCGGTGCCGGCCCCCCGCAGAGCGCCCCCAACCAGCAGGCCACTCCGGCCCAGGGCGTACCGGCTCGGCAGGACACCACGAGCCGCCCGGACAACCGACCTGTGCCGGGCCGGACGGACGTGGGCGTGCCGACCGCGCCCACGGTGCCGGCCCAGACGGCGGGCAGCGACCCGGCAGCCACCACCGTCGACACCACCGGACCGACCGCTCCCGACACCACAGGCGACCCTGCCCTGGGGCGGACCGACCAGGTCTCGCAGACCGACGGGCCGGTCGTGGTCCCGGTGCCGGCCAGCACCGGAAGCACCGTCAACAGCGGGCCGGTCGGGCCGGGGACGGACACCGGGCAGGTGAACCCGGACACCATCCGGCGGTCGAACTCACCGACCGGCCGCGGTACGCACAGTTGGGAGACTGACCCGACGACCGTGGCCGGTGATCCCACCGGCCCGGATGCGGAGCGTTCGCTGATCGAGGCGGCACGGACGCTGGCCGAGACCGTCCGTGCGGCGGTCAAGGCCAGCACGATCTCGAAGGCCAAGCAACCCGGCACGGCCGGGGCGTTGCTCATGCCCAATGGCGAGATCACCACGCATACCAGCATGACGGCGAACAAGGGCACCACGCCGGCCACGCAACCGAGCGTGCATCGGCTCGCGCAAGCCGCTCTGGGCCGGACGGCGGCTGCCCTGGCCGACGGTGTCGGCGGCGGACACGGCAAGTGCGCGGAGGTTGCCCTGATCTCCGACCAGCTCTACCGACTCGAACAACAGTGGGAGGCTTTAGGTAAGCCCGGAACCTTCGATCAGTGGGCCCTGGATGCGCTCCGAGGGGCACGGATCGTCACGCATCAGGTAAAACCCGCACACTCCGACGGCGTTACCTATGAGCTGGGACATTACCGACCGCCGTGTCGATCATGCGCACACTTCCTGCCGCAATTCGGCGTAGAGCCCATCACGGACCCGGACCGGGACGTCGGCACCTATCAGCCCACCGTGCCCGGCGTTGTCGGCAACGGTCCGCCGTTGAGCGACAACCGCCCCTACGGTCGGCCTGACGGCCTGATCCCGCCCGACCCAGCCGATCAGCAGTCACTCGAGGCGGCGGTGCCGCGCGATGCGACGACCGGGCAACCCGTGGTACACCCGGATCCGCGTGGCCCCTGGGCTGGGCGGGTCAACGACGGTGGACCCACCGTCCCAGGGCGCGACAACAACTGCGCAGATGTCGGGCTCTCGGTCCTGTCGACCTGGTTTGGACGACCGGAGGTGGCTGCGCCGACGGTGCCGTCTACGCAGGTCGAGGCGGGCAGTACGACGCGTCAGGAGCAGGCACTTCGGTCCCGCTTCGCCCACCAGGGCAACGGCACCAACGCCCTGGACTCGGTCGCCGACGCGCTTCGTGCGGCAGGTCCAGGCTCGGCGGTGTTGATTGTCAACACCTGGTCCGACCAGCCGGGCGGGCACACCTGGAACGCGGTCAACCATGACGGCACGATTGTGTGGCTCGACGGCCAGAACCAACTGATCTCCGACACCGACCCGTTGCACGGCGTACGGGTGGGTGACGTCTGGGCCATCGTCCTGGACGCCGAGGGCGACCCGGTCCGTCCGGCGCAGGCCGACGGCGTCACGAGCGCGTTCCTGCCGCCGGATTCGACCGCGTCGGACGACGGGCCGAGGATCGAGCAGAGCACTGATCCGGCGTCGCTGGTCGACCTGCGGTTCGCTGATCCGAACGCCGCGATCTGGCCCGACATGCAGGGTTGGCCGATGCCGGACACCCGGCAGTACGGGCCGGAGCAGTTGGCGCCGCTGGAGGATCCGCGCTATCAGGACGACGTCGCGGACAGCCTGCGGACCCCCGACGGGTACGCGGTGTTCGCCGACCCGGCCACGCACCCGTACGGGCGGCTGATCAACGACGGTGGACCGGACCAGCCGGGGCGGAGCAACAACTGCGTCGACTCCACGCTCGCCGCGCTGGCCAGCTTCTACGGTGATCCACAGGTGTCCCATCCGCGCTGGCCGGATCGGCTCGACGACGGCTCGATCGAGACCGAGTTGGGCGAGCTGGCGGGCGTCGACCGGATCGCGAGTTGGATCGGTGGCGACTGGGTCGGTGACGGTGCCAACGACGCGATGCCCGGTACCCCCGCCGAGCGGGCCGAGGCGATGGCCGACCGGTACGCGGAGCTGTACCAGAGCGTCCGCGACGCGGGGCCGGGCGCGGCGGCGGTGGTCGTGGTGGACTGGGTGCAGTTCGACGAGAACGCCGCTCCGCTGCTCGACGCGGACGGCCACACCCAGCCGGCAGCCCAGCATGCCTTCCTGCTGGTGCACCCGGACGGCGCGGACGGGCCGGTGTGGTGGGACCCGCTGTTCGCCAGCACCACCACCGGCCCGCTCCCGGGCGACTATGTTGGACTGACGCACAACCTGTGGTCGATGGAGGTGCATCCCGGCTATGCCGATGAGCAGGGAGGAAGTCCAGCAGTTGATGACTCGGCTGCTCGGGACGGACAACCCGGTGGCGGTCTTCCCGTTCGAGTTCGGCTGGGCAGCCCAGGAGACGCTCTCCCCGCAGCAGCGGTCCCAGGGTCGACAGATGGGCCAGGGGGTCTTCATCATCGACCGGACGGGAGTGGTGACCGCGCATCCCAGCCTGCCGCCACCGTTGGTCGTGAAGCGGTACACGACGGCCCGCCGGGAGGGCCGGATCACCGGCCGCCAGGTCTGGCCGACGGAAGACCCGACGGCCTGACCGACGTCGGTCCCGCGCCGTCGTTGCCGCAGAGCCGGCGGTACGGACCGAACGAGCTGGCACCCCTGGAGGACCCGCGATACCAGGACGACCTGGCCGCGAGCCTGGCCACGCCGGAGGGGTACGCGGTCTTCGCCGACCCGTCCACGCACCCGTACGGCCGGTTGGTCAACGACGGCGGGCCGGCGCAGCCGGGCCGGGCCAACAACTGTCTCGACGCGTCCCTGGCGGCCCTGGCCAGCTTCCACGGCGACCCGCAGGTGTCGATGCCCCGCTGGGCGGACCGCGCCGACGACGGCGCGATCGACCTGGTCTCCGGTGAGCGGGGCGGCCTGCAGCGCGCCGAGGCGTGGATCGGCGGGGAGTGGATCGGTGGGCAGGACAACCTGCCCACCGACCTGGCGGCCCGTACCGAGGCGGTCGCCGACCAGTACGCCGATCTCTACCGGCAGGTGGCGGAGGCCGGGCCCGGAGCGTCGGCGCTGGTGGTGGCCGACTGGCTGTACGTCGACTCCGCCGGGCAGCCCGTCCTGGACGCCAGCGGCCAGTTGGACATCGACGGTGCCCACGCGTTCGTGATCGTCTTCCCGGTCGATGCCGATGCACCGGTGTGGTGGGATCCGCAGAGCGGGACGACGTCGGCGGACATACCGGCCGCGGACATCCGGGAAACCCATGCCCTCTGGGCGATGATGATGCCTGACGGAGAGGGGCGAGTTGACCGAGGACGAGGCACTGACACTGATCAGCCGTCTCCTGGCGACCCGGAATCCGATCGTGCTCCGGGAGTTCGAGTACGGCTGGCTGGCCCGGGAGAGGCTCTCGGAGCAGGACCGGGCCTCGGGGACGCACGTGGGCCAGGGGAGCTACATCATCGACCGCTCGGGAGTGATCACCGTTCATCCCAGCCTGCCGCCCCGGCGGGTCATGCAGGAGTACGCCCGGGCGCGACGCGAGGGACGGACCAAGGGCCGGCAGGTGTGGCCCGAGGTGGAACCGACAGCCTGACCGGAGCGGCCGACCGGACCGAGGTCGGCGACGCCCGGGCGAACGGCGACCGCCCCGGCACGGTGATCACCGCCAGTGCGCTGCCCGGCACCGACTTCCACGGCCAGGGTCGGGCGGAACCCGACCCGGATGCGGTCCTGGACCGGGCTCGTGCGGCGGCCGGGCAGGTGGCCACCCACGCCGGGGTCTCCGAGGTACTCGCTCGCCCGGACGGCACCTACCAGGTGACCCGGGCCGACGGCAGCACGTTCACGCTCCGTCTGACCAGTGGACCGGTGGCGGACGGTGCGGTGGCGACCGGCCGCTTCGGCAACGACGGCGTCGCCGTGGTGACGGTTTCCGACCAGTCCGTCGACCGGGTGGTCGAGCGGGCGCTGGCGCACGAGGTGGCCGAGTTGGCGGCCCTCGGGCGGCCGGTGGATCCGGGGGCACCGACGGTCGCCCCGCTCTCGCCCGCCGATCTCGCCGAGTTGCGGACCGCCGCACACCAGGTCGCCGTCGCCGACCGCTGGTCGCTGGGCGCGGCCCGACGCGAACTGGCCGCGGTGGTCGACCGGCTGGGCCTGCGGGACGGCATGCTCGGCGCGGAGCAGCGCCTCGCCGGAGTGCCGGATGCGACACGGACCTCCCTGACCGAGGTGTACCCGGACTGGTACACCGACCGCCGGGGCAGGGCGCTGGACCGCCTGCTCGCCGCGCCGACCAGTGATCCCCGTCCGACCGGTCTGCCCCGGCTGCGTACCTATGTGATCACCCACTTCGCCACCAACTCGCTGCTCGCCGCGTTGGCCGTGAAGCTGACCGTGGACGCCGGTCGACCGGAGCTGGCGTTGATGCTCGGTGTCGGCGGGGCGATCGGCGCGGTCGCCACCGGCCCGGCGAAATGGCTGGCGAAGCGGGTCGGTCTGGCAGCCGAGGACCGCCGGGCCCGGTACGACGCACGTCAGGACGCCCGCTCCGCCGCCGACTCCGACGTCAGCACGGGCCGCGAGGTCGCCGGCCGGGCCGACGACGTGGGTCCCCCGACCCGGGCGGCCGACTCGGCGACGGCTGGCCTGGAGAGCCAGGTCGAGGCGCTCGGACAGCGGCTCGACGCCGGGGAGCGCCGCCGTCGACTGATCGGCCGGCCGCGCCGCTTCGCCCCGCCGGACCCCGTCCCGTCGGCGGGCACCGCCCCGGCACCTACCACCAACCGGCCCGGCGGCCCGGCCGCGACGGCGGCGTCTCCCGACCCGGTCGGCCTCACCCCGCACGAACAGGGGCGGCTCGCCGAGTTGCGGGCTCTCGCCGCGCAACGTGACGCCGCGTCGACGTTCGCCCGTCCCCGGGTGACCCGCGAGATCCGGGCCCTGCTCGACGCACTCGGTCTGCGGCAGAACACGCCTGGCGTCGCCCAGCGCCGGGAGCTGTTGCCGGACGACCTCCGGTCGATGGCGGACCGCTTCGGCGGTACCCGGACGACGACGGTGCGGCACCGGCTGGCGGCGGTCGTGGACGGGCGACCGGCCGAAGGGGACCGGCCCGGCAAGGTGGCGCCCTGGTGGATGGGCACCGTGGAGAACACGCCGAGCGTATTCGCCGCGGGCAGCATCGCCGTCGTCGGTGACCTGATCGGTCAGCTCCGGCTGGGTTGGTTCGCGATCACCGCCGGTCTGACCGCCATGGCCAGCGGGGCTGTGGTCGACCCGATCATGGCCCGCCGGGAGGCGGCGGCCAAGGACGCCCGCGACACCTGGGACACGGAGCATCCGGCGATGCCGGCCGACGTCCAGCTCAGCCAGCTCACCGAGGCCGTGACCGGCCCGGTCGACCTGGTGACCGACCGGGTCGCCGACGTCTTCCGCCGCGCCGTCGACCTGGAACAGCGGGTGGCCGACCTGAATCGGCGGCTGGCCGAGTCACGCCGCCGCACGGGAGCCGCCGACTCGTTCCGGCGGCTGCTCTTCGGCGACCCGGCATGGGCGGGGCTCACCGCCCCCGACGTCACGTCGCCGGCCCGACCCGGCCGCGACCCGGCGGGTGAGGTGTCGACCACCGCTGACCCGTCGACCGGCACCCGCGATCCCGGCGACGCGGCGGTACTCAGGCAGCTCGCCGAGCTTGCCGCCCGGCACGACGCCGCCAGCGGTCCGACCCGGATCCGGCACGCCCGTCACCTGCGGGCGTTGCTCAACCAGCTCGGCCTGCGCGACGGCACTCCCGGGGCGGAGCAGCGACGTGAGCACCTGCCGGCCGAGCTGCGCGAGGTCGCGGAGCGCCACGGCCGTCGGCTGCTGGCCGACCGGATGGCACGGATCTTCGTCGGTCGGCCGGCCGACGCCACGGACAGCGACGCCCGGCCGAGCAACGTGCCGAACGCCGCTGTGTACGCGGTGGAACAGACACCCGGGCCGTTGGTGCAGGCTGCCACCACCGTCGGTCTGGCGGGCGTCGTCCAGGTCGCGGCCGGTGCGGGACCGTTGAACATGGCGGCCGGTGGCGTCCTCGGCCCGGTACGCGACCTGGCGCTGAAAAGGATGGAGACCAGCGTCAAGGACGCCCGCCGCAAGTGGGACCTGGATCATCCGAACCCGGCGGCGGACTCGTCGGCACGGGTGGACCGGCTCGCCGCACCGACCGAGGTCGTCGTCACCGACGCGGCCCGCCGGCTCCGGGTGGCGGTGGCGAACCTCGACCGGGTCACGTCGGCGGTCGACCGGCTGGCGGCGCGCCGTTCGGAGACCGGACCACCGGCACCGGCCCCGTCGACCTCCCGCGACGGCGACACCGCCACGACCGAGGGTCGGGATGTCCTCAGCCGGGCCGACTCGTGGGAACTACAGGTCGCCCAGAGCCACGTACGCAACGCCGACAAGATGTCCCTCAAGCCCGCCCTGCGCGAGCTGTACGCGGTCATCGACCGACTCGGTCTGCGCGAGGGCATGTTCGGCCGGGCGGAGCGGCTGGCCCAGTTGCCACCCGAGGCGCGCCAGGTGGTCGTCGACTACGGCGGCGACCGGGCCAGCCGGTCGGTCCGGCTCCGGACGCTGCGCGCCGAGCAGCGGGGCGTCGACCGTCCGCCGGGCGTGCCGAGCCTCAAGGCGTACCTGGGTGCCAGCGTCGCCACGACCGGCCTGGCCGCCGTGGGAGGTACCGCGATCGCGGTCGCCCTGTCGAGTCCGCTCGCCCCGATCATCCCGGTCGCCGCGCTCGCCGCCGTCCCGGTGATCGGCGCCGCCAAGTGGTATGCGAAACGTGCCAGCCTCGCGGCCGACGACGTCCGGACCCGGTTCGACGCCCGGAGCGACGCCCGGTCGGCGGCCGACCGGGTGGACCAGGTCGTCGACCGGTTGCAGGAACCGGTGCGGGAACTCGAACAGGCGACCGCCGACCTGGAGGCCCGGCTCGACGCGGCCGAGTCGGCGGCCGACCGGCTCACCGAGCGCCTGGCCGGGGCAAAGCAGCGCAACGGCGTGCTCGGGCGTCTCTTCGGTGCCTTCCCGCGCTCCACCGACCCGACCACGCCGGACCCGACCGCCGACCCGAACCCCCCGGACCGGACTGCCGGTCGGCCGGACGGGGGAACCGACCCGGACTCAGGCCGGATCACCGCGGCCCCCGTACCGAACTCCGGGTTCCACGGACTGGGCCGTCCGACCGCCGACCCGGCGGCCGTACTCGACCTGGCGCGGGCCGCCCTGCCACAGATCGCGCCGTACGCGCAGGTGGACGCCGTGGTGCAGGTCGGTCCGGACCTGTTCGAGATCCGTGCGGCCGGGCAGTACCCGCTGACGGTGCGCCTCACCACCGGCCCGATGACCGACGGCGTGGTCGCCCAGTCGACCCGCGAGCCCGACGGGACCTTCACCGTCACCGTGTCCGACCGGGCCGTCGACCAGGTCGTGGCGCGGGCGCTCGCGCACGAGGTGGCCGAGTTGGTGGCCCTGCACGAGACCGGGCAGGCGCTCGTCGGGCCACTGGACCCGGGCAACGTGGACGGCCGGATCGACCCGGCCGGGCTCAGCGCCCACGACCGCGGCCGGATGGCCGAGATCCGGCTGCTCGCCGCCGCGTACGCCGACGCCGACCCGGCCGGCCGGGTCGCGCTGCGTACCGAGATCGACGCCCTCGCCGCCCACCTCGGCCTACGGGTGGGCGACCCGGACGTCCGGGACCGGTGGGCGCTGCTCCCCGGTGACGTGCTCGCCCACCTGGTGCAGCTCAGCCTGCCCGCCCTCACTCCGGACACGGTGTCGGCGGTGCTGGCGGGCGCGCCGACCCTCAACGAGGTCGAGCGGGTCCGGATGTTCGACTACCGGGCGCAACTGGCACCGGACTTCCAGGTGCCGCAGCAGGCGGACCTGGAGGCACGGCTGCGGGAACTCGCCGTGGAGGCCGAGCGGACCCAGAGCGGGCTGCCCCGCATGCCGTCCTTCGCGGGACAGATCCTCGGCCTGCGCCCCGGACAGATCGCACGGATCCGGGCCGTCGATCCCGACCTCGCCGACCGGCTCGCCCGCGACGGCGTCTACGTCGACACGGCGGGCCGTTACGACCTGCGCCCGTACATGGTGGACGGCGGTCCGGAGATCGACCTCGGCGCTGCCCGGCCGGTGTTCGACCTGGCCACCGAGTCCGGTCGGCGGGCCCAACTGCACGAGGACCGGCAACGCGCCCACACCGCCCTGCGGGCGCTGCGCGGCGACCAGGCCGCCGCCCTGCTCGCCGACCACGAGTTCCACTACCACGGTACGGCCCGGTGGATGGGGCTGGTGCCCGACGTCCTGACCGAGGCGCTGCGCGCCATCACCCCCGTGCCACGGGACGGCGTCGTCGCCGCCGAGACCATCCCGACCCAGGAGCCGACCGGGGACCTCTCGGTCACCGCGGACCGGGTGACGCTCCCGCTCGACAAGGTCGGCGGCGGACCGGTCTACGGCTCGCCGCGCGATGCCCGCACCGGCCAACCGGCGCCACTGTTCGACGGTCCGCCGAAACGGGAGGACGTGCAGCAGGGCGGGCTCGGTGACTGCGGGATGATCGCCGTGATCGGCGCGGTCGCCGGTCACCTGCCGGACACCGTCGCGCGGATGTTCCAGCCGAACCCGGACGGCTCGGTGAACGTGCTGCTGCACGAGACCGACGGGCCGGGCGACACGGTCACCCCCACCGGACGCACGCTACGGGTCACCGTCCTCCCGGACGTGCCCGTGCACGCGTCCGCCGACGGACGCAGTGCGTACGCCGACCAGTCGACGGTCGGCACGTCCTGGGCCTCCTTGCTGGAGAAGGCGATCGCGGCGGTCGACCGCACCTGGACCGCACAGCGCCACGACCAGTGGCAGCGACGGTGGAGCGCCCGGCCCGGCGTCGATGCCGCCCAGGCCGCGCCCCTCGGCTACGCCCGGCTGGGCAGCGGCAGTGACCGCTCTGTGCAGGCGGAACTGCTCAGCCAGCTCACCGGACTGCCGACCACGGTGGACCGGCTCGACCCGACACCGGGACGGGAGGCCGACGCCGAAACCCGACTGGCCGACCTGCTTGCCGCCGGCAGTCCGGTGATCACCGGAACGTGCCCCGCCAAGAGTTACGAGTCGTACGAGCACGGCAGGCCGCCCCACGGGCTCTACGCCGGGCATGCGTACGAGGTCGTGTCGGTGACCGACGGCGAGGTACGGCTGCGCAACCCGTGGAACGACAGTCACCCCGCGCCGATGCCGATGCGCGACTTCCTCGACCTGATGAGCCCCACCTACGCGCACGTCGAACTGGCCCGCAGCACGGTCACGGCGCTGCCGGACTCCGGATTCCACGGTCACGGCCGACCGGATGCCGACCCCACGGCGGTCCTGGACCGGGCCCGGCTGGTGCTGCCCACCCTCGCCGAATCGATCGGCGCGACCCAGGTCGTCGCCGTCGGACCGGACGTCTTCGAGGTGCGGGCCGACGGCCTGGATCCCCTGCGGGTCCGGGTCAGGACCGACGCGCTGCCCACGGACACGGTGGCCCAGACGATCCGCAACCTGGACGGCACCTTCACCCTGACCGTCTCCGACCGGGCCGCCGACAGCGCGGTCGACCGTGCGCTGGCGCACGAGACCGCCGAGCTGGTGGCCCGGCACGAGACCGGCGACGCCCAGGTCGGCCTCTTCGCCCAGGACACCGTCGACGGACCGATCGACCCGGCCGGGCTCACCGCCGCCGACCGGGGACGGCTGGCCGAACTGCGCCTGATGGCCGCCTGGTACGCGCAGGCCGAACCCGCCGCCCGGGTGGCCCTCCGCGCCGAGATCGACGCGCTGGTCGAGCATCTGGGCCTGCGGTGGGGTACGCCGGACGCAGGCGCACGCCTGGCGGTCCTCTCCCGTGATGTCTGGCACCACGTGATGACGCTGAGCACACCGACGGTCACACCGGAGACGGTGGCGGACGCTCTCGCGTACCGTCCCGACCAGGCCGAGGTGGACCGGTTCCGGGCGATCGACTATCGGGGCCGACTCGCGCCGGACCTGCGCCCTCCGACGGCGGACGAACTGGCCACCAAGCGGCGCGAGTTGGCTGTGCACGGGGAACAGAGCCAGTCCTCACTGCCCCGGATGCCCGCCCTGGCCGGACAGATCATCAGCCTGCCGCCGAGCCTGCTGGCGCAGATCCGCCAGGTCGATCCCCGGTTGGCCGACCGGGTCGCCGCCGAACGCGTCTACGTCGACCTGACCGGCCGTTTCGACCTGCGCCCGTACACCCTCGACGGCGCACCGGAGTTCACCCTCGGCGCATCGGCACCCGCGTACGACCTGGACACCCCGGTGGGCCGTCAGGCCCTGCTGGCCGAGGACCGGATCCGCGCCGACGCCGCGTTCCGGGCCACCTACGGGACGAATCGCGCCGCGATGGCCGTACTCACCACCCACTCGTTCCACTACCAGACCGACGCGCGACGGATGGCGCTGGTGCCGAACGCGCTGACCGAGGCGTTGCGGTCGATGATGCCGCCCGAACCGGTGGTCGAGATCGAAACCACGCCGACCGTGACCACCGGCGAGGTCACCGTGGTCGCCGACCGGATCGCCCTGCCCGACCCTGCTCCCCGACGCCCCGTCGAGTACGGGCGACCGATGGATGCCCGGCCCGGGCGACCGGCACCGGTCTTCGACGGTCCACCTCGCCGTGACCAGGTACGACAGGGCATGCTCGGTGACTGCGGAATGCTTGCCAGCATCGCTGCCGTCGCCGGTCACCGGCCGGACGCGCTGGCACAGCTCTTCCAGACGAATGCCGACGGCACCGTCGACGTGCTGCTGCACGAGAGCACCCTGCTCGGTGGGACGATGGCCCCCACGGGGCGCCGACTGCGCATCACGGTGACCCCCGACGTACCTCTGCGATCCGTCGCCGCCGGATCGACGGCCTACGCCGACCAGTCCATCAACGGATCGTCCTGGGCCTCTCTGATCGAGAAGGCCCTGGCGGCCGTCGACCGGACCTGGAGCGCGGAGCAACGCCAGCAGTGGCAGTCGAGCTGGCTGCTCTGGCACAGCCCGAACGACCCGCACCAGGCGGCGCCGACCGGCTATGCGCGACTGAACGTCGGAAGCACCCCGCAGATGCAGGCGCAACTGTTGACCCAGCTCACGGGTGCTCCCAGTCGCTCGTCGACGTTCGACGCCCGGCCAGGACAGGAGGCTGCGGTCGCGGCGCGACTCGGCGAACTGCTGGCCTCCGGCAGCCCGGTCATCACCGGCACGTTGCCGAAGCGGGACTACCCGGCGGAGGTCCGTCATCAGCTCCCGTTCGGCCTGGTCCCCGGCCACGCGTACGAAGTGGTTGCGGTCGCCGATGGTCGCGTGTCGCTACGAAATCCGTGGGACTTCGATCATCCGGCGGCGATGCCGATCCGAGACTTCCTGCAACTGATGAGTGCTTCCTACGCCCACCTGGACATCGCGCCCGCAGTCACGGCCAGGCCAGCCGGAGCAGCCTCCGGCCCGCTCGTCACCGATGCCGCCCCGGCGTGGCTAGACACGCCTGGTCCCGCACCGAAGGTGCCTGCTCAGGGGGAGTCGGATCGCTCGCACCGTCATTCGCTCGGTCGCACCTTCCTCGAAGAGCACCCGACGACGGTCGGCTACTTCGCCCTGCTCGGCGCCGACGGTACGGTGAATGGTCTGCTCGTGGTCGTCTCCTCCGGGCACGGGCAACGTACGGCCCACTGGAGCGCCGACGGTCGACAACCCGGCGTAGGTGGATCGATGCCTGTCAGTCGGGAGGCGGCCGAACAGATCGCGCAGGAGGTGCTCGGCTTCAGGCTCCCTGAGGAGTCCGTGCTGCACGACATGGTGAACGGCTGACGATGCCGACGACAGGACAGGGAGAACGGCCGTTGCGCTCCTTCACGGAGATCACCTCCATTCCGAACAACGTCCCGGTCGACATCGGGCACGCCCGCCTGGGGGTGCGGTGGGTCGACGTGGGGCCGCCGGTGCGCGCCGAGATGGTCGTCATGCCGCACTGGGCAGAGGAGTCCACGCATCACGAGGTGCGGCTGGGCGAGACGTTCCCGGTGGGCGACGAGACCTGGCGGTTCGCCGACCTGGACATGGCGAGCGAGGACCAGTGGGAGGTCACGGTCCGCCGGGTGGACGCGAACGAGGTGATGGACCCACCGTCCGGACGCCTCTGGAAACCCGCTCGGCTGCGGTCCTACGGCCAGCTCGACGAGGCCCAGCTCCAGTCGGTCGAATCCGCCCTCGGCCTCCGCCTCCCGCCGGACTACCGCGAATGGCTGCGCCGGAACAACGGCGCACAGCCCGAAGTTCCGCACCACCTCCCCGGCGTGCCGTTCGCCCTGACGCCGGAACGCCCGCTGTTCGGAGTACACCCCGATTACCCGCTCTTCGATCTGGTGCAGGCCCAACGCCGACACCGCGACCCGTGGCTGTCGCCGGCCTGGCTGGTGATCGCGAACCCCTCCGGGGGGCTGCTGGTCGTCTCGACGCAGTCGGGTGACTCGATCGTGTACTTCGTTCACGAGATGGACCTCGTCGGTCCACCCGGCCCGCCCGCCTCCGCTGCTCGGGAGCGGAAGCTGCGCGGAGTGGCCAGATCCGTGGGCTACCTGCTCGGCCGACTCACCCCCGTGGAGGTCGACCATCTCCCGCCGGTGCAGATGGTGCCGCCCGGCACCTTCACCGACCCCCGCAACCACGAGGACGGGCAGCCATGAGTACGCCGACCCCAGAGGCCCTGCTGCTGCCGCTCGGGCAGTACTTCGGCACCTTCTACCCCAAGGTCGGCGACTCCGAGCGCTATCAGCGGGTCCGGCTCGGCCCGGACGTCTGGGACCTGGACGACCAGCGCTTCGCGCTGTGGGCGCTGGCACACAGCACCGCCGACCGCCAGGAGGAGGAGCCCTGGTCGCTCGCCTCGGTCCGGCAGGCAGCGGCCGTACACGTCCCCGGTGTGGACGTCGAACCGCTGCTCGACGGACTACTCACCGAGGGTCTGCTCGCCGAGGTGACGCCCGACACCTCGGCGGCTGCCGACTTCGCCCAGCGGCACCGGCTCGGCTCACGCATGGTCGGGCTGGGCAACAGCGCCGACGAACCCTGGTTGTGGTCGATCGGATTCTTCGAGCGGCCGATCGTGAAGGTCACCCATACCGTCTACAACCTCTGGGAGAGCGGGCGCTCCGGCGAGAGCCTCTGGGACGTGTGCGAGTCGCTGGCCGCCGACGAACGCGACAGCGGGGGCACCGAGCCGGAGTTGACCGAGCCGGAACTGCTGCTCACCGCGCTGCTCCGGGCCCTGCACCCGTTGTTGCTGGCCAGCGTGGTCTACCTGGAGCCGCAGTCGTGACCGAGACGAGGACGCCGCCGATGACCCAGCCGATGATCCTGCCGGTCGGCCGCTACACCGGCGAGTTTCATCCGGAGACGGGTGCGCCGGTCGCCTACTACTCGCTGGGCATCGGTCGTCTCGTGGTGACGATGGAGGACCCGCGGGCGTTCGCCGTCTGGGCTGCCGCGCACCCACCGACCGACGCGCCGGCCCGCCCGTGGACCAGGAGCGCCCTCGTGGAGTCCGCCACCGCCGTCGGCGTCACCGATCCGGAGCGGATCGTCGAGGGATTCCTGGAGGACGGGCTGCTGGTCGAGGTGGACCTCGACGATCCCGACCTGGAGGGATTCGCGCGCGCCCACCGGGTGCTGCCACTGATGGTCTCGCTCGGCAACAGTCCGGACGACCCGCTGAACTACGGCATCGGCCTGTTCGGCATGGAGCCGGTCCTCCGGGTGTCGACCCTCGTGCACGACGTCTGGCAGTGGAGCAGCGTCGGCGACAGCCTGTGGGAGGTCTGCGAGGTGTTCGCCGAGGCCGGCGCCCGGGTCGACTTCGTCGACGAGCGGGAACACGATGCTCGCCACGTGTTGCGGGAGTTCCTCGCGGCCCTGCCCATGCTGCTGGCCACCAACGCCGCCTGCCTGGACGAGGCCCGCGGCCTCTGACCGGTCGTCGCCGCGGGAGACCGGCAGGTCCGACTCAGCCGAGCTGCGCCAGCATCCCGGCGTACGTCTCGCGCACCGCTCGTAGCCGGTCCCGGCGGAACCGACCGGGCTCACGCCGGTGCAGGTGACGCCCCCGGTCGCTAGCGAAGGTCTCCGGGGGTACCGCGTCCCGGTCCGCCGGGATGAACTTGCCGACCTCGTCGAGGGCGGCGACGGCCCGGGTCAGCGCGGCCCGGGCCGGTGGCCCGGAGTCACCGTCCGCGTTCGCCGACACCTGCCCGGCGTACGCGTCGGCGACGAGCAGCCATTCGCCCGGATCGAGTAGTTCGGAGGGCTCGTCGCCGCCGTAGCGGAACCCGGTGCCCGGCGTGCCGAGTCCCGGCGGCAGCCGGAAGACGAACTCCCGTTCCCGGCCGCAGCCGGCGCAGGCGCCGGTGTACCGGCTCGCCAGTTCGCCGTCGGCCAACGCGACGACCGCGCTCTGACGAGGGAACCGGGCGTCCCCGCAGGAGCAGGGGCGCAGATCCATGTAGAGGTGTGCCTCCGCGTTGGTTCGGCTCAGCGGCGGGGTCATCGACCCACCGTACCGATCGGCCGATCCGGGCACTGTCCCCGCCGCCCGCTGGCATACTCGCCGACCATGGTGGTGTCGCGTGGCTGGGCCGTGTTCCTCGTCGGTGTGGGCGTGTGGACCTGGGTGATCTGGCCGAGGTTCGCGGTGGCCATCTGGAACGACGAGCGGTCGTGGTCCAGCGGCACGGTCGGTGACTGGCCGGCGACCGGCTTCCTCTGGGTGCACGCGCTGCTGATCGGGGCGTCGTTGGCGATCGGCACCACAGTCGGCCTGCTCGGCGTACGCGCCTGGCGGGCGTCCCGACGCGGTACCCGCTGAGCTGGGAACACAGTCGCCCACGAGCGCGCCCGCCAGGGCGAGCTGCGGCCCGGTTCCTCTGTGCCGCCGCGTGTGGACCTGGTCCAACGGACCACTTCGGACCGGAGAGGCGTTCGCGGGCACCCGAGTGTGACGGGGACCGCTTCCCCCGGATTTGACGATCAAACCGGTGGGCGCGTAACTTTCTCTCTGCCGCTGCGGAACGGGCAAACGGGGCGAAAGCCACGAGGTGCGGGCCAGGCGGTGTCGAGTTCACGAGGAGCGATCCTCAATGGACGCGGCGCGGGCGGGGCTCGACGAAAACGCCGAGGGGCGGATTTGGCGGAGCGGAACCGACCGGGTAAGGTTTACGACCGGCAGGGAACCGGGCGAGCTAGCGGGAAACCGCAGCGGCCGGCCTGCCAAATCCGACGATCGAGCGAGGCGGTCACCGCTGCGCTGGATCACGGATGCCGAACCGCCAGAAGCGTGACGTACCGGGACACACCGGTTGACACGGGCCAGACGGTGAGGTAACGTAGTAAAAGTGCTCGCCGCGAGGTGAGTGTGGTTCGGCCCCGGAGGGGTGCCTGCTGGTCGGGTGTTCTGATGGTGTGTGGTTGTTCTTTGAGAACTCAACAGGGTGCTTGATAAGCCAGTGCCAAATTGTTTTATGATGCCCCGTGCCAACTTTTGGGTTGGTGG
>NZ_JBITKM010000017.1:0-110104 GCF_044461025.1 Micromonospora sp. NPDC049900
GGCCCACATCACGAATCGTGCGACCGGAGTCGAGCACCAACGCCGCAGCCTGACGCCGGAACTCCTCGGGGTACTTACTCTGTCGAGCCACAACGTTTCCTCCTCCTCGGCAGGATGCCAAGTCAGGAGGTGTCCGGCCTCAGGGGGTCACTTCACCGCGCGCCACCGGTGGTTCCCTGACGGGCCGCGACGGCGCTGCCGGACGGAGGCTCGGTGAGCACCCGACAGAAACGGTGCGGCAAATGTCGAGTGACCCCCATCGGTGCCGCCGCACGATGGGAGCATGGACGACACGACCCTGGTATCCCGCTTCCTCCGCGACGGTTTCGTCAAGCTGGAGGGCGCTGTCGCGCCGCGCGTGGCCGCGGACTGTGCGCGGCTGCTGTGGCGGGAGACCGGCTGCGATCCGGACGATCCGGCGACGTGGACGCAGCCCGTGCACTGGGTGGCCGGCATGGCGCAGGGGCCGTTCGCCGCCGCACCCAACTCTCCGTACCTCCATCACGCGTACGACCTGCTCGTCGGCGCGGGACGCTGGGAGCCGCGCTATTCGCTGGGCACGTTCCCGCTGCGCTTCCCGCACGAGGAGGAGCCGGAGGACGCCGGCTGGCACATCGAGGGGAGCTATCTGCCGGAGGGCGAGAGCTGGTACTTCACGAATCTGCGCTCCAAGGGCCGGGCGCTGCTGATGCTGTTCCTGTTCAGCGAGGTCGGTGCGGAGGACGCCCCGACCCGGATCCGGGTCGGCTCACACCTCGACGCGCCGAAGATCCTGGAGAAGTACGGGGAGGACGGAGCGAGCGGGCTGACCCTGGCACCCGACCTGGTGGCGGCGTCGGACCACCGGCCGCTCGCCCTCGCCACCGGATCCCCGGGCGACGTCTTCCTGTGCCATCCGTTCCTGGTGCACGCGGCGCAACCGCACCACGGGGTACGGCCGCGTTTCATGGCCCAGCCGCCGCTGATGCCGGCCGCGCCGTACGAACTGGAGCGGGTCGACGGCGCGTACTCGCCCGTGGAGATCGCGATCCGTCGGGGCCTCGGCCAGGACACCCCCGGCCCGGACGGAGACGGCACCGACCGCAGGGCCGGGTAGGTGGCCACCGCTCCCGCAGGCCAGCCCGACGGGCTAGCGCAGTGTCTTGCGCATCTGCTGCGTGACCACCCGATAGCCCGAACTCTGGTAGAGCCGCCGAGCCCGGTCGTTGTCCCCGAACACGTTCAGCTCCAGGGACGAGACGCCGTGTCGGCGGACGACGTCCTCGCCGGCCGCCAGCAGCTTGCGCCCGTTCACCGCACAGGCGACCTACCGGCAGGGGCCCTACCGGGAGCCGGTCATCGGTCTGCCGGCCATCGCCCGGATGTGGGAGGACGAGCGGACCGGTCCCGACGAGGTGTTCCACCTGACCAGTGAGATCGTCGCCGTGGAGGGTGACACGGCGGTGGCGCGGCTGGAGGTCCGCTACGGCGACCGGGTGCCGCAGGAGTACCGCGATCTGTGGATCATGCGTTTCGCCGAGGACGGTCGCTGCGTCTCATTCGAGGAGTGGCCCTTCTGGCCGACGCCGTCGACCACCGACCCCGCCGCCGAGAGCTGACCGGGGTCGCTCAGCGTCCGGTGATGCCGTCGACGAGTTCGCGCAGGATGTCGGCGTGCCCGGCGTGCCGGACGGTCTCGCTCGTCATGTGGGCCAGCACCCAGCGCAGGGTGCGAGGCTCGTCGTCCACCGGCTGGGCGGTGCGACTGTCGATGCCGTGGGCCGCATGGATGTGTGCGTCGCTCTCGGCGATCGCGCGGCGGTAGTCGTCGATGACCTGTGCCGCGCTGTGGTCCGGGCCGACCGTCATGTCGAAGTCGACGTCGGCGTGGCGGGTCTCCCCGGCCAGGGTGTACCCGAACCAGTACCGTTCCGCGTCAGTCAGGTGCCGGACCAGGCCCAGCAGCGTCGTGTCGGAGACGACCAGGCGGCGTCGTAGCTGTTCCTCGTCTAGGCCGTCGACCTTTTTGAGGACGCAGGACCGGGCGAAGGCGAGGAACGCCAGAGCCGTGTCCAGTTCGCCGCCGTCGTTGAGGGGGACACGTTCGCGTTGCGACTCCAGCATGGATCCGACCCTACGTCGTGGCGGCGGCCGGGGGGAGTCGGCGCAGCGCGCGCAGGGTCAGCACGGCGAAGGGCACGCCGACTGCCAGGACGGCGACGACCTGCTCGGTCCGGGGCCGTCGGCGGGCTAGGCCGGGCCGCTGCTGGCGTGGTACGCGTCCTTGGCGGCGACCACCGTCGCCTGAAGGTGCTCCGGGCCGACGCCATGGACGTTGAGCGGCGGGTGCAGACGCCGGACGAGTTCCGCCTCGATGGTCGTCGGCTCCGGGTCCTCGGCCCACGTCAACCGCAGGTGCGTGGTCATCCAGGCGGTCAGCCGTGCCTCGTCCTCCGGCACCAGGACGACCCGGTCGGTCCACGTCGTCCGGTATGCCTCCGACACCAGGAGCCCGGCGAGGGTACGGCGCAGCGTCGAGCTGCCCGATCGCCGCAGGTGGTTGCGCAGAATCCGGCCCCGCAGGCTGGTCGCCCGTCCCAGATACAGCATCCGCAGCGACGGGACGTGCTCGTTCGGCGGCCCGGGGAGATCAGGCAGAACCAGCGGGTCGGCCCACCAGGCGTAGACGCCGCCGCCCCGGCTGAGCCGCTTGGTGGCGACGTCGAGTTCGGCCGGTACGCCGGAGAGCAGCCGCAGGGCCGCGTCGATCCGGTCTTCGTCGGAGGGGAGGTCGTCGGGGCGTGCCTGGGGAACGGTCATCGAGACCATCCTAGGTGCCGCGCCGATCGTGCTCGGCCTGCCGGGCCTGGGAAGGGGGTGTCCGCCCGGGCCGTCATGGCCCGCAGCGTGACGGCGCCGGGCTCTGACGGTGGGCCGGAGGGGTTTCGCCGGACGTCGGGAACGGGTAGCGGTCATCCATGGATCGCAATCTGGCCAAGGCCCTCCAGGTCGCGTGGGAGATGCCGGAGTTCCGGGACGGGCTGCGGCACCTGGTCGATCTGGACGAGGTGACGCACCTGCTGGCGAGGTTGTCCGTGGCAGACCGGGACCACGAGGTGGAACGCAGTCTCTTGACGTTGCTGCGTACCGGCCTGGACACGACGGAGATCCGAGAAGCGGTGTTGTTGCTGCTGGAGCGGGACGAGGTACGCCGCCCCCTCGTCGCAGCGGTGCAACCGCTGGTCGAGCAGCCGGGCCAGGCGGCGGCCATCGCGTCTGCGGCCGAGGACCCCACGGTACGGCGCGAGGTGCGGGCGGCCCTGGACAACTCCCGGGTGCGTGTGCTGATCTGGCAGGCGGCCGACGATCAGATGAGTGACAACCGGTTCGGTCTGATCCGTCGGGCGGCGGTGCTGTTCGTCCGACATGCCAGCGTCCGGCGCCTGGCCTGGGCGCTACGCCGACACGGTGTACTGCGGGAACTACGGCGCGACCCGTGACCGGCACTGCCGTGGTCAGCCTCGTGCACCGATGGTGGCCGCTGCTGCAGCGGCCCACCGGTCGAGCCACCGTACGACCGCCGTCGGGTGCGGTAGCTCCAGGTCGCCGTCGGAGTGTGTCTGCGACGCCACTCAGGAGCTCGGACCGCTCACCTGCTCGAAGCGGAACTCGCGGATGAAACAGTCACGCGGCTGCGCCACGGCGAACAGGACGCAGTCGACGACCGACCGTGCGGTGAGGTCGCTGTCCGCCTGCCGGGGCCCGTCCTGAACGAAGTCCGGCGGGAACAGGGAGATCACTCGGATCCCTTCCGGTCGGAGCCGGTGCGACAGGATCTCGGCGAGTCCGGCATGGGCGTGCTTGGCCGCGTAGAACGCCGGATGCGCACCCGAGCGGTGGTGGCCCACCTCGCCGCACGCGGAGATCATGTTGACGACGTCCGGCCGCGTCGACGCGCGCAGCAGCGGCAACAGGTGCTTGGTCAACAGCGCGGTGCCGGTCCCGCCGGCAGCCATCACACTCTCGATCATGTCGTCCGCGACGTCTGCCAGGTCGTCACCGTGGATGTAGGGGGCACCGTTGTTGACGAGTACGTCGAGGTGGCTCGTCCGGTCGGCCAGGGCCGCCGCGAATCCCCGCACCGAGTCCGGCGCAGCGAGGTCGCAGGGAAAGGCATCGGCCCGGCCTGCTCCGCGCCGGTTGATCGCCTCCGCGACACGTTGTGCCGCTGCCAGGTCGCGGGCCGAGAGGAAGACCTGCGCACCGCGTGCGGCGAACGCCTCGGCGAGAAGTCGACCCGTGCCACGTGCGGCACCGGTGAGGGCGACGCGCAGACCGTCAAGATCCATGGCCGCCAGTGAAGCACCTCAACCCTGGTTGAGGTCAACGAAGCGGTGCCGTGTCCGCCTACGGCGCCGGTTCCAGGACGACGACCGGGATCTCGCGGGTGGTCTTGCGCTCGTAGTCGGCGAAGCCCGGGTAGGCGGCCTTCTGCGCGCTCCAGATCCGCTCCCGTTCGTCACCCTCGGCGACCCGGGCGACCAACCCGACCGTGTCGGTGCCGATCTCCGCCCGGACCTGCGGATGCGCGACCAGGTTGTGGTACCAGTCGGGATTGGTGGGTGCCCCGCCCTTGGACGCGAACACGGCGTAGCCGTCGTCCAGCTTCTGGTACATCATCGGGCTCACGCGCGTCTGGCCACTCTTGGCGCCGACGGTGTGCAACAGCAGCAGCGGCGCGCCCGCGAACTGGCCACCCACTTGCCCACCGTTGGCGCGAAACTCGGCGATGATCTTCTCGTTCCAGTCGCTCATGGATCCCCCTCGCCCCCGTGCATCGGCTCCGTGACCACGATTCTGACAGTCCCAGCGGTCGATGACACGGTGACGCGGGTGAGCGGCGATGGCCCGTCTTCCGTTTCGCATCCATCTTCGCCGATCACGCATGATGCCTCGACGGTCTGCGGCATGGGCGTGGTAGGTCCCGCGTGCTAGCGCGCCGGGGGCTCAGGTAGGCCACGGCGAGTAGTCCGCCGGTGAACAGGGTCAGCAACAGCGCGACGGTGCGTAACCAGTCGACGCGGAACTCGCCGTACGCCGCGACGCCGAGACAGACGCCGCCGAACCATTTGCCTTCGTTGATCCGGCACCAGAATAGGCCACGCGGCCTGCCCCCGGAGGGCGGTGGCGCGGAACGTGCCGCGGGCCTGCGCGTACGTGGCCGCCGGCGGCGAATGTGCATGGCGGCACGCGAGGGAGCGCGGCATGATCATTGCGTGGAGCGCCGTCGAACGATCGTCCTGGTCGATGACCTGCGTTCGTTCGTGGACGGGCGCGATGCCGAGGTGGCCCGGACGAGTGCTGCCGGAGTGGAGTTGATCGGTCGGTACCGGGACGGGCGCATCGACGAGTTGTGGCTGGACCACGACCTGGGTGGGGACGACACGATCTGGCCGGTCGTGGAGATCCTGGAACGGGCCGCGTTCGAGACGCGCCCCCTCGACATCGGCGTGGTCAATGTCCACTCCGCCAACCCGGCGGGCGTCGCGAAGATGGTGCAGGTTCTCCGGCACCGGGGCTACCGCGTGCAGGTCGCGTCAGGCTCCACGGACTTCGGCTATCTCGGCGGCCTGACGGCGAGCTGATCGGGACGAGTGCCCGCCCAGCGGTCAGACGTCGGCTTCGAGGGCGAAGGTGTTGCCGTCCGGGTCCTGGAACCACGCGATACGTCCACCGCCGGCCCGAGCGGTGATGCCCCTGGCGTCATGTTCGAGCCCGTCATACCGGATGAACTCGACGCCGGACGACCCGAGTTCGTCGACGATCCGGTCGATGTCGTCGACGTACCATGTTGCCAGGGTCGCCGGGCTCATTCCGGCCGTGACCGACTGGTAGACGTTCAGGGCCGCCATGCCGCCGGCACCATAGACGCGGCTGCCGTCGGCGATGGTGGCGCTCGGGCCCGACTGCAACGCCGGTAGGCCCAGTGTGCCTTCGTAGAACGCGACCGCCCGTTGGATGTCGGACACGGCGATCGACGCCCTGAGGTGATGCTCGCTCAACGGCATGAGTCACTGTCGCACACGCAGGCGGGTCTGCGGGGCTGACTGATCTCGTGCCGGAACCCACTCAGGCGTCCTGCCGGGCTGTCGTCGCCGTTCTGCCGCGAGCGAAGTCGCTTGTCCTGTTGCGGCGCGCTGCGGAGGATCGGTGGATGGATCTCCTCACCGCGGAACGGCGACTGCACGCCGCCCAGCGCGCCGCCGACGTCGAGTCTCTCGACGCGCTACTGCACCCGCAGGTCGTGGCCGCCGGACCGGACGGAACGGTCTTCACGAAGGACGACGACCTGGAGAGCTACCGCTCCGGTGCACTGCGCATCACCAGCCTGGTGGAGGAGTCGCTCGACGTCCAGGAAGACGGTCGGACCGGGGTGACTCGCATGGTCGCTGCGGTGGATGCCGTTCAGGGTGGTGCCGTGGTGTCCGCGCGGCTGCGCTACACCCGACTCTGGGTGCGGGAGGACGGCGACTGGCGGGTGTTGGCCGCCACCTTCGTGCCGGTCTAGTCAGCCTCAGCAGCCGTGTATCGGGGTTCTGGGGTCAGGTTGCCGTTCTGCCGGCTCCTCGGTGCTGCTGAGCGCGGCCAGCAGCCGCAGTCCGTCCTCGGTGGCGCTGCCCTCCTCGGCCGACAGCACGAGCAACTCCGTCCCGGAGTCGTCCGGCAGGTCAGAGTCGCGTGCTCGTCGGCCACGTCCGGCCACCAGAACCGATTCCGGAGCGGGACCGCATGCCGGAACCATCCACCGACGGCAGTGTTCCGTGATGCGGTCCCGAGACGCCGTGGAGGCGACAGAGGTCGGCGTACCGAGGTGGCGGCCCGATCGACCGGGGATCGTGACGACGTCGGTGGGGTGAGTTGGCCATGTCAGGATGGTGGGCGTGGCGCATCAGGCTGTCGACATCGCTGACAAGTTGTCCCACTTCTCCGAGCACTGGTCACCGAAGGTGGTGGCCCGGCTCAACGACTACGAGATCAAGGTCGTCAAGGTGCGTGGCGAGTTCGTCTGGCACACCCACGAGGACACCGACGAGCTGTTTCTCGTGGTGAGCGGGGAGCTGACCATCCAGTTGCGCGACGGCGACGTGGTCCTGCGTCCGGGGCAGTTGTTCGTGGTGCCTCGTGGCGTCGAGCACTGCCCGGTCGCCGACGGGGAGGTGCACGCGGTCCTGATCGAGCCGGCCGGTGTGGTGAACACCGGCGATGCCGGTGGTGCGCTGACTGCCCCCTACGACGACTCGTTGCTCTGACCGTCGAGTCCTTGGCGTGGTGTGGCTAGCATCCCGAAGGTGACTCAGGACAAGGGTGCCGACGGGCGCAGCAGGCTCGCCGGTTTCGACGGCGTGATGCTCCTCGCGACGATGCTCATCCTCGTCGGGTATCTGCTCCCGTGGTTCCGGCAGTCGCCACGGCACCTGTGGTGGTACTCCGGTTGGGAGTACGCCAGCCTCAGCACCGGTGGGGGGTGGACGCTCTGGACGTTCGCCTTCCTGCTGGTGGCGGTAGTGACCAGTTTCTGGGCCCGGACCGTCGTCGAGGCGGCGATGGCCGCGTTGGCTGCCGGGATCGGCACCCTGGTGATGGCCTGTGCGGTGGTGGCGGCCAGCTTCGGCAACATCGGGCGACGCGACAACCTGAACTCGGTCGCGGAACTGCCCTTCGGGCTGGGGCTGCCGCTGATGGCCGTCGGCCTGGGCCTGCTGATCGCCACCGCCTGCCGAGACGTCGCCCGCGCCTGAGGGCTGTTTCCTGGTCACCGCCGGTCGGAGAGGGCCGCGCCACGTTCGGCGGGGCAGCCGGGCGGCGTCAGCTCCGGAACGTGCGGCGGTAGGTGTCCGGTCCCGGCAGCGGCGCGACGGCCGTCGGGTCCGCTCGGGGGATACGTACCGTCGGCTGGCCGCCGCCGGTCAGGACCTCTACGCGGTCACCGCGCCGCTGGTGGTGGAGGCCGTGGACCGGATCCTCACCGGCCGGACCAGGGTGTCGGCGTCGCCGCGGCGGCGACCGTGTCCGGTGGGGAAGGCTAGTCGGGCCAGGTCACGCGGGGTGGGAGGGCGAGGAAGTCGGCGTAGCGGTGCAGGGCCTGCTCGACCTGTGTGCGCTGTGCCGGGTCGAGCGGGACCAGTGGTTTCACGGCCAGCGTGACCCTGGTCTTGGCCAGGGTGCGTTTCCAGGTGCCGACGACCCGGCCGCCGATCACGATGGTGGCCTGGAAGACGCCGTTGCCGCCGGGGATGATGGCCTGCTTGTGGGCGGGGTCGAGCATCAGCGTGCGGTCCTTGAAGCCGAGCAGGTACTCGTCGAAGCCGGGTAGGGCCAGCACGTCGGGGGTCGGTGTGCGGGGTGCGTCGAGTAGGGCGGGCGGCAGGACCGCTTCGGTGTCGTCGACCTGGACGGTGGTCAGGTCGTCCCCGGCGGCGGCGATGGCGCGTTTCGCGTCGGTGGCGGTCAGGCCGGTCCAGCCGGCGAAGTCCTGTCGGGTGGTGGGGCCGTGGCTGCGGAAGTAGCGCAGGGCCAGGGTGGCCAGGGCCTCGTCCCGGTCGGGTCGGTGCTGGCCGGGCGCCCACTCGTCGAGCAGTGCGAAGGTCTGCTCGGTGCCGAGATTGGGGGCGATGCAGGTGACGCCGCGCTGGCTGGCGTACCAGAGCAGGTGGTAGCCGCGCTGGCCGGCGGAGTCGATGCCGGCGGCGACCAGGGCGGCCACGCAGTCGGTGCGGGTCAGCCGACCGCCGTCGGCCAGGGTGGTGCCGAGCACGTCGGCGGCGCGGTCGGCGTCGGCCTCGGTCAGGCCGAGGAACTCGCGGCGTGCCGCTGCGCCGGCCAAAGCCCGTACGCCGGTCAGTTCCAGCATCCAGCGGGCGTCGCGGGCGGGGACGAGGTGGATGGTGCCGCGCATCGGCCAGGTTCGCAGGGCCTCCCGGCGTTCCAGTGCGGCGTGCACGTCGGTCTGGGTGGCGCCGGGTAACCGTACGCCCAGCGACCACAGGCCGCTGTTGATCTCCTGGGCCTGCATGGCGCCGAACCACTCGACGACCTCGGCCACGGTCTGCGGCGTGGCGGCGGGGGTGGCGCTGAGCAGGAGGCTGGTCATCCGCAGGGCGAGAGCGTCGGCGCCGGTCAGCGTCGTGCCGGTGAGTGCCACTTGCGCCGCCTTCCGTGGTCGGTCGAGGGCAGCTTAGGCCCGGGTACCGACAGTCGGGTGCTTTCCGGCGGGTCAGCGGCCCTGGCGGGGCTGGGGCACGCGGACCGCTGCCATGCCGGCGGCGACGGCGGCCTCGATGCCCAGGTCGGCGTCCTCGAAGACCAGGCAGGCGTGCGGCGGTACGCCGAGCAGCTCGGCGGCGCGCAGGAACGGCTCCGGGTCGGGTTTGGGGCGGGTGTAGTCACCGGCGCAGACCAGCACGTCGAACCGGTCGAGGATGCCGAGCGCGTCGAGGGAGGCGGTGACGGCTTCGCGGGTGCTGCCGGAGACCACGGCGAAGGGGATGCGTCCGTGCGCGTCCTCGATGTGGTGCAGCACCCCGGGGATGCCGGCGGCGGTGGGCAGCAGCCGCTGGTAGTGCTCCTCGCGGCGGGCGACCACGGTCTCCACCGGCATGTTCAGGCGTTGCTGCTCATTGAGGGCGTCGACGATGTCGAGCGTCGGTCGGCCGGCCCAGGCATAGAAGAGGTCCTCGGGGAAGGCGCACTCCCATTCGTCGAGCGCCTGCCGCCAGGCGGTGTAGTGCAGCGGCATCGAGTCGACGATGGTGCCGTCGCAGTCGAACAGGTACGCCTGGAAGTCGCCGGTGGGCAGGGGCAGCATCACCGGCCCAGGTTATCCGGCGCGGCCGGGTGCCCTCCGGGCGGCTCAGAGCCGTTGGTACATGACGAGCAGGTCGACGTGGCCCTGGGTGGGGTGGCGGAAGCCGTCGGGGATGCGGCCCACCACGTCGAAGCCGAGCGAGCGCCACAGCGCCACGGCGCGGGTGTTGGTGGCGACCACGGCGTTGAACTGCATCGCGTGGTAGCCGTCGGTGCGGGCCAGGTCCAGCACGTGGGTGCCGAGGGCACGGCCGATTCCGCGTCCGGCGGCGGCCGGGGCGACCATGAAGCTGGCGTTGGCCACGTGGTCGCCGGGGCCGAGCTGGTTGGGGGTCAGTTTCGCCGAGGCGAGCACGGTGCCGTCGTCGTCGACGGCGACGACGGTGCGTCCGGGTGGGGGGACCAGCCACATGTCGCGGGCGAGGGTCTCGTCGACGTCGCGGGGCCAGGTGTAGGTGTCCCCGGCGGAGACGATCTCGCGCAGGAAGGGCCAGATGCCGGGCCAGTCCCCGGCGGTCGCGGTCCGGATCTGCATGGTCGCGAGCATGCCAGCCGGGTTGCCGGGCCGATCGTCGGGGGCGGTGTCAGAGCGGGCGCGCGGTGGGACGACCGGAGGACGGGACCGGGTGTCCGTCGACCGGTGGACAGGGCGTGCGGCGGGGTCGGTCGAATCCGACGAATGTTTGTCGACGCAAGCAACGGGTAGTCGCGGGAGCTTACCGACGATCACGGCAGGAAGGACGTAGGCGATGGCGGCACAGGTCAAGGTGGCGGTGATCTACTACAGCGCGACCGGCATCACGTACCAGATGGCGCAGTCGGCCCGGGAGGCCGCCGAGGAGGCCGGTGCGGAGGTCCGGTTGCGCAAGGTGCGCGAGTTGGCCCCGGACGAGGCGATCCGGTCGAACTCGGGTTGGGAGGCGCACCGGCTGGAGACCCAGGACGTCGAGGAGGCGCAGCCGGACGACCTGAGCTGGGCCGACGTGGTGATCTTCGGCTCGCCGACCCGGTACGGTCTGATCGCCGCGCAGCTCAAGCAGTTCATCGACACCACCGGGCCGCTGTGGGCGCAGGGTGCGCTGGCCAACAAGGTGTACTCGGCGTTCACCTCGACAGCCACACATCACGGTGGGCAGGAGTCGACGTTGCTGTCGCTGTTCCACGTCTTCTACCACTGGGGCGGGATCGTGGTCGCGCCCGGCTACACCGAGCCGAGCCAGTTCGTCTCCGGCAACCCGTACGGTGCGTCGCACACGAGCAACAACGGTGAGACCGCGCCGGACCACGTGGCGCTGGAGGCCACGGCGTTGACGGCCAAGCGGGCGGTGCGCATCGGTGCGGCGCTCAAGCAGGGCCTGGCCGGCTGACTCAGGGACCGGCGGTCCGGGCGGGGGCTCTCATACCCGCCCGGACCGTCGGCCGTGAACAGCGCTACCCCGGATCGGGCCGGCTATGCCTGCCCGGTGGTGGACAACTCGCCGGCCGGTGCCGGCAGCAGCTCGGTGAGCAGGTCGGCCAGCACCGCGACGCCGTCCGGGCTGAGCACCGATTCGGGATGGAACTGCACCCCGGCGAAGCCCCGGCCGCGTAGCGCGTGCACCGTGCCGTCGACCTCGTCGCGGGCCACCTCGACCGGGCCGTACCCGCTGTCCAGGTGGTCGGTGTCGGCGTGGGCGGTGAAGGCGGCGTAGAAGCCGACCCGGCGGGGCGTGCCGTAGAGACCGACGGTGCGTTGCAGCCCCTGGTAGGGGGCGTCACGGCGGGTGACGGGCAGCCCGAGCAGGCCGGCGAGGAGTTGGTGGCCGAGGCAGACCGCCAGGGTGGGGTGCCCGGCGTCGAGCAGCTCGGTGAGCAGGTCACGCAGCCGCCGCATCTTCGCGGTGTCGCCGGTGGGGTCGCCGGGGCCGGGGCCGACGACGACGAGGTCGTCGGTGCGGACCGGGCCGGTGGCGTGCCACGGTCGGACGGTCACCGCCAGGCCGAGGGCACCGAGTTGGTGGGCGAGCATGCCGGTGAAGGTGTCCTCGCCGTCGACGATGAGGGCCCGTCGGCCGGCCAGGGCGGGCAGGGCCAGGGCGCCGGTCGGCCGCTGGTCGAGCCAGAACCGGGCCAGCGGGGCGTTGCGGGCGGCCAGCGCGGCGCGTACCTCGGGGTCGTCGGCCAGACGCCGGGGCGGCTGAGGTCCGGTCTGTGGTGCCTGCGGTCCCAGGCCGAGGGCGGCCAGCACCCCGGCGGCCTTGGCGTGGGTCTCGGCGACCTCGGCGGCGGGCGTGGAGTGCCGCACCAGGGTCGCCCCGACCGGCACCCGCAGCTCACCGGTGGGGGAGAGTTCGGCGGTACGGATCAGGATCGGCGCGTCGAGGGTCTGCCGGCCGTCGTCGTCGTGGCCGAGCAGCGCCAGCACCCCGGCGTAGTAGCGGCGGCCGGTGCGTTCGTGTCGGGCGATGACCCGGCAGGCGTTCTCCATCGGGCTGCCGGTCACCGTGGGGGCGAACATCGTCTCCCGCAGCACCTCGCGTACGTCTCGGCTGCCGTGCCCGGCCAGGAGGTACTCGGTGTGCGCCAGGTGCGACATCTCCTTGAGGTACGGCCCGACCACCTGACCGCCGCGGTCGGCCACCGTGGCCATCATCTTCAGCTCCTCGTCGAGGACCATGTACAGCTCCTCGGTCTCCTTGGTGTCGGCGAGGAAGCGCAGCAGGGCGGTCCGGTCGGCGGTGGTGCCGGTGTGTCGGAAGGTGCCGCTGATCGGGTTCATCATGACCAGCCCGTCGTCGACGCTGACGTGCCGTTCCGGGCTGGCGCCGACCAGCGTGCGGGTGCCGGTGTGCACCACGAACGTCCAGTACGCCCCGCGTTCGCGGTGCAGCAGCGACCGGAGGGCGGCCAGCGCGGCGGCAAGCGGCGCGCCCTGGACCCGGGCGTGCAGCGTGCGGTGGATGACGAAGTTGGCGCCCTCGCCGCGTCCGATCTCCTCGGCCAGCACGCGGGCGACGACGGCGGCGTATGCGTCGTCGGGGACGTCGAAGGCGGCGTCGGTGGCGCGTACCGGGCCCTCGGGTAAGGCGTCGAGGACGTCGGTCAGCGGCACCCGGACGTGCCGCCCGATCCGCAGGAACTCCAGCGGTACGCCGTCGTCCACGCAGGCGAAACCGCGTTCGGTGACCTGCCGGAACGGCACCAGCGCCAGCGTGGCCGGGCCGGGCACGTCGGTGGGCAGCGGCAGGTCGGCCAGTCGCGCGGCGGTGTCCACCGTGCCGGTGAACAGGTCGAGGTGGGTGGCGTCGTCGCGGCGTACCAGGGCGAACGGGCCCGGGTCGGTGCCGTCGGCGAGCGCGGTGAGCAGGTCGGTCAGTGCTGTCATCGGTCTCTCCTGGGGGCCGGGAGCCGCCGTTGCGGCGGCCCACGGGCCGGAAAACCGTGACCGGCGGCCGCCTCGTCGGGCGGCCGCGTGGGTGACGCTACGCGTGCAGGAGGGCCGCCGGGTCGGCGGGCCACCAGCAGGACAGGCGCGTAGGCATGGGCACACCCTACGCGCGGTGCGGGCGGTGGGGAAGCCGTTCGGCGGACCCGCGCGGGCGGTGACGCCCGGGTGCCGACGCCAACGGGTACGTTGACCGCGATGAACATTCTCGCGCTGGATCTGGGCACCTCCTCGGTGCGGGGGCTCGTGATGGACGCCGACATCCGTCCCCTGCCGGGGGCGTTGGCGCGACGCAAGACCGTGCTCACCGTCGATGGCGACGGCGCCGGCACCCTGGACCCTCGGCAGTACCTGGCCTGCCTGGTCGAGTGCCTCGACGAGCTGCACGAACACGGTCACCTGCGCGAGGTGGACCTGATCGCGGTCAGTGCCCAGTGGCACTCGGTGCTGCCGCTGGGCGTCGACGACGCACCACTGGGCCCGGTGCTGACCTGGCTGGACACCCGCCCCGAGCCGTCGTCGGCGTTGGCCGGGCCGGTCGACCCGGTCGACTACCACCAGCGCACCGGCACCTGGTGGCACCGCTGCTACTGGTCGGTGCGCCTGCCGTGGCTGCGCGAGCACGCCGGTGTCCGGGTGGGCCGCTTCACCGGCCTGGTCGAGTACGCGCTGGGACACCTGCTCACCGACGCGCCGATGTCGATGTCCCAGGCCTCCGGCACCGGCCTGCTCGACCTGAGCTCGCTGGACTGGGATCCCGAGGCGTGCGCGCTGGCCGGCGCCCGGGGCGAGGACCTGCCCGACCTGGCCGGCCGGGACTGGCGGGGTCGGCTGCGCGGCGAGTACGCCCGCCGTTGGCCGGACCTGGCGCAGGCGTCCTGGACGGCCCCGGTCGGCGACGGTGCCGCGTCCAACGTCGGCTCCGGCTGCATCGACGACAGTCGGGCGGCGGTGACCGTCGGCACCTCCTCGGCGGTACGACTGTTGCAGCGGATGCCGGCGCACGCTCCGCAGTCGCCGCTGCCGCAGCGACTGTGGCGCTACCGTGTCGACCACGACCACGTGGTCACCGGGGCGGCGTACTCCTCGGGCGGGAATCTGTTCGCCTGGGCGGACCGGGTGCTGCGGCTGCCCACCGGCCCGGCGCTGGAGCGGGCCCTGGCGTCGTTGCCGCCCGGCGAGGGCGTACCGGTCAACGTCGGTTTCGGCGGCGATCGTCCCCCCGGCGACCGGAGTGCCGGCTCCGGTGAGCTGCGCGGACTCGGTTTCGGCACCACCTCGGTGCAGGTCCTGGCCGGGCTGATGCACGGTGTGTGCGAGCAGGTCGTGGATGACCTGGTGCGGCTGGAGTCGATGGTCGGACGGCCCACCGACGTGGTCCTCGGCGGCGGCGCGATGGCCGCCTCGCCCTGGTGGCGCCGCACCTTCGCCCAGGTGCTCACGCCCCGTCGGGTCGACTTCGGACGTCATCCGGAGATCGGGGCCACCGGCGCGGCGCTCGTGGCGACCGGCCGGATCACCGATGCCGTGGTGGTGGCCGACATCAGCCGGACGGATGATCAAGCTCCGGCGACCCCGGCATAGGGTGGCGACCGGCGGTCTCGTCCTGAACCCTTCGTCAGGGCAGGGCGTTGACACTGCTCGGGGGCCTGGTTGGATGGACCGCGCTCCCCGAGGTCGCGGCGGGCGCGTGGGGAGGAGGACCCTGTGGGTGCAGCACATCAGACACCCGAGGTGTCAGCGCATCGCCGACGGCGGTTCGACGTCCGGGTGGTGCCCCACCGGCGGCGGTCCGCGTTCCGGTTGCGGGACTGGCGGATGCGGACCAAGCTCGCCGCCGTGCTGGTCATCCCGTCGGTGGCGTTCCTGGTCATGGCCGGAGTGCAGGCCCAGAGCCTGGTCGGGCGGGCGAGCACCCTCAGTGACTTCGCCGCGCAGGTCAGAGTCGGTGAGGAGATCACCTACCTGGTGCACATGTTGCAGCAGGAACGCGACCGTACCGCCGGGGAACTGCCCGTGCTGCGGGCCAGCGCGGACGAGGCCGGCCGCGCGGCGATGCTGGGGTCGTTGCAGCAGTACCGGGAGGCCACCGACGACGCGGCGCGGGCGCTGCGGGAGGTGGCCGAGCCGGTGGCCGAGGCCGACCCGGCGTGGCGGGACGTCTACTCGGTGGCGTCGCAGGCGGTGCAGCAGGTCGAGTACATCCGCGGTGTGATGGCGACCGTGGTGCTCAGCGACGACACCATCCTCGGTAACTACCACCGGGCCATCGAGGGGCTGCTGAACCTGCTCGCCCAGCCGGCGCCGGGTAACGACCGCCCGGAGCTGGCCGACGCGGTGCTGCGGTACGTGCAGTTCGCCCGGGCCAAGGACTTGTCGGCGCGGGTCCGCGCGGAGGTGTACGCCGCCGCGCGGGACAGCGGCTACAGCGCCGACGGCGGGGCACGGCTGGCCGAACTGCGGGCCCGCCAACTGACCGCGCTGGGCGTGTTCCGGATCGCCGCCACCAACGGGCAGGTGGCCCGGTACGACGAGATGAGTGTGACCCCGGTCTTCGCCGCCACCGCTGAGCTGGAGGATCGGGCGATCGCCCAGATCGCGGCCGGTCGGTTGGTGCTGACCGGCGGCCAGTGGTGGGAGGCCGGCGACAACCGTCACGAGCTGCTGCGCCAGTACGAGGCCGAGGTGCTGGCCGAGGCGGTGCAGCAGGCGGAGGCGGCCAGCAGCTCCCAACTGCGTCAGACGCTGCTGCTGATCGGTGCGATCATCACGGTGTTGCTGGTGGCAGTGCTGATCTCGGTGCTGGTCGGCCGGTCGTTGGCCCGGTCGATCCGGCTGCTGCGCTCGCAGGCGTTGCGCATCGCCCAACTCGAACTGCCGGAGGCGCTGGCCCGGCTGCGGTCGGTCTCCGGCGGCGTACCGCCCATCGAGGTGTCCCCGGCGGTGGTCCGTTCGCTCGACGAGATCGGTGAGCTGGCCGAGGCGTTCGTCGCCGTGCACCGCAGCGCCGTCGGGGTGGCGGTCGAGCAGGCGAACATGCGGCGCAACGTCAACGCCATGTTCGTCAACCTCGCCCGACGTAGTCAGGTGCTGGTCGAGCGGCAGTTGGAGCTGCTCGACGACCTGGAGCGGGAGGAGGGCGACCCGGAACAGTTGGAGAACCTGTTCAAGCTGGACCACCTGGCCGCCCGGATGCGGCGTAACGACGAGAGCCTGCTGGTGCTGGCCGGCACCGAGTCGACGCGGCGGTGGAACCGGCCGATCGGGCTGGGCGCGGTGCTGCTGGCGGCCAGCGCCGAGATCGAGCAGTACCAGCGGGTCCGGCACGAGGCCGTGGCCGACCTGCACGTGGTCGGGCACGCCGTCGGTGAGCTGGTCCACCTGCTGGCCGAGTTGCTGGAGAACGCCACCGCCTTCTCCCGCCCCGACACGGTGGTGCAGGTGATGGCGCGGGCCGAGGGCCCCGGCGCGGTCGTCGAGATCGCCGACCAGGGCATCGGTATGAGCGAGACGGCGTTGGCCGAGGCGAACGCCGTGCTGGCCACCCCGCCGGCCGCCGACGTGGCGACCGTGGAGCGGATGGGTCTGTTCGTGGTCAGCCACCTGGCGGCCCGGCACGGCGTCGAGGTGCGGCTGCACGGCGGCGTCGGGGGCCTGGTGGCCCGGATCAAGCTGCCCGGCGCGCTGCTGGCGGCGCCGAGCGTCGAGCCGGCGCCGGCGCCGCGGATCCCGGCCGGCATGACCGCCCGTCCCGGCCCGGTGGAACTGCCGGTCGCGGGCCGTCGACCGACCACCGTGCCGCGACAGACCCATCCGGTACGCGCCGAGGACGTGCTCGCCCCGGCGGCGGCCGTTCCGGTCGGTGGTGGAGGCTGGTGGTCCCGGGAGGGACCGTCCGGGGCCGTACCGACGACGGGTGTCGGGCAGCCGGCACCGCCGACGGTCCCGGTGACCGCCGGCACCAACGCCCGTGGCCTGCCGATGCGGGTCCCGATGGCGCAATTGAGTTCGGTGACCCAGCCGGCCCGCCCGGAGCAGCAGCGGCCGGTTCGGCACGACCCCGACCCGGAGGCGGTCGGCGGAATGTTGTCGAAGTTGTACAGCGGTGTGCGGCGGGCCGAGGCCGAGGAGACCATGCAGTTTCCCGTGCCACCGTCGGGTTTCTGGAATGAAGGGGGACAAAGGTGACCACCTTGTCGCAGCAGGCTCGGGATCTGAGCTGGCTGGTCAGCGCATTCGCGGAGCGGGTGCCGGGAGTGGCCCACGCGATCGTGGTGTCCTCCGACGGGTTGCTGGTGGCGATATCGGACAACCTGCCCCGAGACCACGCCGACAAGCTCTCCGCCGTTACCTCGGGTCTGATGAGCATCACCGCCGGTGCCGCGCAGATGTTCGACGGTGACGTGGTCAAGCAGACCGTCGTCGAGATGGGGCGGGGCTACTTCCTGGTGATGCAGGTCCGCGACGGGTCGATCCTGGCCACCCTGGCCGCAGCGGACGCCGACATCGGCGTGGTGGGCTACGAGATGGCCCGGCTGGCCAAGCAGGCCGGGGAGATGCTGACCCCGGCGCTGCGCGCCGAGTTGCAGCAGGCCCTGCCCCGCTGACCCGGTCCGGCCGGAGGACCTGACCTCCCGGATGCGGTGCCCTCGGCCTACCGCAGGCCGAGGGCACCGGGGGTGCCGCGTCGGGAGGCGAACCACCAGGCGACGGTGGCGGCGACGGCGATGACCCCGCTGAACACGAACGGTGCCTCGATGCCGGCGCTGGCGGCCAGCGCGCCGCCGGCCAGCGCGCCCAGCGCGGTGCAACTGTAGGTGACCATGCGGGAGGCGGCGATCACCCGGCCGAGTAGGCCACCGGGCACGAGCCGTTGCCGGACGGACAGGGCGGCCACGTTGACACGGCGAACGCCGCGCTGGTGGTGACCACCACGACCACGGCGGCGGCGCGGTGCGGGGTGACGGCCAGCAGCACGGGGACGCCGGCGGTGACGACCATCGACCAGGTGAGCACGTGGCGGTGGCGGAACCGGGCCACCAGCCGGTCGGCGGCGAACGAGCCGATCAGGCCCCCTGCGGCACCGGTTGCCAGCAGCAGGCCGAAGCCGAACGCGCCGAGGCCGAGGGCGTCGCGGGCGTAGAGCACGAAGATCGCGAACCAGGCGGTGTCGGCGGCGGCCACCGCGGCGGTGACCAGCACCAGGGTACGCAGCATCGGCTGGCGGATCAGCCACCGCAGGCCGGCCAGGATGCCGTCGCCCTCGGCGGTCGGCGTCTCGTCGGTGGGCGTGCCGGTGCTCCGGTGGGCCAGGGTCAGCGGCAGGGAGAGCACGAGCATCACGGCCAGGGCGAGGGTGGCGCCGTTGACGGCGAAGGGGATGGCCGCGCCGACGACGAACAACATCGCGCCCACCGGGGGACCGACGAACTCGTTGCCGACGATCTCCCCGGCGACGAGGCGTCCGTTGGCCTTCTCCAGATCGGCGTCGGCGACCAATCGGGGGACGGCGGCCTGGGCGGCGGTGTCGCGGAGGGTCTCGCCGATGCCGAGCAGGAACGCGGTGACGACGACCAGGGCGATGGTGGCCCAGCCCAGGGCCACTGCGGTGGCGAGGGTGGCCAGCACGACGACCCGGGCGGTGTCGGCGGCGGCGAGCAGGGTGCGGGCGCTGCGGCGGTCGGCGAGGGCACCGGCGAGCAGCCCGGAGACGAGCCAGGGCAGGAACTGGGCGGCGGCGACGGCGGCGACGGCCAGCGGATCGTCGGTGAGTGCCGCGGCGAGCAGCGGGAACGCGGCGACGCGGATGCCGTCACCCAGGTTGGCCAGGGCGGCGGCGCTCCAGAATGTCCAGAACGGCCGCCCCAACGGGGCGCGATCGACCATGCGGCCGACCCTAGTGCAGGGCCGGGGCGGGCGCGGACCCGCGTCGCTGCCGGAACGGTGCGGGTCACCGCCGGAGGGGAGTGGTTGGCAGGGGTCCCCTGCTATGCACGAGGCGTGAGCAGGGGACCCCTCCTTACACCTCAGAGGGCGTTGTCGGCGATGACCTGGCGGTACCAGTGGGCGCTGCGCTTGAGGACGCGGCGCTGGGTGGCGTAGTCGACGTAGATCAGGCCCCAGCGCTGGTCGTAGCCCTCGGCCCACTCGAAGTTGTCGAGCAGCGACCAGACGTGGAAGCTCTCCAGCGGCACGCCGTCGGTGACGGCGCGGTGGGCGGCGGCGAGGTGGTCGCGCAGGAAGGTGACCCGGCTGGTGTCCTCGACGGTGCCGTCGGCGGCGAGTACGTCGGGGGTGGGCAGGCCGTTCTCGGTCACGGTGAGCGGGATGGGGCCGTAGTCGCGGGTGACCCGGGTCAGGATGTCGTACATGCCGTCCGGGTAGATCTGCTGCCACTCGGCCTCGGAGGTGGGCCAGCGGCGCACGGTGCCGCCGGTGGCGGTGACGTAGATCGGGGTGTAGTACTGCACGGCGAGCAGGTCGATGGGGGCGGAGATGATCTCCAGGTCGCCGTCGCGGATGCCGCGCACCATGCGGCTGTCCGGTCCGAGGTCGGCCAGGACGTCCTCGGGGTAGCTGCCCTTGAGGGCGGAGTCGAGGTAGAGACGGTTCTCGTAGCCGTCGTAGAGGCGGGCGGCCTCGGCGGCGGCGGGGGAGTCGTCGGCGGGGTAGCAGGGGTGCAGGTTGAAGGCGGGGCCGATGCGGCCGGTGCCGCTGGTGTCGCGCAGTGCGCGGACCGCGAGGCCGTGGGCGAGCTGCAGGTGGTGGGCGACCAGGTAGGCGGCGTCGGGATCGCGCAGGCCGGGGGCGTGGTGGCCGGAGAGATAGCCGTTCTGCACCACGGTCTTGGGTTCGTTGATGGTCAGCCAGACCGGGACGCGGTCGCCGAGGGCGTCGAAGAGGATGGCGGCGTAGTCGGCGAAGCGTTGGGCGACGTCGCGGGACTCCCATCCGCCGGTGTTCTGCAACGCCTGGGGCAGGTCCCAGTGGAACAGGGTGGCCATCGGGGAGATGCCCCGCTCGTGCAGGCCGTCGACGAGGCGGCGGTAGAAGTCGAGGCCGCGTTGGTTGGCGGGGCCGGTGCCGTCGGGCTGGATGCGCGGCCAGGAGATGGAGAACCGGTAGCTGCGCAGCCCCAGGTCGCGCATCAGATCGAGGTCGTCGGCGTAGCGGTGGTAGTGGTCGGCGGCGATGTCCCCGGTGTCGCCGTTGCGGATGCGTCCGGGGGCGTGGCTGAAGGTGTCCCAGACCGATTCGCCGCGGCCGTCCTCCTTGGCGGCGCCTTCGATCTGGTAGGCGGAGGTGGCCGCGCCCCAACCGAAGTTCTGCGGGAAGGGCAGCCGGGTGGCCGGGCTGGTCTCCGGCGCGGTGCGGTCGGTGTCGCCGGGCTGGCAGCCGGCGAGGGTAACGGCGGCACCGGCGGCTGCGGTGGTGCCGATGGCGGCGCCGGCGGGGGTGACGGCAGTGGCCGAGAGCGCCGCGTGGCGCAGCAGGTCGCGCCGGGTGAGTATCGACATGGAGTTCTCCTCGTGGATGGTTGACCGCCTGAGCCCTCGGGAGCGCTCCCAATACAGGGTAAAGGGTGGGCGGTGCCCGCCAAGGGCCGGATCGTCGCAGGTCCGGGGCTGCCTTGGTGGCGGGAACGGCTGGGGGTGGGAAAGATGGCGCTGCCGGTCGGGCATCGGGTCGGCGAGACCGGGGTGCGCTGGATTCCGCAGTGCGCGGACCGGGATGGCGCGCGCCCGAGGCGGTCGGCGGGCGTCGCACGGTCGGCGGGCGGGTCGACTGCCGGTGCGGGGCGCGCGTGTGACGCGCGTCTGACCCGTCGGCCTCTTTTCCCATCGTGAACGGGGGTTTAGTGTGGGGACGGGGGAGGGCAACCCCCGTCCCCACCGTGTTGCGGTACACGCACGGGCGGATTTGGCGTCCCAGTCGTGCGTGTCGCGCGGGAGCCGGGCCACGCGAGTGGCTTGAGGTCCACCTCCCTCCACTGTGGTGGGGCGGCGGCTGACGGCGGTGTCCGGGCTGGCCCGCCGTCGGCCTCTGGTCTACTCCCCGGTGCTGTGGGCACAGCCCCGGGTGATCTTCTTTTTGGAACCTCGTCGATGGAAGCGCTCCCATCGACGTTGCTGCGACTGTAACGCCCGTCACGGCTTTGTGAAAGCCCCAAAACGAGATCGAAACAAGCCGGTGTTTCCGGAAGTTCCTGTGCTGGATCTGGGAGCGCTTCCATGGCACACTGTCGATCGACCGCGTGGAGCCAGATACGCGTGAGTGCAGGTTGCCGAGGGCAGCCCGGCTTGTCCGGTCCGGCGTCCTGATCGCAGCGGGGAGCAGCAGTCGTACGACGGCGCCCCCGCCGCCCCCGGCCTTCGTGCCGACAGTGAGACCACCATCCACTCGGCGCCTCGCGGACACTCTGTCGGCGCGGCGTCGCGCCGGGGCGGCACCGTCCCCGGCCTGCCCGAGGAGACACCGCGCAGATGAAGAATCTGGCAAGACGTCGGCGCATGGCGTGGCTCGCCGCCGCGGCGCTGGCGATCGGCGGGGTGACCGTCCCCGCCGCCGCCGCACAGGCCGCACCGGCCTGCGACGTGGTCTATGCGACGAACGACTGGAGCAACGGCTTCACCGCCAACGTCACCGTCAAGAATCTCGGTGACCCGATCACCGGCTGGACGCTGAAGTTCGCCTTCCCCGGCAACCAGCGCGTCACCCAGGGCTGGTCGGCCCGGTGGACCCAGAGCGGCAACGAGGTCACCGCCGTCAACGAGTCGTACAACGGCAACCTGGCCACCGGCGCCAGCACCACCATCGGCTTCAACGGCTCCTACAGCGGCAGCAACCCCAAGCCGACGTCCTTCTCGGTCAACGGGGTCACCTGTGGCGGTGTGCCGCAGCAGCCGCCGACGGTGAGTCTGTCGGTGCCCGCCGGGCCGTTCGTGGCCCCGGCCGACGTGCCGCTGACCGCCACGGCCAGTGACGCCGACGGGACCATCACGAAGGTGGAGTTCTACCGCAACGGGTTGCTGGTCTACACCGACACCACCGCCCCGTACGCGTACACCCTGGAGGACCTGCCGGCGGGTTCGTACACGGTGCAGGCGCGGGCGTACGACAACGCCAACCTCTCGGCGGTGGCCGAGCGGACCTTCACCGTCACCGCGGCCACCGGGCCGGCGCTGGTCGCCACCCCGTCCTCGGTGAGCGTGCCGGAGGGCGGCACCTCGACGTTCAACCTCAAGTTGGACCGGGCGCCCACCTCGAACGTCGCGGTGAGCCTGGTGCGCACCGGTGACTCGGACATCAGCGTGACCCCGTCCACGGTCACGCTGACCCCGAGCAACTGGAGCACCGGCGTCACCGTGACCGTCGCGGCGGCGGAGGACGCCGACACCGTCGGCGGCACCGCCACCATCACCGCCTCGGCCACCGGCTACGCGCCGCTGGCGATCACCGTCACCGAGATCGACAACGACGTGCCCGGCGGTGGCGACGGCGAGTACGTGGAGCGGTTCCTCGCCCAATACGGCAAGATCAAGAATTCGGGCTACTTCAGCCCCGAGGGCGTGCCGTACCACTCGATCGAGACGCTGATCGTCGAGGCGCCCGACCACGGCCACCAGACCACCTCCGAGGCGTTCAGCTTCTGGCTGTGGCTGGAGGCCTACTACGGGCGGGTGACCCAGAACTGGGCGCCGTTCAACAACGCCTGGACGGTGATGGAGAAGTACATCATCCCGTCCTCGGCCGACCAGCCGACCGCCGGCGCCGCCGGTGACGCCAGCTACGCCGCCGAGCACGACCTGCCCAACCAGTACCCGTCGCAGTTGGACACGTCGGTCCCGGTGGGCCGCGACCCGCTGCGCTCGGAACTGCAGCAGACCTACGGCACCGGCGACATCTACGGCATGCACTGGCTGCTCGACGTCGACAACACCTACGGCTTCGGACGCTGCGGCAACGGCACCACCCGGCCGGCCTACATCAACACCTTCCAGCGCGGCACCCAGGAGTCGGTCTGGGAGACCGTGCCGCAGCCGTCCTGCGACACGTTCCGCCACGGCGGCCAGTACGGCTACCTGGACCTGTTCGTCAAGGAGTCCAACGCACCGGCGCGGCAGTGGAAGTACACCAACGCCCCGGACGCCGACGCCCGTGCCGTGCAGGCCGCCTACTGGGCGCTGACCTGGGCCAAGGAACAGAACAAGCAGGCCGACGTGGCGGCCACCGTGACCAAGGCCGCCAAGATGGGCGACTACCTGCGGTACGCCATGTTCGACAAGTACTTCAAGCGGATCGGCAACTGCGTCGGGGCCAGCCAGTGCCCGGCCGGCAACGGCCGCGACTCCGCGCACTACCTGCTGTCCTGGTACTACGCCTGGGGCGGCGCGTACGACGCCGGCCAGAACTGGTCGTGGCGCATCGGCTCCAGCCACAGCCACTTCGGCTACCAGAACCCGTTCGCGGCGTGGGCGCTGACCAACGTCAACGAGCTCAAGCCGCGCTCGTCCACGGCGGCGGCGGACTGGACCAACAGCCTCAACCGGCAGCTGGAGTTCTACACCTGGCTCCAGTCGGCCGAGGGCGGCATCGCCGGTGGCGCGACCAACAGTTGGGGCGGGCACTACGGCACGCCGCCGGCCGGCACGTCCACCTTCTACGGCATGTTCTACGACGAGGACCCGGTCTACAACGACCCGCCGTCGAACCAGTGGTTCGGCATGCAGGTCTGGTCGATGCAGCGCATCGCCGAGCTGTACCTGGTCAGCGGCAACGCGAAGGCCAAGGCGCTGCTGGACAAGTGGGTGCCGTGGGCGATCGCCAACACCACGGTGGGCACCAACTGGTCGATCCCGTCGGACATGCGCTGGACCGGCCAGCCGACCACCTGGAACCCGACCAACCCGCAGCCCAACACCAACCTGCACGTCGAGGTGACGGTCAAGGGCCAGGACGTCGGCGTCGCCGCCGCCTACGCCCGCACGCTGATCGCCTACGCCGCGAAGTCGGGTGACACGGCGGCGAAGACCACCGCCAAGGGTCTGCTGGACGCCCTGCACGCCAACAGCGACGCGCAGGGTGTCTCGACGGTGGAGAAGCGGGGCGACTACCGCCGCTTCGACGACGTCTACGACGCCTCCACCGGGCAGGGCCTCTACATCCCGCAGGGATGGACCGGCCGCATGCCCAACGGCGACGTCATCGCCCCGGGCAAGAGCTTCCTCGACATCCGGTCGTTCTACAAGAACGACCCGGCATGGCCCAAGGTCCAGGCCTACCTCGACGGTGGGCCGGAGCCGGAGTTCCGCTACCACCGGTTCTGGGCACAGGCGGACGTCGCCATGGCGTACGCCGACTACGGGAAGTTGTTCCCCAACGGCTGACCGAAACTCCTCCGGGTGGGCGGTGACCCACCCGGAGGCTTCGGCCGGGCCTCGGGGGTAGAGGCAGGTACCGGCCGAACGACGGCCTGACACCCACGGTCAGGCCGGGGTGGGTCGGCCCCTCTGGCCGACGCAGCGGAGCGGTCGACCCACCCCACCGCCCCGATTTCGGGGACGGGTACCTAGATCGCAGAAAAAAGTGACCGCCCCGGGATCACAACCCGGCCCGGGACGGAGTAACGTACATCACCGGAGAGGCCGCTCCCCCCGTGGCGGCCTCTCCCTTATTGTGCGGGCTCTTTACCGTCCGCCCCGGCAGCCGACGCCGCCTCCGGCACCACCGGGTGTCGTATCCCCGGATGACCGGCCGGCAGCGACCGGCGGATCACCGCCCAACTCACCGCCAACGCCGCGGCCACCAACGGCCACGTCATCCCCACCCGGGCCGCCGCCAGACCCAGCACCTGCCCACTCAGATACAGCGGCACGAACACCGCCAGCCGCACCACGTAGGTCGCCGTCCAGACCCAACTGGCCCGCCCGTACGCCCGCAGCAGCGCCGGATCCCGCCGCCACCGCCCGCGCTGACCCAGCGCCGTACCCACCACCACACCCAGCAGCGGCCACCGCAGCACGATGCTGGCCGCCCACGCCAGGGCACTGGCCGCGTTGGCCAGCAACTGCACGAGGAAGAAGTCCTCGGCCCGCCCGGTACGCACCACCACCAGCGCGGCCACACAGACGGCCAACAGCCCGATCACCACCGACCGGGGTCGATCGCCACGCCGCAGCCGCCACCCGGCCACCACCGCCCCGGCCACCACCGCCGCCGCCACCCCGACGCGCACCGACTGACCGGCCACCAGCCACCCCACCGTGAAGGCCACCGGAGGCACCGTGGCGTCGACCGCCCCCTGACGCCCACCGAGCAGGTCGGCCAGCGACTCCGGCCGCTGGACCGCCGCCGGGTCGCGTTCCGACGTACCGGTCACCATCTCCTCCTTCACCTGCGCCCCAACCTATCCCCGCGACACGGGCGGGCCACCGGCCATCCGGCCCCACCGTGCCGCTAAGTTGTCCGGGTGCGCGTGACGCCCCGGGGTGGGACTGCGGTCTGGCTCGTCGTCCTGGTCCTCATCCAGGTGGCGGCCTTCATCGTCGTGTGGCGCCTGGCCCTCTACACCGGCCTCGGCCAGTGGATCGACACCGTCGCCCTGGCTGGCAACCGGATCGGCCGCGACCACATCCAGGAACCCGTCGACCGCATCCTCAACGCCATGTCCGTGGTGTCCCTACTCGCGGTCACCATCACCATCGGCTTCATCGCCCTCATCCGCGGCCGGATCGCTCTCGCCGTCGCCGCCACCGCGCTGATCGCCGGCGCCAACGTCACCACCCAACTGCTCAAGTACGGCCTGGCCCGCCCCGACTACGGCATCGACCCCGAACGCGCGTTCGTCGGCAACAGCCTGCCCAGCGGCCACACCACCGTCGCCGCCTCCGTGGCCGTCGCCCTGGTGCTGGTGCTGCCACCCCGGGTACGCGCCCTCGGCGCGGTGATCGGTGCCACCTACGCCGCCGCCGCCGGAGTCGCCACCCTGTCGGCCGGCTGGCACCGCCCCAGCGACGCCGTCGCCGCCTACCTCGTCGTCGGCGTCTGGGCGGCCCTGGCCGGACTCCTGCTGCTGGTCACCCAACGCGAACAGGCCGAGGTGGAACTGGGCGACGCGCACCGGCTCACCGCCATCCTGCTCGGCGTCGGCGGCCTCCTGGTGATCGCCGGTTGCGCCCTGGCCCTCTGGTGGCTCATCGGCGTCCGCGGCACACCCCCGCAGGCACTCGGCCGCCGCCCCCTGTTCCTCGGGTACGCCGGCAGCGCCGCCGGCATCGTCGGCACGATGGGCGTGGTGATGGCCCTCGTGCTGGCCTCCGTGCACCGCATCGTCCCCCGCCACCAGGGCTGACCCGTGCCCGGTCCTGACCTTCACCGGTCGGTCCGCGCCGCCTTCGCCGCCGAGTGCGCCCGACTGGGCGAGGTGCTGACCACCCTCGACGACACGGACCTGACCCGCCCCACCGGCTGCCCGCCCTGGAACCTGGCGCAACTGCTGGCCCACGTCCACACCGGCGTGGGCCGACTGACCGACATGCTCGCCGACCCGGCACCCGCCCAGGCGCGGGTCGACGCCGCCGAATACTTCGGCGCGGCCAAGTTCACCCCACAGGTCGACGCCGACCGGATCGCCTCCGCGCGAGCGTCCGGAGACGTCGACAGCGCGTCCCGGCTGGCTGCCGAGTTCGACCGCGCCTGGCGGGCCACGGTCGCGGCCGTCGACGCGGACCCGCCGGACCGGGTGGTGCGGACCCGGCACGGTGACGCGATGACGGTGACGGAGTTCCTGCGTACCCGGGTGCTGGAGGTCGGGGTGCACGGCCTGGACCTGGCCGCCGCCCTGGACCGACCGGCCTGGCTGACCCCTGCCGCCGCACAGGTGATCGCCGACCTGTTGACCGGTGGGTGGGACGTCCCGGGGGAACTGGGCTGGGACCGGATGGCCCTGATCGCCAAGGCCACCGGGCGCAGCCCGCGCAGCGCCGCCGAACAGGCCCTGCTCGACAGCGCGGGGCTGCGACTGCTCTCCTTCGGCCGCTGAGGCGAACCGGGAATCTCTCCGGAGTTCATCGTCCCGTGGTGGAACATGAACCCACCTATTGAAAGATAGACTTCGATATACACATCGAGTAACGTCACCTTCACCCACGGTGTGGCGACGGGTGCGACACCGGCCTCACGGCACACCACAGCCGGATGCGGAGGTCGGAGATGCAGGATGAACAGCACCGTCGGTCGGTGAGTCGCCGGGACGTGATGCGGGGCGCGGCCGTGCTCGGCGGTGCCGCCGCAACGGTCGGGTTGGCCGCACCGGGCAGCGCGACGGCGGCTCCCGGCTCCGCAGCGGTGCAGCCGGCACGGGCCAGCCTGGCCGGGCTCGACGACTGGCTGGGCTCCCTGGTGCAGGTGGCGAGCGTGGCGGCGAACGTCCTGCCGATGCTCGTGCTCGCGCAGCGGGGGCAGACCTCCGACCCGTACCAGACCGGTGGCGTGCAGTTCGAGGTGATCAACATTGATGGTGAACCGAACCTGTACGCGCACAACGTCTCCGGTGACGACGTGGGACTCTCCTACACGTTGACCCAGTCGGAGCCGGCGACGAACACCAGCGTGTACCAGCCGCTACCCAAGGGCGGCGCGTACAAGTGCGAGCCCGACCTCCACGCATTCACCGACGGCCAGGTCTTCGTGGCCCCCAACCCGGCCTCCACCGGGCTCGCCGGTGGACTGGCCCGCACGCTGAGTTTCGCGGTGCGCGGCCTGACGATCGGGGCCGTGGTGCAGGTCGTCGGTGGCGTCAAGCTCTCGGTGACCAAGGACCCCGCGACCGGATCGTTCACCGCGGTCATCGAGGCCACCGGCACCCCGAAGACGCTGCGGGCCCAGGTCGAGGCGACCGGCCCGGACGGCAATGTGGTCCGCGCCGTGTGGGACGCCTCCGGCTCACCGAATCGGCCGAACAACGACACCATCAACCTTCCGCTCCCGGCCGGGGTCAACCTCGACCCGGTGGTGCAACTGCTCCAGCTCTACGTGGACCTCGACGCGCCCGGACTGGACGCGGTCACCGCCGACCGCCGTAGTCAGGTGGTCTATCTCTGATCGATACGCTGCGCCGACCCTCGTCCCGCCACGCTGTCGCCTGCACCAACTGCCGCCAGAACAGCGCTGCCGCCGCACCGTCGTAGGAGGCGTGCTGGTGGTCCTCGGCGAACGGGCTCACCAGAGGGTGACGGTCGTCGGGGTCGGGTCCTCGGGTTCGGCCGGCCGCACCCGTCGAGCGCATTCCGAGCGTAGGTGCGGTCAGGCGGGGGAGCGCGGTGCCGGGACGTGTGGGACGGCGGTCCGCAGGTGGTCCAGGACGACCGGGTCGATGCGGCCGGGCACCAGTCGTTCCTCCAGGTTCTCCATTCCGGCCCAGGCGACCAGGGCGTCCTCCGGCTCGGTCGGGTCGGCGGGGTGCCCGAGCGCGGTGAGGAGTCCGGCGACCTCGGCGGCGAGGGCGCCGGCCAGGGTGAGCAGGGTGGCCGGGTCGGGGCGGCTGAACATGCGGGTGTGCAGCGCGAGCAGCCGTTCCAGTTCGGTGATCGGGTCGGGGTGGTCGTCGACGCGCAGGTCGATGGCGACGTCGCCGGTGCCGGCGTACCCGCTGCCTTCTCGGACGACGAGCAGGGCGGCGCTCTGCTGGCCGCGTCGGTCGCCGCCGGCGGTCTGGCCGGCGCGCAGCGCGGCGACCAGCCGCTGCGCGAAGGGCAGGTCGGTGCCGGTGAGCCAGGTGTCGCGTAGGGCGTCGATGACCTCGGGGCCGGTGAGGATGTTGCCCTGGGCGGCCCAGCCGTCGCCGGCATGGCCGCCGGCCCAGTCGCGGCAGTTCGGGCCGGTCCAGGTGGCGCCGGGGCCGGTGGCGGCGACCACGCCGAGTTGCCGGTGGTCGCGTTCCGGGTCGGCGGCGACGAGGCCGGCGACGACGTGGGCGGCGGGTACGCCGGTGCGCAGCAGGGCCAGTCCCTGCGGCCGGTAGGCGAGGTTCACGTGGGCCTGGGTGGCGATCGCGCCGAGGTCGGCCTCGGCGGCCGGGACGAGGGCACCGGCGGCCAGGAAGCGGCTGGCCACGACGATGCCGTGCGTGCGGCCGTCGGTGGAGCGGGCGACGAGCGAGAAGGTCACGACAGCCAGGTTAGCGCTGGTCAGGGCCGTGTTGCCGGTGCCGGACGCCGGGGGTGTCAGAAGGGTGGGGCGGCCGGTTCGGGTGCCTTGTTGCGGGCGCGTAGGGAGTCGGTGAGGGCGACCACGCCGAGCACCACGAGGACCAGGGCCTGTGAGTAGACCGGAGGATGGTGGGTGGCGACCGGTACGGCGGCGGCCAGTACCAGCGCCGAGATCCAGCGAGGTGCGGAGACGCGGTGGAACACCTCGTACTCGAAGCGGGCCCGGCCGAGCAGGAACACCACCGGCCCGCCGAGGATCATGACGATCCAGGCGGGTTCGGGTTGGTAGAGCGGGTGTTGGATGGCCAGCTCGTAGCCGACGGCGGTGGCGGTGAGCCCGATCACCATGACCAGGTGGGTGTCGGCGGACGACCGGCCGATGCCGGCCGGTTGTCGGGCGTGGGCGACCGCCTCGCCGAGGATCTGACCGGCGCGCTGCACGTAGATGCGCCACAGCAGGATCGAGGTGGCCAGTGCCAGCGCGAACGCCACGGTCTGTGACGGTGGGTAGGGGCCGTCGCTGTAGGAGAAGCCGGCCACCAGCACGGTCTCGCCGAGGGCGATGAGGAAGAACTGCTGGTAGCGCTCGGCCAGGTGTTCGCTGGAGATGTCCCAGCGGGAGACCGTGGAGCGGCCCAGTCCGGGCACCGGGTAGCCGTACCGGCCGGAGAGGTATTCCAGACCCAGCGCGCTGGTCCAGAGGATCACCCGCAGGTGCACCGGCAGTGTCGCGCCGATGATCCACAGCACGCCGGAGGCGGTGAAGGTGATCGCGGTGCGGGCCTTCAGGGCCCGTTCGGGGGTGCCGTACGCGAGCAGGATCAGCGGGCGGGCGACCTGCGCCACCACGTACGCCACCGCGAAGGCCAGCCCGGAGGCGGTGATCGCCTGGGGGATCGCCACGCCCATCACCATGCTGCAGACCAGGGCGATCATGACGATGAGCTGTACCCCGCCGTGGTACGGGTCGTAGCGGCTGGTCGCCCAGGCGGTGTTCTGCCACAGCGCCCAGAGCGCGAGCAGCAACAGCAGGGTCTTCAGGCCGCCGGTCACCGGGGTCCACCCGGAGGCCCCTCCCGGTTCCAACGCGAGGTCCTCGAACGTGCGGGCGGAGATGCGGGTGAGGGCGAACACGAAGACGAGGTCGAAGAAGAGTTCCAGGAACGTGGCCCGGCCCGGTTGGGACACCGGCGCCAGCCGACCGGAGAAACGCGTCACGGTCGGCCGCCCCGTCCGCCGGTCCAGCTCATCCTGCTGTCGTAGCACCGTGCGGCGCAGCTCAGCGGCGTATTCCGGGAAGCCGACCAGATCTTGCTCGGCGGGTGCGGCAACGGGCACCATCGACCGATGACGACGCGATGGGCAATGACGGTGCCGTTGGGCGCGATCCCGCTCGCCGACCACGCCGCGATGTACGCGGCCCTGACCGACGCCGGTTTCACCGACGTGTGGTCCGCCGAGGTCAACGGCGCCGACGCGTTCACCCCGCTGGCCCTCGCCGCGGCATGGCAGCCCCGACTACGGCTGGGCACCGCGGTCGCGCCGGTGTTCACCCGGGGGCCGGGCCTGCTGGCGATGAGCGCCGCCGCGCTCGCCGACGTCGCTCCCGGCCGGTTCGCCCTCGGCATCGGCGCGTCGTCGCCGGTGGTGGTCTCCGACTGGAACGCGGTGGAGTTCACCGAGCCGCTGCGGCGGACCCGGGACGTGCTGGCGTTCCTGCGGGCCGCGTTGCGCGGGGAGACCGTCGACGGGGACTTCGACACCTTCGCGGTCCGCCGGTTCACGCTGGAACGGCCGCCGCTGGTGCCGCCGCCGCTGCTGCTGGCCGCGCTACGCCCGGGCATGTTGCGGTTGGCCGCCGCCGAGGCCGACGGGGTGATCCTGAACTGGCTGGCCGCCACCGACGTGCCCCGGGCGGTGGCGGAGTTGGGCGAGCGGCGCCCGCAGTTCGACGTGGTCGCGCGGATCTTCGTCTGCCCGACCGAGGACGTCGACTACGCCCGCGCCCTGGGCCGCCGGATGATCACCAGCTATCTGACCGTGCCCGCGTACGCGGCGTTCCACCGCTGGCTCGGCCGCCAGGAGGCGCTGGCCGACATGTGGCGGGCCTGGACGGCCGGTGACCGACGCGGCGCGCTGGCGGCGGTGCCGGACGAGGTGGTCGACGCGTTGATCGTGCACGGCTCACCCGAGCGGTGCCGGGCCCAGGTGCGCCGCTACACCGAGGCCGGGGTGAACGTACCGGTGCTGGCGCTGCTGCCCACGCCGGAGGTGCCCGCCGGGGACCCGGCGGCGCTGGCCACGCTGGTGGCCCGGCTCGGCCCCGACACGGGGGCGGAGGCGGCGTGAACCTCACCGACCGGGTCGCGGTGATCACCGGTGCGGCCGGGGGCATCGGGGCGGCGTTGGCCCGCCGCTTCGCCGCCGAGGGTGCCGCCGCGCTGGTACTGGCCGACGTCGACGGGGCCGCCGCCGACACCGTCGCGGCGTCGGTCGGCCCGCAGGCGTACGCGGTGACCGTCGACGTCACCGACGAGGAGCAGGTCCGGGCCCTGATCGCCGACGTGCAGCGCCGCCACGGCCGCATCGACGTGTTCTGCGCCAACGCGGGGGTGACCACCGGCGGGGGAGTGGAGGTCGACACCGCCGTCTGGGAGCGGGCCTGGCAGGTCAACGTGCTCGCGCACGTCTACGCGGCCCGGGCGGTGCTGCCGGAGATGGTGGCCCGGGGCAGCGGCTACCTGCTGCACACCTGCTCGGCGGCGGGGCTGCTGACGGCGGTCGGCGACGCCCCGTACTCGGTGACCAAGCACGCCGCCGTCGGGTTCGCCGAGTGGCTCTCGGTGACCTACCGCGATCAGGGCATCCGGGTCAGTGCCCTGTGCCCGCAGGGCGTGGACACGCCGATGCTGGCCGACGGGCTGGCCGCCGGGCACCTGGGCGCGCGGGTGACGGCGGCCTCCGGTGTGGTGCTCAGCCCGGACGACGTGGCTGCGGCGGCGGTGGCCGGGATGGCCGAGGAGCGGTTCCTGATCCTGCCGCACCCCGAGGTGGCCGACTACGCCCGTCGTCGTGCCGAGGACCCCGACGGCTGGCAGTCGGGGCTGCGCAAACTGGTGCGTCGTCTGCGGGCCGCCGACCGGTAACGCCGCCCGGGGGTCAGCGGTGCCAGCGCAGTGGCCCCGGATGCACCGACCAGAGCAGCCGTCGCCACCAGGACCGCCCGGCCCGCAACCGGCTCGTGTAGGTCCCGGCCGCTCCGGCGGCGGCTCCGGCCTGTTCCTCGGTGACCGCACCGGGAGCGAAGCCGACCTGGTTGACCAGCCGGGCCAGGTCGTCGACGGCGACGTACGCCTGATTCGTCGGCCCGCCCTCGATATCCCCGGCCACGCCGGTGGCCCCGGCCGCACCGGTGCCGTCGTCGGCCCCGCGTGTGATGTCGGCCCCGAGTTCGGCGTCGGGTCCGCGCGCAGTCTCGGCCCTGAGTTCGGTGTCGGCCCTGGGTTCGGTGTCGGTCAGGGCCTGGCGGGCCCGTGCGGCGACCTCGCTGGCGGACAGGTCGGCGGGCACCGGCTGCCCGGCCAGCCGCAACGCGTCGGTCAGCTCCCGCCAGGCGCCGACGATCCGGTCACCGGGGTCACCCCGCGACAACCGGTCCCGGGTCTGCGCCCGGCGCAGCACCGCCAGTGTGGCCAGCACCCCCACCACCACGAGCAGCAGCCCACCGGTGGTGCCGGCGGCCAGCACCGACCTCGGCACCCCACCGGAGCCTTCGGGGCCGCCCGGGGCCGCCTGGGCGGGAGGCGAGGCGGTCGGTTCCAGCGTCGGCTCCGGCTGCTCCGACGGTGGCGGATCCTCCGGCTTGGGCCGGAAGTCCTCCTCCACCGGGCGGGGTTCCTCGTCGGGGCGGGGCAGCGGATCGAACGACACCCACCCCAACCCCTCGAACAGCACCTCCGGCCACGCGTACGCGTCGGCGGCCCGCACCGGCCCGGCACCCGGCGCGGCGAACCCGACCACCACCCGCGTCGGCAGCCCCGCCAACCGGCCCAGCACCGCGAAGGAGGCGGCGAACTGTTCCGAGGTGCCGCGCTGCCCACCGGCGTTACGCGGCCCGAAGAGGAAGAACCCCAGATTCGGGTACGCGTGCCCGCTGGGGGCGTCGGCGACCAGCCGGTAGTGCTCGGCGAGCCACTGCTCGATCGCCGCCGCCCGCGCGTACGGGGCGCCGTTCTCCTCCACCAACTGGGTGGCCAACCGCCGTAGCTGCTCCGGCACTCCGTCGGCGACGTGCAGCACCCGTGCCACCTCGTCACCGGCCGGGGTGTTCGCGGTGGCCAGCAGGTTCACATCCGGGATCTCGCGCGCCGAGGTCACCGTGTACCGCAGTCCGGGGGAGAGGCCGTCGGGACGGATCAGGGTGCCGGTGGCCGGGTCGTACGCCACCCGCGCCCCGGACACCTCCACCGGTGTGGGGACTGCGGGCAGGAGCCGTCCACTGAGTTCACCGACGGTGATGTCCTGCCGGAGGATGTCCACGGTGGTGTCCGGGGACGGGTCGGGGGCCGGCAGGATCCGTCCGGCGTTGCGGTAGGTGGCGCCGACCCGCCAGGTGACCCCGTCGTAGTCACTGAGCACCGCCAGCCGGATCCGCACTCCCTCCGGCGGCGGGGTGGCGTCGGGCCGCTCGGTGGACACCTGGAACAACTGCTGGTCCGGGTTCAGCGCCCAGCCGGAGATGCGGATCAGCGGGTTCTCGTCCAACGTCTGCACCTGCGGCGGCTCCACGTACCGTCGCGGGTCCACCGGTCGGGTGTCCACCAGTGCGGCCACCGCCGGACCCAGCACCGCCGCCATCGCCACCACCACCGCCGTGCCGGCCGCCGAGGCGGCGGCCAACCGGAGTCGCACCCGGGCGCGTACCTCTGGGGCCAGAGCCGCCACCGGGTCCGGGCCGGCCTCCTTGCCGGAGACGGCCAGCCCGAGCGCGGCGACCGCCACCAGCGCTACCGTCGCGCCGATCGCCGGTGTGGCGTTGGGCCCCACCACGTAGACGGCACCGGCGTAGAGCAGCACCGGCGGCAGGTAGCCCAGCAGCACCCGCCCGGCCCGCACCGCCACCTCCGCGCCGGCCAGCCCGGTCAGCCAGGCGGCCACCACCGGCAGCAGCACCGTGTCCGGGGTCGGTTCCACCGGGATCATCGCGGTCAGCAGCCGGGGGATCGCGTTGCGGGCGGCGTCGCCGACGATCTCCGCGAAAGCGCCCGGAAGCTGCGCCCGGCCCGCCGACAGGTGCAGGCACCACGCGGTGTACCCGGCCATCGCCAGCACCGACACCGGCGCCACCAGCCACGACGGCAACCGCCGCGCCACCACGCTGACCAGCACCGACCCGAGGGCCGCACCGGCCACCACCAGGGTCAGCAGCGTGTCGGCGTACACCCGGCCGAGCACCACCCCGGCCAGCGTGACCATGGTGACCAGGGCCAGTGGCACCGGCACGGCCCGCAGCCGGCTCACCACCGCCGTACCCCGTCCCACTCGGCGGCGAAGGCCGCGCCGTCGGCCGCGTCGACGACCACCAGCCCGGCCGCGCCCGGCGGCGTCGCCTCCGCCGCGCCGAAGACCCCGACCACCACCGACGGGTACGCCCCGCGCAGCGCGCCGACGTGCCCCAGGTCCGGGCGGCCACCGGGGCCGGTCAGGACGACCAGGGTGTCGCCGAGGCGATCCCGGCGCAGCCGGGCCGCCGCCTGCTGCACCGTGCCCTCGGTGTGCAGCGCCACCGCCGCCAACCGGTCCAGCGGTCCCACCGCACCGTCGTCCTCGACCCTGTCCGCTGGTGGTGCGGCGACGAAGAGCAGCACCACCGGCAGGTCCTCCCGGACGGCGGCGGCCACCACCGACGCCGCCGCCTCACACGCCGACTCGAAGGACTCGGCGACCCCGTCCACGCGGTCCGGATGGGCGGCGATCCGGTTGTCCACCAGCACCACGATTCGCGGCAGGCTGGTGTCCACGTTCTCCCGCACCATCAGCTCACCGACCCGAGCGCTGGTGCGCCAGTGCACCCGCCGCAACTCGTCGCCCACCACGTACTCCCGCAACGAGTCGAAGGTGATCGAGCCGTGCGGGACGGCGTCGACGCGTCCGTCCAGGCTGCGCCCGGCACCGGTGGGCACCGCCGACAGCGGGTGGATCCGTGGGTGCACCCAGACCGGCACGCTGTCGCCGTAGGAGCGGGCCAGCACCACCAGACCCAGCGGGTCACGGCGGGTGACGCGCAGCGGCCCGACCGGCACCACCCCCCGCCGCACCGTCGGGACGTCGTAGCGGACCACGGTGTCCGTCCCGGGGCGCAGCCGCAGCACCGGCACCGGCACCACCTGGTCACCGCAGCGGTCGGTGGCCAGCAGGTTCGCCGCACCCCACCGTCCCGCGTTGCGGACCGTCACCGTCATCGACGCCGGGTCACCCCGACCCACCCGGTCCGGGTCCGCCTCCCGCCGCACCTGCAGGCGGGGGCGTCGGGCGGCGGTCACGGTGGCGACCGCGACCGCACCGCCCGCCGCCACGCCGAGCAGCGTCAACTCCGGGTACGCGAACCGGAAACCGGCACCGGCCAGCACGACCGCAGCCACCAGCAGCCCGACTCCCCGGGCGGTGATCCGCACGACAGGCGCCCGGCGGTCAGGGGTGCGCCGGGGCGGGCTGCCCCGACGGCAGCGGCACCGGCACCGAGGCGACGGACTGACGCAACACGTCGGCGGCGGTCACGCCACGCACCTGGGCGTCCGGGGTGAGCAACAGCCGGTGCGCGAACACCGGCTCGGTCAACGTCTTGAGGTCCTCCGGCATGATCCAGCCCCGACCGTCGATCAACGCGTACGCGCACGCCGCCCGGGTCAACGCGATCACCCCACGGGGGCTCACCCCCACCCGCACCTGCGGATGCGTACGCGTCGCCGCCGCCAACCGCACCGCGTACGCGTAGAGCGGCTCGGCGATGTGCACCCGGCGGGCCATCCGCACCATCTCACCCAGGGTGGCGGTGTCGGTGACCGCCGCGAGGGCCTCGGGGGACCGCACCGTCGCCCCGCGCAGCACCTCCACCTCCACCGACTCGTCCGGATACCCCACCGACAGCTTGACCAGGAACCGGTCCAACTGCGCCTCCGGCAACCGGTACGTGCCGTCCATCTCCACCGGATTCTGCGTGGCCACCACCAGGAACGGCTGCGGCACCGGATGGCGTACCCCGTCGACGGTGACCGTGCGTTCCTCCATCACCTCCAGCAACGCCGACTGCGTCTTCGGTGATGCCCGGTTGATCTCGTCAGCGATCACGATGTTGGCGAACACCGGCCCCGGATGGAACTCGAACCCCCGGGTCGCCTGGTTGAAGATCGTCACCCCGGACACGTCCGACGGCAACAGGTCCGGCGTGAACTGGATCCGCCGCCACTGCCCCTTCACCGTCGCCGCGATCGCCCGCGCCAACGTCGTCTTACCCACCCCCGGCACGTCCTCCAACAGCACGTGCCCCTGCGCGAACAGGGCGGTCAGCGCCAGCCGCACCACCTGCGGCTTACCGAGCACCACCGAGTTGACGTTCTCGGCCAGCCGCGCGGCGAGGGCGGCGAAACCCTGCACCTCCTGCTGGGTGAGCGGTTCGTGGCTGTTCACGGTGGTGCTCCTCGGCCGAATTGGATCAGCAGGTGGGCAGGACGGCGATGTCGTCCCCACCCTCCAGGTTGAGCCAGGCCCAGGGGATGTAGTTACGTCCGCTGTACTCGACCTGCACCCACCAGGTGCTGCGCTTGTCGTTGTTGTAGATGTAGGCGTACACCTCTTCGCCCCGCACCCGGCAGTACGCCTTCAACCGGTTACCCGGCCGCGCCCACCCGACCTGCCGGTCGTTGTCCTGCCGCGGCACCGCGAAGATCTCGTTGCCGTTGCGGCCCTCCCGGTCCCGATCGCAGTACGTCCGCTGCTCGGGCTCCGGGCCGTTCTTGCAGGTGGCGATGCCGAACAACGCGTCCGTCGCCTGCGCCCGACGCGCGGAACCGTCACCGGCCGCGTTCGTCGCCGTCACCGTGAACGTGTAGTCCGTCCCCGGCGACAGGCCGTTCATCGTGATGCTGGAACAGGGACCACTGCGCGCCGTCTGACCCGACCGGGCCAGGGTGCACGTCGCCTGCCCGCCACCGGCGTCCACGGTGAACGTCACCGTCGCCGACGTCGCGGTCGCCGACGACCCGGTCACCGTCACCCGGGGCGGCGCCACCGTCCGCGCCGTCGTCGTGGCCTGCGGGCCCTCACCCGCCTCGTTGACCGCCCGCACCCGCACCGTCACGTTCTGCCCGTCACCCAGGTCACTGACCGTGGTCTGCGTGTCGGTCACCTCGGTACGCCGCTCACCGACCTCCACCACGTACCCGGTCACCGGCCGACCGTTGGCCGCCGCCGGTGCCCACTGCACCGACACCGTCCCCGACCGGTCCCCGACCGTGCCGGCCCGCAACTCCAGCGGCTCACCCGGCACCGTGAACGGCACCACTGTGTCGCTGACCGGCGACGACTCCGACGCCGCACCCTTGTCGTTGACCGCCACCACCGTGAACGCGTACTGCGTGCCGTACTCCAACTCACCGGCCTTGACCACCAGCTCCTCACCGGTCGCCTCACCGACCGGAGCGTTGGTCCCCGCCGACATCGCCGTCACCGCGTACCGGGCGATCCGGTTGCCCTGCCCGTTCGCCGCCGGCCAACTCACCACCACCGTGCCGTCCGCGCGGGCCTGCGCCGACACACTGGCCGGCGCATCCGGCACCGCCGCCGTCGGCGTCACCGGATTACTGGTCCGTGTCGGACCCGCACCCTCGGCGTTGACCGCGTGCACCGCGAACCGGTACGTCTCCCCGTTGGTCAACTCCTTGATCTGCACCGACCGCTGGTTCGCGCCCACCTCGCGACGCTGCCCGGCACCCTCCACCACATACCGGATGATCTCCGCGCCGTTGGCCGGCGCCGGCCGCCAACTCACCCGCGCCTGCGCGTTCCCGGCCGCCGCGCTCACGTTGCGCGGCGCACCCGGCTTACCCACCTGCGGCTTCTTCGGCGGCGGAGGCGGCGGCGGAGGCTCCACCGGCGGATCACCACCGAGCACGTCGTTGGCGTACTTGTCGACCTCCCGCACCAGGTGCGAATCGTCCACCACCCGGGCCGTCGCCGCCTCCGGCGCGTTGATGAACAGGTGGTTCTCCCGCACCTCCAGGTCCAGCGGCCCCCGCCACCGACCCCGGATCGTGTCCACCAACGTGCCCGCCGCGTCGAACGCGTACACCGTGCCCGACGCCTCGTCCGCACAGTAGAACCGGCCCGCCCAGGCCACCGCCGGACTCAACCGGTCACCCTCACCCGGCACCGTGAACGAGCGCACCTCACCGGCATCGGTGATCGCGTGCACCTGCCGCTGCCCGGCCACCGTCACCGGCACCACCGGCCCACTCGTGCGCACCGGCATCGTGCCCGGCCCGGTCAACGTCTGCGCCAACGCGGTCCGCCGCGTCTCACCCCGCACCACCGTCACCAACGCCCCGGCCGTACGGTCCAGCACCGCCACACCGTCGTCCAGCGTGGAGACCACCAACTCGTGACTTGGCCCCGCCACGTCGTACGTCTCCACCCGCTGCGGCCCCACCTGCGCGCCCCCGGCCGACTTCGACGGCAGCACCGCCGGGGTGATCGCCGAGACCGTGCCCTCGGCCGGCACCGCGATCCACAACCGACCCTTACCGTCGAACGCGCCACCGGTGATCCCCGGCGGATAGCGCACCGGCTCACCCACCGGCGCCAACGACCGCGGATCCAACTGGCGCACCACACCCTGCACCGCGTCCACCACGAACGCCGCGTCCTCGTGCAACGCCACGCTCACGCCCAGCCCCGGCGCGGTGGGCGTGGTCGCCGTGATCTGCAACGTCGCCAGGTCCAACGCGCTGATCTGACCGGTGTGCAGATCCCGCAGCACCAACACCCGGTCGGTCTGCGTGACCTGCATCGGATGCCGCCGACCCGCCGGCACCTCCACCCGGGTGTCCACCCGCGCGGTCACCCCGTTGACCCGCGCCAACTCACTGCGCGCCGAACTCCACAACCACGAACTCGCGTCGAAGCTGGCCACCGCGTTGTCCGCCGAGCCCAGACCCAGCACGGTCAGACCCATCGCCGCCAGCAACGCCAGCACCGTCCCCACGGTGACCAGACCACCGCGTACCCGCGACCGGGATCGGGCGGTGCGGCTCGGAACGGCCTCGTCGGTGCTCGCCACAACCGGCTGCCTCTCGTATCGTCCTGGCCGGTGGCGCCCCCAGACGGCGACCCCTCCCCTGAACCGGGAGCCATCATATGGTCACGCCACGCACCCCGGGAACCCACACCGTCCGCCGGTGAACACCCAGCGTGGCGTGTCGTCGGCGTGTCCCGCCCCGACTGTCCCACCAGGACCCGCCCGCCCACCGACCGTGAGCGACGCTCAGTTCTGACCCGCGCCGGACTCCCGCGTCGTACACACCTGACTGGACGTCGCGAACTCGTTCGTCCCGTACACCGCCAACACCGTGAAGCAGTAGTCCACTCGCGAATTCAACCCGTTCACCGTGTAACTGGTCTGCCCCTGACCCACCGTGGCCAGCACCCCCAACGCCTGCCCGGCCCGCCCACCGGCCACCATGAACGGCACCATCCCGCCCGACGGATCCGTCCACGTCAACCTGATCGTGGCCGCATCATCGCGCAACTCCAACTCCGTCGGCGGCGGACCCGGATCCGCCGCCGCCGACTCGACCGGCGCCGTCGGCGACGCCGCCTGCCGATCGTTCACGATCAACACCCCGAGCCCGATCACCGCGACCAGCGCCACCACCACGGCCACGATCGCCACCACGATCGCCGTCCGATTCCGCCCCGACCCCGACTGCGCCACCGGGAACGCCATGCCCCCCGCCGACGCGGGCTGCCCAGCACCCGGCTGCCCCCAGGACTGCGGCGGGTACGCGGCGCTCTGCCCTGGTGGGTACGTTGCCTGCCCGGCCGGGTCGTACGGCTGCTGCCCACCGGCCGCCTGCGGATGCTGCTGGTGCGGGTACTGGTGGGGTTGATTCTGGGCCGGTACGCCTCCGGGACCGTAACCGGCGGTGCCCGCCGTCGGCGCGGTGCTGGTACCCGGGTAGCCGGGCGGCCCGTAGCCCGCCGGGGTCCCGGCCGGAGGACCGCTTGCCGGGGCGTACCCGGGACCGCTGACCGGTGGACTGCTGGCTGGGGCGTACCCGGAGCTGCTGGTCACGGTGTATCCGGGGCCACCTACTGGCGGATCGCTGGTTGGGGCATACCCGGGTCCGCTTGCCGGTGGGCTGCTCGCAGGTGCGTGGCTCGGGCCATGGGCTGGCGGGGTGCTGACGGGGGCGAATCCCGGCCAGTTCGCCGGTGGGCTGCTGGTCGGGGCGTAACCCGGCGGGCCGCTGACGGGCCCCGGGGCGGTCGATCCGCTGGTCACCGGGTAGCCGGTCTGCGGGTAGCCCGACTGCTCGACAGCGGGGGTGCTGCTGAAGGGTCCGCCAGGCGGCGGGTAGGTCGGTGCTCCACTGACCGGGGGGTAGCCAGGTGAGCCACCCGTCGCCGGATAGTCGGCTGGTGAATGGCCGGCTGGGCCGTGGGCCGTTCCATCGCCGGTCGTCCCACTGATGCTCGGGTAGCCGGGCGATCCGCTGGCGGGCGGATGACCGGGGGGCGCGGAGCTGAGCGACGGGTAACCGGTCGGTCCACTGGTCGGACCCGGCTGGGGCAGCGGCGCGGTCAGATCCTGCGGCCCGGACGTCGAGTTCGTGGCGGGCATGCCGGGGAATCCCGGTGCCGGCGGCTGATGGGTCGAACCGGGGTACGGGGGAGGGGGCGGCGGCGCACTCACGGGTGCCCAACTGCTCGGCCCACCGCTGGTGGGTGGCGCGCTGACCGGTGGTGCACCAGCCAGTGACGCACTGGTCGGTGACGCACTGGTCGGTGAGGTGCTCACCGGTGGCGGGATGACCGGGAGCACGCTGGTCGGCGGCGCGCTCGTCGGTGCTCCACTGGTCGGTGGTGCGCTGATCGACGGACTGCTGTCTGGTGGTCCGCTCACCGGTAGTGCGCTGATCTGCGGATTGTTGCTTGGCGGTCCGCCGGTGAACGGACTGTTCGTCTGGACCGCACTCGTCGGTGGTGAGGGCGGTCCGCTGGCTGGCGCTCCGCTTACCGGGGCGTCGCTCGGCGGAGCGTCGTCCGGGTTCGCGTCCGAGGCTGGCGAAGCGGTCTCGGGGGAGCGGCGAGCCCGTGCTGCCTCCTCGGCCAACAGCGGGCCGATCTGCTGAACCCGTACGGTCGGGCGCGTCCACTGCGGCCCACCGGGCGAGCCGTTCCCCTCCGGCGTCGCCTGCCCGTCGGGTTGCCGCTGTCCGTCGGGCGACCTCTCCTTGTCCGGGGACCCCGGCCCGACCGGCGTCCTCGGTTCGGCCGAGACCCCTGCAAGGGCTGAATCGTCGGCCTCGCCTGATGCGCCTGGCGACGCCGATGGCACCGGCTCGGTTGCCACCGTTCCCGGTTCGGTTGGCACCGCCGACTTGCCCGACGGGGCCGAGTCGGCATCGTCCGGCGTCGAGGCGTCGTGTGCCGGCGGTATTTGGAGAACGCTCGTCTCCTCGTCGGCCTCGACGGGCGTGAGGCGCGCCGTCGGTGCGGCGGACGTTGCTGGGTCGGGAACGGTGGTCGGTACCGGTGGTGGTGGAACCTCGCTCTCGCGGACCGGCAGCCTCAGCGCGATGGTCGGCTCGGCTGCCTCCGGTGACGCGACCGGGTGAGCAGCCTGGTCGTGGAGGGCCGTCCGGGCCAGCGGCACCGTCGGAGGCTCCGGCACGACCGGAGGCGGCGGAATGCGCGGCGGTGCAGGCACGACCGGCGGTACTGGCGGCACGCCAGGGGCATGCGAGCCCGGTACGGCGCGCGGGTGCGGCACGGCCGACGCCGGTGGTGCCGAGGCCGGTGGTGCCGAGGCCGGTGGTGCCGAGGCCGGTGGTGCCGAGGCCGGGGCGGACGGGGCAGCGGCACCCTCGCCGAACGGGGACGTCGACTGGCGGAAGGACCCGGCGGCGGTCGAGGCGTCGTGCGGCTTCCAGGCGGTCGACAGCACCGCCAGCGAGATCGTCGGCTCGTTCAGGACCCCGTGCGTCGGCGTGGGCGCCGGTTCCGGTTGGCGAGGAGCGGGCACCGCCGGCTGCGGCGCCGGAGCGGCGTCGCCGAGATACTCGCGCGCCGTGCGTACCGCCGGATGATCGGCACCGAGCACCGCGGGGCCGGCAGCGGCCACGCGGGTGTAGTTGCGGCGGGCCTCGTGGCGGTTGCCCAGCTCGTCCGCGACGGACCCCAGCTCGAAGGCCAACGCCAACATCAACGGGTCTGCGTGCGGCCACCGCCGCTCCCCGGCCGCGAACGCCTCCTCCAACACCCGCCGTGCCGCGCTCGGATCGTCGGCCTCCCGGTGCAGTCTGGCCAGCAGGTGCGCGGTGCTCAGCGCGTCCGGATGATCCTTGCCCAGCGACGGCGACACGGACTCGACCACGTCGGTGAGCAGCTCACGGGCGGCGGCGAGGTTGCCCGCGCCACGCAGCGCCAGAGCCCGCTGCTGGGCGACGGCCAAGGGAGAGGCATGGGACACACCGCCATGCTGCCGGGTACGGGCACCGTGACGCCAGCCGGACCCGTACCGACAGACCCGCCAGGGCCGGTCAGATCGGCCGGAATCGGCCTCGGGATGCTGATGTGCATGATCCACCGGCGGCGTGTACAGTAACTCCCCGTGCGGCCCGCCGGGCGGCCTCCTGGTGATGGATCACCGAGGTCGACACGGTAGGCTGGACACAGCAAGTCCGGGTGGCGGAATGGCAGACGCGCTAGCTTGAGGTGCTAGTGCCCGTATAGGGCGTGGGGGTTCAAGTCCCCCCTCGGACACAGTTTCCCCGCATATCTGCGTGATGTGACGTACCGGTGGTCAAACCCGTTTGACCACCGGACTCCAGTTCCCAGCGTTGTCTGTGCTGCCTCGTCTTGGGGGTGGTCGTGGTGACTGCCCGGGTCGTGTCAGCGGTGGTGCCGCCGTCGATTCCCGCTGGGCCGAGGGGTGAGCCGATCAAGGGTCGGCGTGCCTTGCCGGTTGCGCAACTCGCTCCCGAAGCTCGGCCGACGGCGCTGTATGGGATGGCGGCGATTGACCGCGATGGTCGGCTGACCGAAGCAGTGGTTATCCCTGCGCTGAGCTGGCGACCGGGTACCCAGGTGGATGTCCGGGTGCGCGGCGGCCTGGTGCTGGTGACCGCCGATCCGCACGCTATGTTCCGGGTGACTCGGCCTGGTCAGGTTCGGTTGCCGGCGACGGTCCGGCACTGGTGTGGGCTCACCGCCGGCAGTCGGGTCCTGCTGGTGGCTGACCCGGCTGTCGGGCGGCTTGTGGTCTATCCGCCGGCTGCCGTGCACGCCATGATCACCGAATCGCAGGCGGCGGCGTTGGACGGTGAGGCCGTATGACCACGCAGCCATCTTCGAGCCGGCCGAGCCAGGCTGACCTGGACGCGGCGATGCTGCTGCTCTCGCGGCTCGGTATCTCACCGGGCGACCTGCAACAGAGCGCCCCTGCCGGTCCGCCGGCACCGACGTTCGCCGAGTACATCCCCGTGGTGTCTGAGGCTGTCAGCCCGGGTACCCGCCGGGTCTACGCCTCCTACTGGAACCGGGTTCTCACCGAGTGGGGCCACCGGCGGTTGGACGAGCCTGATCCGACCGAGATCAAGCGCCTCGCCGAGCACGTCAAGGCGCACGTCGTCACGCGTCGCAACGCTCGCGGTGGTCGCAGCGCGGCGGAGCACCTGATCGCGGCTCTGCGGTGTCTCTACAACCACGCCGTAGCTGATGGGCATCTCGCCGAGGCGGACAATCCCGCCCGGAAGGTTGCCAAACCGCGGCGCCTGCCGAGCACCCGCCGCGCGGTGCCAGACACTCGGCTCGCCGAGATCAATCAGATCGCCGCCACGACCGGCGACGACCCGGCTCTGGACTGCCTGCTGCTGCGGCTACACACGGAGACAGCCTGCCGTCGGGGCGGAGCGCTGGCCCTGCGGCCAGCGGACCTTGACCCGGATCAGTGCCTCATCCTGCTGCACGAGAAGGGGGAGACGGTGCGTTGGCAGCCGGTGTCGCCTACCTTGATGCGGCATCTGCAACAGCACGTGGAGGAGCGGCCGGGCGCGCCGACAACGCCGCTGCTGCGTTACCGCAGCGGCAAGCCGATTACCTATCGCCGCTACGACTACCTGTGGGAGCGCATCGGCAGACACCTAACCTGGGTGGCGACCCAGCAGATCAGCACCCACTGGCTCCGCCACACCACCCTGACCTGGGTCGAGCGGAACTTCAGCTACGCCGTCGCCCGCGCGTTCGCCGGCCACAACGACAGCGGCGGCGACACGGGCACCACGACCACCTACGTCCGTGCCAGCCTGCAAGAGATCGCTGCGGCCGTGGCAGCCCTTACCAGCGAGCCGCACCCGTTGGCGTAGACACACGAGTTGACTCGCCTGGTCCGGCGAGCGGTGGTCTGCCATCTACTGGCAGCGTGCTTTTCAAGGCCGTGAGATCGGGCTGAGGTGGTCGCAAGAGGTTGTCGGGAGCGTTACTGCGTAACGCTCCCGACAACCATCTCTGCGGGACGGAGTTTGCGCGGGCTCCGTCCACGCACGAGGCGCAGCCCGGGGCCATGACTCGTTAGCTCAGACCTCAACCGGTGATCGCGCTGAACAGCCCGCCGAGCCGCTGTTCCGGGCCGTCAGCCTCTGTCTTGTGCTGGGCCAGCGGGTGGGATTCGCCCGTCAGCGCTGCTAGGGCCTGCGCGACTTCGTACACATCGGCGCGTACGTAGGTCGACGTGGTGCCGGCGTCACTCTTTCCGTCATGCCCGGCGAAGGCTCGCGCGACGGCGTAGCCGAAGTTCCGCTCGACCCAGGTCAGGGTGGTGTGGCGTAGCCAGTGCGCGGTTACCTGTTGGGTGGCGACCCAGGGCAGGTGAAGGCCAAGCCGCTGGAACAGGTGGTCATAGCGGCGGCTCGTGATCGGGTTGCCGTTGCGGTAGCGAAGCAACTCGCCCTTACGGTCGCCGTTGCCTCGCTCCTCGACGTGTAGGAGAAGGTGCTGCGCGAGGGTCGTTGATATCGGCTGCCACCGAACGGTTTCCCCCTTTTCGTTGAGCCGGACGAGGCATTGCACCGCGTCGAGGTCGCAGGGGCGTAGTGCGAGGACGCCGCCCCTGCGACATGCTGTCTCGGCATGGATCCGCAGGATCAGCGAGTCGAGTTCGGGGTCGTTGCCGGTGCTGCCTGCTACCGCGAACAGTTGCGCAAGGTGCTTCTCGGGGAGTGCCCTCCGTGTGCTCGCCAGTCGTCGCGGTTTGGCTACCCGTAGGGCTGGGTTCTCGGTTTCCTCGATGAGGCGGTCAGCGACGGCGTACTTGTAGAGACACCTCAGAGCCGAGATCAGGTGTTCGGAAGCCGTACGACCTCCGCGGGAGTTGCTTCTCACGATCGCCTCGGTCTTCACCTGTTCGGATAGTTGCTTGACCTCCAGCGGGGTCGGCTCGTTCAATCGACGATCTCCCCAGGCATCACGCACGCGTCGCCAGTAGGAGTCGTAGACGCGACGTGTTCCGGGGGTAACCGCGTCCGCAACGCGGTCGATGTACTCGGTGAATGTGGGCATTCCTCGGCCCGGTGGGGAAGCCACGTCGCCCGGACCGAGGAGTTGCTCCGGTGTGATGCCCAGGCGCGCGAGAATGAGCCGCGCGGCCTCGACCTCGCCGCTGCTGAGGGAACGACCCGCCGACGGCGTCATCGTGGGGCTCCGAGGTGATAGGCCAGGACCATCGCGTCGAGCACAGCAACCGGATATGCGAGGAGCAGGGAGCGGTCCAGCGAGGCGGCGAGCAGTAGCCGGTCTCCTGTTTTCAACCGGGTGAGGTGCCGTGCGGTGGCCGGCAGCCGAAGGTGTCCCTGCCGGTCAAGCACGTGGGTGCTCTTCTTCTGCGGTGTGATGACAAGGGCGTGCTGGGTGGCGGTGACAGCGACGGACAGTCCAGGTTGCCATCGCAGCGCCGCCAGGGCCGACCGGGCTGCAAGGCGACCGTCGACATCGATCGTGGTGACCGAGTAGTGCATCGCGTTGGTTTGCTCAGGTGCGCGTAGGTGTGGCATCGGCAGGCTACGACCGCACCCACCGGGCGACGCCCCCTCTGACCGTAGTGCTGACCAGAGCCGGTCGATGTACGGCCTCGGGACGTCGACGGGAGGCGAGCCCGCTGAGGCGGAATGAGAACGCTCATCGGAGATAGACATAGCCCCACATCCATGGCTCGATGGAGGGGCGCGTGCCGGGAACGGACGAGCACCTCAGCTCGGCCGCCCGCGTAGCGGCAATACGATGCCTACGCCGCGCCCTCGTCTGCTTACGAGAATCAGCGTGTCCAAGCGACGTTGGTGACAGCGCTACCAACGGCTACCGACGGTGTTACCGGGAACAGAATGCCTCGGACTTAGCCGCCGTACGGAGCAGCCGTTGCCGCCGTTCCCTGTTCCATAGCCATCCGGGCCAGCTTGTTCCCGGTGTCGTTCCCTGTTCCATCCCGGCCGGTAGCCGCCGGCCAGGCATACGCGCTGCCTCCGGCTGCACGACGAAACGCACAGCGACAGATCCGGCGTTGCCGGCTACCGCTGCCCTGGGGTGTGAACGATGAACGGCGAGACGAACGCAGGGAGCGATCGGACTCAAGCGCCGGACTCGGACCACGGTCAACGGAGGATCCTGCCGGCCATCCTCCACCGACCGGTCGGTGGAGGATGGCTGTCCGCGAGAGGACGGTCAGGGAACACGCAGGCTCCATCGGGCCGGCCCCAACGCACGGGCGCTCCCGCCTCACCAGGTCAGTCACCTCCCGATCCAGGGTGCTCACACTCATCGGATCCCGCCAACGACAAGCGGTGCCCGATGGAATGCGGATGACGCGGGGTGCCACCAAGGCGACACAAACGGGGTCCGGGGCAGGAAGCGCCACCAGATCAGGGAACGGTCCCGATCCGTCGTACCTCCTGATGGCTACCGGCCGATGCGGGCCAGCGAACAGCGCGCGACCAGGATCGCGACGTCCACGCGGTAGCCATCTGGCAGCGCCAGCCTCCGAGCGTTGATCGCGGCGCGGCGGCCAGGGAGGGCCGGCGTCGGCGGAGGTGACGGAACGATGAAGCAGGCCGAGGACAGGGATGAGTGTGCCGCTGGCGGCTTCCGGGGAACAGGGAACAGCCTCGACGCCCTGGGTGGTTGGGTGCTCGACGTGGGGGCGCTGGTCGCGTTCGCGAAGGCCGATACCTTCGTCGGAGCGATGGTGGCGTCGTGTCGTCGTCGTGGGCAGACCGTCCTGGTCTGTGACACGAGCTTCGCCTTGGCGGCCGAGGCTGTCCCGCAGTACACCGACCGCCTTTTGGATCTCGTGCAGGAGGCGAACACGTGGCTCGCCGAACTCGCGGCTGCCGACCGGGTCGCTGTTGACGCGCTTCTTCCGCGTGCTGGCGGCGATCTCAGTCTTGCCCATCTCGTCTACGAGGCGGCACGGCGGGGATACCCGGTGCTGTCGGATCGGCGGGCGGATGTTCTGGCGGTCGACGGAGAGCTTTTCGTAGAGGCTGCGTAATCCGCAGGACCTGGAATGGCAGGAAGGACCGCTGTGCCCAGCGCGGCCGATACGGGTGGCACCAGATCGGGCTTGTCTGCCCTCGGATCATCCGGGGCGACCCCTGCACCGAAAGGGGTGCCCCGGCCGCACGGCGCCGGCCGGGGCACTCATGGTTCAGCGTGGTGTGGAGCAGACGGCCAGGCTGTGTTCGTACGCGGTACCGCACGAGGCATTCGCGATGGCCTGTTCGCGTTCGGCGAAAGTCACGGCGGGGTCGTGCTGTACCGGTGTACCGGCGCGTTCTTCTACCTCAATGGGGCAGCGGCCGATTTCGTCGTATTCACCTCCGCGCCAGGGGTTCGGCCTGCCGACGAGGCGCAGGTAGAGGTAGATGTGGTGGCCGCAGTGACGGCAGGTGGCGACTTGGGTGCCGCTGCCGTCGGCGAGCTGGGTGTAGGTCCCTTCGGCCAGCGGAATCACGCGTGGACTGTCGAGTAGACGGATGCGCTGGTCGGTGTCGGGCTGACACAGCGTGGTGGCGTGCCGCCCGGACGGCGGCGACCAGATCACCAGATTGACCGCCAGCCGGCGGCACGAGAAATCCGTGCAGGTGGGCGCAAGTGGGCTGGTGGCCTTGCGGCAGGGCACGCACGTCAGACCCGGATCGTGGTGTCGGCGGCAGGGTTGTTCTGCCAGTGGGGTGGCCGGCCGGGCGAGGTGATGGTCGAGCAGGTCGACCAGGCGGTGGGAGTCGACGGCCCCGGACGGCGACAGGATCTCGGTGAACACGGTGCCGTCCGGATCCTCGTTGCGGGAGATCACGGCCGCGGGGTGGCCGGTGCGGGGGTGCCGTACGGTGTCGCCGAGCCGGACCGGCGTGGTGAAGGCGCCGGGAGGCAGGATCACCGACCGGCTCGGTGCGCCGGCTCGCAGCGCACCCCGCTTGCCGAGAACGAGACCCTCGACGAACAGGTCGCCGTCGTGCTCGATGCGGACGTGGGTGACCTCGATGACGACGTCGCGGGTCAGGATGTTGTGGGTGCTGCCGCTGCGGGCGTGGCCGGCACGGACGCGGGTGTGGTCACCGACCTGTAGTGCCGGTGTCTGGTGGGTGATGTCGTTCATCGCGGGGTGCCTTCCGATGCGTGGGTGAGGGGTTGCGGATGGCTGCCGTGGTCGGGCCGGGGTGGGATGGTGATGGCGAAGGCTTCGAGGCATGAGCCGCAGCGCCGCCAGATGCTGGCGTCCGCGTCATCGGCGTAGAGCAGGTGGCCTGCGGTGCGGTTACGGCTGAGGCGGTAGCCGTCCAGTAGGAGGCGGCGGGCGGCGCCGGCGCGGGTGACGAGATGCCAACCGGCGGCCCGCAGGGCAGCTTCGGCATCAGTGGTGGGTCGGCTGCCGATCGGCTGGGCGGGGTGCGCGGCCCGGTTGTCGGCGGCGAGGAGAGCCGCCGAGCGGTCGGCGATGAGACCGCCGTCGGTGTGGTACCGGATTCCGATGAGGCCGGCGCTGCCGGTGGGTAGATGAAGCCATGCCTTGCCGATGCCGCCGATGCTGGCGAGCCTTAGCCGCACCGACGTGAACGGGCTGGCCGCCGTCATGGCCGGATTCCCGCAGCGGAGGGATCGGCGAGGGCGTGGAGCGTGGCCTGCGCGTCGCGTGCGCGGGCGGTGGCCAGTGGGTCGAGGTCGGCGACGTCGACGGGCAGGCCTTTGTGGGAAGGGGCGTTGTCCTGCGCCCTGGGTGCCGCGTACATCAGGACCCCGTGGGACAGCCAGTACAGGCCCTCGGTGACGGGGTCAGCCACGGCAGGTTGGCCTTGCGGCCCGGTCCGGCACCTGTCGCACAGCCGGCCGGTGGTGCCCGGCGGGGCGGTGAGGCGGCGGGAGCACAGCCAGCAGGCGATTCCCGCCTAGGGGAGCGTGTCGCCGATCAGGTCCCGATCCTGCACGACGTGCCGGGCCAGTGGTGCCAGTGCGGCCCAGGTCGGGGTGCGTGCGGCGCGGGTCCATTCCGCGTCACTGAGGTCGTCGTCCTCGTCGAGTTGCTGCTCGCGGAGCGCGGTGACGGCGTCGGCGCGATCCCAGATCGTGTACGTCCACCCGAAGTGGGCGGCGAGCGCGTCGACCAGGAGGCGGGCGTCGGCCTCGACCAGGTCCGGAGGCAGGGCGACGCCGTCGGGCACACCACTGCCCCGGGCGTGCGGGTCTGGGGCAAAAGGCATGGGGAACTCCAATGAATGTTCAAGCGAAGAGGTGGGCTGAGGAGCCCGGCCGGGTGGTAACGGCCCGGGGCGGTAACGGCTGGTCACGCTGGCCGCAACCGTTGCCGGCTACCCTGGGCGGTGCTGACCGTCTGGCGGTCGCACCGGGCTCCATCGGGTTGTAGCGGCCCGGAGCCCCAGCGCTGGCCCACCGACCGTTGTCGCGTGGGCCAGCGCCGTCACCGGCATCAGGCCAGCCACTCCATCTCGTGTTGGGAGAGCAGTTGCTGACCCAGCCAGGTCCGGACGCGGTACCGGCGGACGGCCGCCGGGCCGGACAGCAGGGTGGTTTCCACGTCGACGGGCACCAGGGCGTCAACGAGGCGGGTGTACGCGGCGACGAACGCACCTGGAGCACCGGGGCCGTCGACCAGCCGGGCCTGTTCGGCGGCAGCGATGGCGCTGATGCCACCGAACACGGTGCCGGAGGTCGGGGTCTGCGTGGTCAAGATGATGTAGAACGCCTGCTGGCGGGTCGGTGTCGGATTCTCTGCCGGCATCCACCCGGGGCCGGATACCGGTCGGTTGCCGGGGGCGGTGGTGTTGCCCATGTGCACCTCCTGGGCACGGGCAGCCAGGGCCGGAGCGGCGCGAGGACCGCTCCTGCCGTAAGCTGCGATCGTCAGGGGTGCCGTCCCGGGCACTGGGCGGTGTGGTGGCGAGGGTCGTCGCCGTGGGTGCAGTAGAGGCCGTCCTGGTTGGCCTCGGTCAGCCCGTACGTGTAGACCGGCGGGTAGTCCCGGTCGGTGTCGGCGTAGACCAGGACCCGCCACCGGTCGACGTCCAGCGGGTACGCCTGCCGCATCGCGACGTCCCTGGCGAGCTGCGGTGCCGGCCCGACGGCCGCCCCGTGGGAGACCGTCTCCCACGCGGTGTGCTCGCGGCCGACCTGCACCGCGTATGCCCGCTCCACCACCGTGTCGAGCGGCGCCGGAGTCTCAGTCGGCACCGGGTCCGGGACGTCGCGGCGTCGGGGGATTCCCCGGTCGTAGGCCAGGCACAGCGCGGTGCCCCACGGCCGTGAGAAGGTGCGGCGGCGGTCCTCGGTGGTCAGGCCGATCAGGTTGGCGTACCAGCGGTGGTTACGAGGGTGACCGGGATGGGTGCACTGGTACGCGGTGATGTCGAGGATCCGCAGGTCGGCCCCGTATTCGAGGATCACGTCGCCGACCCGCAGTTCCAGCCGGCCGACCATGTCGTAGATGTGGCCGCCGTGCGCGATGGGCCGGGAGTAGTCGGGGTGCACCCGGGGTCCGTCGGGGTGGAACTGCACCCACCCGCCCGGGACGGTCTCCGGCGGTACGTCGTTGAGGTGCGCGAAGACGCCCTTGTCGCGCAGGTCCTCGAAGCCGCTGATAGCCAGCCGGCACCAGGTCTCGTCACCGCGGTCGAAAGGGCCGGCAACGGCATCGGTGACACCGCGCAGCGCCTCGTCCATGGTGTCGTCGGCGTTCTCGACGCCAGCGGCGACACATGCCCGAAACTCCGGCGTGCTGGCCGTCTGCTCGATCTCTTTCCACCGCTGCACCGACGTGATCGAGGCCGGGTTTGCGTCCTCGGGGGCCAGCAGGAACGTCTGCGAACCGCTGAGGTTCGGCACGGTTCCGGCGTCGGTGACGACGTCGTAGCGCGTCCGCCGGCCCGCGATGGTGTCGAGGTGGCTGACCGTTGCGGTCGTGGCGCCGGTCTTGACCCGGCTCGGGTGCCACCGGCCGCCGGTGCGCGTGGACGCCTTGCTCAGGTCGTCGGTGATGAGGACGCGGTCGCCGGGACGCAGCCTGGCGGTGGTCTTCTTACCCTTCGCGGTCACGATGGGTCCTTCCGTCTGGCGGTTGGTTGGAGGCGGATCCCGGGTGGTAGCGACACCGAGGAACCGCAGGTGGTGCGAGAAGAAGCGGGTGGTAGACGGGGATCGCCGGGGGGTGCTCGGGGCCGAGCCAGGAGGAACGGCGCTGGTGAGATCACCGTTCGTCGTCCGAGAACGGCGTGTGCCGCCGGCCGATGACGAAGCCCGTGTCCTGGCTGAAGATGCGCCCGCAGGAGGTGCAGACGTTGGTCTGCCCGTCCCAGCCGTGCGATGTCGGCTCCACCGGACGGCCGTCAGCGTCACTCGGCGTGAAGCCGTACATGTGTGGCTCGTTGCCACACAGGCACTCCCACCAGCCCTGGGCGATACCGGCGATCCGTTCCGGCAGAGCAGGAAAGTCAGCAGACGAAGACAGCATGGGCAAGGCCCTCCATTCCGTGTCGTGATGTGCCGGGGCGCTGAGTCAGAATCCGGCGAATAGGTCGAGTTGCTCGCCGTGGTCGCCCGGACGGCACGCCCGCCAGACGGCCAGTCCGGCGGCGACGCACGCCTCATCGATGTCCCGCCACTCGACCCCGAACGGCGGTCCGGCGCAGTTCCGGCGCCGTTGCATCGCCACGGCGCACTGCTCGATCAGGTCCCGGGAGACCGGGCGGGCGAAGAAGACCGCCGCGACCTCCGACCAGGACACCTTCAGCGGCCTGACCAGGTCGCCATCCCTGACCAGCGCACCACCCGTGCGCGAGTAGTCCAGCCAGCGTCCGCGCGGCAGGGAACAGCCGCCACCATCTCCGGGGCACAGCGCCAACGGATCGCCAGTGCGCGACAACATCAGCGGGCACATCGCGTGCGACGACTCGAACACCCCGACCGCCCACGCCAGCGTCGGACGGTGGGGTGCCCTCGTGCGCGGTGGTCAGAATCTCGCGCGCCTGCATACGAAGCTGCCGGTCAGCGTCCACCGGCCACCTCGCCACGCTCCGGCCTGGCCTGAGACACGTCCTGCCAGTCCTGCCCGCCCCAGATCTGCCACGTACCGTCCCGATCCGGCGACGACTCGCGTACGGCAGCGACCGCGACACCGAGGCGTGCCGACGGGTCGGCCGGAGCCGGGATACCCCGAAAGGCGCTCGGGTAGCGGCTCCGCGAACCAGGCAGCGCCGTGAGCAACCGTGCGGGGACGCAGTTCCACCGGAGGTACCCCCGGACGATGACCTCACCGTCGTGCTCGTGGACCAGGGCTTCCAGGACGGCTTCCACCTCAACCGACTCACCCTCGTCGGTGCGGCATGTCGTCGCGAACGCCCGCAGTTCGCTCTCCCCGAAGCCCTGGTCGGGCAGTGGGCGGAAGAACGTCTCTCCGCCCTGCCCGTCGTTCTCGATCCGGCCGACCAACTGACCGTCGCGCAGGAGAGTGGCGGTCCACGCCACGCCGCCGGCGAGGGCCACCTGCTTGAGGCTCGTCACCCGCAGCCGCCGATCCGGCATCTGGAGGCCACTGTGCGGAAGGCGTACGAGTTCCGCCGGATCCGGGCTGGACTCAGGTTCCGGGGCGGGCTTGGCCTCGACGGTCGCCGCCGGAGTGTCCATGACCAGGCGAGACAGATCAGCCCAGGCCGTCCGCATGTAGCCGGTGCCCTCGCCGTTGAGACGGTCGGACCCGTCCTTCTTCACGACGACGCCCCGAATCATCGCGGACTGCTCGCCCTGGCGGTGGCTGACATCGGTGACGCGCAGCCGGTACTCCGCCTGCCGGCCGGGGTCGGCACCCGACGGAACGATGATCAAGTCGCCCGGGACGACAAGGGACAGCCCGATCACGGAACCAACGTGCGCGTTCCGCTCGTGCGTCGGCAGCCCTGCAAGTGGGTTGACGCCGGCCCGGCGACCGTGAGCCGTGACCATGACGACAGGCAACCCGCCCGCCCGCGTGCACCGGTCGACGTACTCGTACACCCGGAAGTACGCCACACGGGCCGTCGAGTGCGCGTCGGCCTCCCAGTCGTGCAGGACGCCACGGGTTGTCCGCTGATAGGTCCGAACAGCATTCCGAAACGTCCCCGCCCAACACGCATCGCCTTGTGCGCTGCTGGTGATATCGAGCAGATCGTGATTCTCGGTGAACGCCTGGATCAGGTATTCGGGCATGTGGATGGCCTCCGGGAACTGAGGGGGTCCGTGGCGTGCCTATGTAATGATACCCCCAAACAATGCCCGGAGCTGTTTCTTCCATTACTTCTCGCGCATTTTTCGCATGATATGACATTTCCGGACTGTCGATTACTTGACGCGTCGCAATGCCTTTATTGGTCCTTGCGCTGTGGCTGCGCCTGCGTCCGGTCTTGCCGACGCTGGCAGGCGACTAGCTACCCTCCGGCAACTGGCACGTTCGGCACGGCGGGCTCCTCGCTTTCCTCGCCTGGCTTGTGCTCCCGGACTGCCTTTCGGTAAGTGGGATCTAGCTGAGCGCGCTTACCGCAGTGCCGGTCACCGCTGTTGTGCAGGATCGAACCCCCACAGATCCCATGAGTTGATTCCGCTCTTCTCCAAGTCGGCGTAAACCCTGTCGCCGCGCCGAAGCGGATACCGACCGGCAGGACCCAGATCAGGATCATTGAGCTGTACCTCCACCCGGTCACCACCCTCCAGTCGAAGCACCGCAGTCAGCTCACCCTGCTCAGCCAGGGCCGAATCAGCGTCGACGACAGCAGCCAGACGCATGATCTTGTCGGTGTCGCAGAGCCCATCCCGTGACCGATCCACCACCCGCTGCCCGACCACGATCTCGGCCTGGTAACGGGCCACAGCAAACGGGACATCACGGAAGTATTCGCGCCCCGCTGCCGTCCGTCGCCCGTAGTGGCTCAGGACACCGAGCAGCGAACGCTCACATGCAACAGAGTCTGGTACGAGTTCGGATGTCCAGTCCACCGTGACTCCCACCCCGAACCGCGCGGCATCCCTCAGGTGCTCGCGAGACCGCCGTCGAAGATCGTTAGTGCGACCAGCCTTGATCACCCCGGTATCGAAGCGGATCACGTACAGGAACCCTGGACTGCCGCTTCCCATGATCTGCCGAACCCCGCGCATGACTGGGCACCGTAGTACCCGGCTCCGACAGTCCGGTGCCACCTTGTCGGGTCCGCTCGAAGTTGGCCACTGCCTATGCGGCTGAGCTGGGGCGGGACAAGTCTGTCCGGACGGCCTCGGAGGCAACCGTCCGGACGAAGCTGGTCATTTTGCGTGGTGCGCCGCTTCTGCGCCCAACGCTGCCCAGCGCGCCAGCACGCGCAGGTGCCGACGCTGGATCTCACCGGCGGCGACGAGCGTGGTGCCCCCGACGTCGATCCAGTTCAGCCAGTGCGCGGCGCCACGGTGGTTTTTCCCCAGGCAGGAGCAGGTGCACTCGTCGTGCTCGGCCCGTTGGCATCGTCTGTCGCACCGCTCGGCGGTCCGGAAGTCCATCACGACGTCAACGTGGCCGAACCGGCTGGCCAGCCCGTCGATCAGGTCTTGCATGTGGGTCCGGGCGATCGCCCACACGCCTTTGCCCTGATGTTCGGGCCGAATCAGCTCGCCCAGGTGGTTATGAAGCCAGCCGCGATTGCTGCCACCGTCATAGGGCATCTTTGTCAGGATGCGCCCGCTGATCGGCCGATATACACAGGGCAGGGGGTAGCCATCCGGCGGGTCGCCATCCATGCGTTGACATTTATCACACTGCCGTATCCTCCACCTATGAGGTCGGCCTCCGGTGCTTCGATCGGGGCACCGCGGCATCCCGGCACGGGGCGGGTGGACACGTTCAAGCGGGACTGGACACCACCTGGACCCGACCACGGCTAACGCCGGTCGGAGCAAGATATGCCCATTGGCGGCCAATTGCGCTCGACCGGGCGCGGTCGAGCGAGCTGAGCGGGCGGCGTGTTGTCCGCCCCAACGGTGAAGCCCGTGCTCACTTGCCGTTCCTGAAGGTTCCGTGGTGGAGCAGTGGCCAGCGTTGGCTGTCAGCCGTCAGATGCGCCATCGCCAGCAGGCGCGGTCGCTTCGTCTGGCGGCGTTTGGTCACCCGCAGGGCGGAGGGACGTGCGCGGGTCGCGGCTCCTCCGCACACCGGCCGAGGGTCAACCAACTGCTTGGTGCACACACTCGATACTGACGCTAATGTGATGCGATGTCACGTGAGCCGCGTGGTCCGTGGGGCTGGGAGAACGCAAGAGCCAAGCTCGCGGGCAGCCCCGTTACAGGTGCGCTTGAAATACCCTGTTATACCGACCGGTTCGATGTCTCGGTTGAAAGAAGCGAAGGTCCATACACGGTGGTCTCCACTGTCGAGGACACGGAAGCATGGGATCGAGTATACGGCTCGGCTAGACTTGGCTTGATAGTCCGTATCGAGCAGCACCTACCACGATCCTCCGAATACTATGTGGACTTCACGTGGGAGCAAGGCGAGCGCGATGTCAGTCACGGTGGTGATGCTGGGCAGGAGCTCGCGGCACTAATTTCGCTTCTTTTAGGTATTCGGCTTCGCGCTGCGGGCATTTCGCGATCTTTCGACTTTAGCTCCGGCAACCCATTTGGGGACCTCCACGATCCCGGTACGGCTCCCCATATTCCACAGACTACCTCACGCCCGATGCTTCCATATCTCGAACACGCCGGGCGGACAGTCGATGTCGAGCGATTATCCCTTCTCGGTTCCTACGCAAAGCTCAGCATGAGGCAATCGCGTGCACTTGTCCGAGCTGCGCGTTCCTATCAGGAGGCGGTTTGGATCGCCAATACCGATCCCCGTCAGGCATGGTTGAGGCTTGTGACAGCAGCCGAAGCCATCGCCCAGTTCACGCAGGACGATCCACCTCTGGTCCGCCTGCGCAGCCTCCATCCCGATATCGCGGACTGGGTGGCTAGCATTAACGATGAGACTCTCGCCGGCCGCGTAACAGAGTTGTTGGTCGACCACCAGAAGGTCATCGCCAAGTTCCTCAAGTTCTTCGACGAGTTCAAGCCGCCACCTCCAAACCGGCGTCCAGTGGGCGGCAGTGATCGCATGAAATGGACCGAGCTTCCCCAATACTTGAAGGCTGTATATTCTGCACGTTCAAAGGATCTTCATGTTGGGACTCCCGTTCCTCAGGCTATGTGTCGGCCTCCCTTCGTCTCGGAGAGGGCTGGAATTGCCTCCGAGATGATATGGCCGGCTTCCACATTGGAATGCCCACGGACCATGAGCTTACAGATGTTCGAGTATCTTGTGAGAGGCAGTGTCATCAACTGGTGGACTGCCACCTCATCGCAGTCCCATATGTAAAGCGACGCCTGGCAGCGAAGCGGCAATTACGCCCCCGTGGGCGACGCATCCTTTGGTCGCCTAATCTCGACCGGGCGCGGTCGAGATTAGCCTCTGCGGCGCCGACGCACACAGTAGTGGCACCGAAGTGGTAACGCCAGATTCGTGCATGGCCGGCAAACTCGGTGTGCAGCATTCGACGTGAAGATCTGTCGACTGAGATGATCATGCCTGATGCCCGAAGCTCCGTTAGGGGTCTGACCTAGCGGGATATGGTGGAGCGGTGCAAACGTGGACGCTGCCGACTAAGGCTGCTGCTGCCCGGGTAGCGGCAAGGCGTGCGGTGTGGGCACGGGGCGAGCTGTTGGAGACGTGCGGTCGTGTTTGTGCGGATGCAGACGTGGCGGCATGCGGGCCGGTACGTGTCGGCGCTGGTTAGTCAGATATCGAAGCGGAACGGGAAGGATCGTTGCCGAATAGGTCGGGGACGCTACGCCGGACCGGATGCAGCGGCTGTTGAACCAGGCGGTGTGGACAACGAGGGCGGCGATGAGCCATGCCCGGCGGTACGCCGCTGCTGGTCTGGGCGAGGCAGCGAGCCGTCGTCGGCGGCGGGGTCTGCTGGTGGACGCGTTGGACGAGACGGACCAGCCCCTCCAGTGGCCAGCAAACGATCCGTGCCCGCTGCACCAGCCCAGCCGCCGCCTGCGACGACCCGTCAGCGTGCGCAGACGAGCCCCACCCCTGAGCGGAGCACCAACGGCGTGGCAACAGACCTTTCCCATTGTCCCCCGGCACAAGACCACTTACGGCACTCGACGCTAGGCAGTTGCTTTGAGACCTGTTTCAAGCGAAGGCTGCTCATCGAGCAAGGTGCGGACGAGCTGGAGCGAGATGACCTCGTCCGCATATTTACCCAGCTTTCGGACATTGGCAAATTTGTCTGCTAGTGGATGTAAGAAGGACTTTGTTTCGCTCGGGTCCAGTCGCTTCTGTTCCTCGGGCGCAAGATCGGCGAAGCGGCAGTCGACTAGCCGGTCGATAACCTGGAGGATCTCGTCCCGGGAGAGTTGATTGAAGCGGATTAGCGAATCGAACCGGGAGTAGAGGGCATCGCCGAGTGCTTCTTGTATCTCTTTCTCCGAACCGTAGTTGGAGGTGCAGATTATCAATGAGGCGCCGAGTCGCACTCTGTAGTTCTTGTCCTCAAAGACGCCGCTGTCAAAGATCTCATAAAAGGCGCTGTGGAAGACGGCGTTTGCCTTGTCGAACTCATCTATCAGAATTACTCCTGATTCTCGGTCCAGCAGGTCCTTGGCGAACGACGACTCGGAGTGTGCCCCGCCAAACAGATATGAGGCGAACTTGTCGTTGTGGAACATCGAAAGTTGCTTGCGTAAGAGCGTGCCGTTGAGAAGTCTATTTACGAACTGTGCGGTTTCCGTCTTCCCGACGCCGGAGGGGCCGTAGAACATCAGCACGACAGGCTTCGTGCGGCGCTGGGTTGTGAGCGGGTACAGCGCGGCCAGAACCCTGTCCCTTGCTGCCGTCTGTCCTACCAGGTTGTCCGCAAAGCCGTCGCGGAAGTGGATGAGCATTTCCCGAGGCACCGCAGGATATTCGTACCTCTTCACCTTTGTGGGGTGGGTGCGCTTCAGTTGCGCATGTACGTCGGTAGGAGGGTTGTGTAGGTACAGGTGTTTCGGATTGATCGAACGGATTAGCCCTGAAAAGTTGGTGATCGCATGCTCGCGCAGGCTCGCGTAGTCACTCGACTCTGCAACCACTCGCTTCGGCCGCTCTGGCTGCCGGCCGTTCGGCTCGGCATCGCTGTGGTTCGGGCCCGATACCTTAATTTGACGGTCAGCCTCGTCGCGCGCGTGGACGATCTCTGGGAAGCTTTCATATCTGCGATTTCCGAGCTGCTTGTCGAACCATGACAGCGGGCCGTAGAAGATGGTCACCCTTGTGTCACTTGGCATGCTCAACGCCTGCCAAGATCACGTCGTACACATCGAGGAGTGTGTCATCTGATGCAGTGGCTCCATCGATCAGTTCCTGTGGGGTCATCGGCTCTTCGCTGATCTCGCTCGACATCTCTGCCTTCATATCGAGCCGTTCTTCGGTGGTCTGCCCCACGAGAATGCCGTGGAATACAAGCCGCATTCGGCCGAGGTCAGTGAGGCCGTAGTTGTTCCGGAATGCCTTGATGTTGAACCGCAGAACGTACGCTGGTCCGTCCGCTAGCTTCTCGCCAAGCAGTTCGTAGTAGCCTTTTGCGCCTTCAAGTGCCTCATCGAGTCGGGCCAAGTCGACGCCTTGATCCTCCGTTCTGGCGATGACCATGTAAGGCGTATACATCTTTATGAACGCCATCGAATTCTCAGGCGCGGTTACGCGGAGGTCGCTCAGCCTCTTAATCCGATCGTCGCCTTCGGCCTGGGCAAGGTAATCAGTGAGGATCGTGTTCGATAGGGTCTTGCTGAGGATACTCCGCCCAGCTCTCGACGCGACGAGCCCAGCGTCTGTCTCTGCGGAAGCACCTAGGACCGGCAACAACCAATTTAGCTTGGCTGCGATGCGCGCCTGGACCCGAGACTGCATCTCTACATTCCGTTCCCTAACCTGCTCGCTGGTCGACGCGGCCCTGCCACCGACCGAGATGTCAAGATAGTCCGAGGCAGACTCCTCGTCGAAGTAAACGATCTTTATCATCGAGTTCCGAGAACTATCTTTGCCGGTTTTAGACATTATTCCTCGCCCTCGCCCATAGCTATATGCGCTGCTGGTCGCGTACGTGCAGTCAGCTGTGCCGCGGGCGCAGCTTCGAGATGGTACCTCCGGTAGAGGTTGGGGCTTCGGCCGCCTGGCAGGTGCAGGCTGGGCACCGTACGAGCCGATCTCGATGAAGTAGCGATAACGCGTGGGCCGGGACGCTGGTAACGCATGGTCACCAGGCGAGTAACGCCTACCCGGGACTGTGCTCGCATGGAGGAACGCCACGGGGCCGGCACGCGTCGGCAACATCGTGCCCATCAGCAGCCGGGTCGTCCGCACCGGGTGTACCTGCGGCTGTCTGGGCAGGAGTTGAGTCTGTTGGAGGTTGCGGCGGCCGAGGCCGGCCTGACGGTTGCCGGCTTCGCGGCCAAGGCCGCCATCGCGGCTGCCAGTGGTGAGAACGGTCGGGGTACCAGTGGGGACCTGCGCGAGCTGCAACGCGAACTGTTCGCAGCCCGTCGTTCGGTCACCTTGTTCGGTAGCAACGTTAATCAGGCGGCAGCTGGATGGAACTCTACGGGCAAGGTACCCGGGTGGGCGGCTGAGGCCGTCCGGATGTGTGCGAGGGCTGTCGACCGGCTCGATGAGGTGACGGCGCGGATCCATCGGCGGCTGCGGTGATCTCGCGAGTACATCGTCGGGGACGCCGGGTCGCTGGTCTGCTTAGGTACCTGTATGGGCCGGGGCGCCGCGAGGAGCACCGCAACCCGCGCCTGGTAGCGGCGTGGGACGGCGCCGGGGACCTCCAATCCCTGGAGCCCCGCCGTACCGCTGCGGGAAAGCGCGACTTCCGTCGGCTGATCACGTTGCTCGAAGAACCGGTCCGGAGCATCGAGTGTCCGCCGGCACGATACGTGTGGCACACCTCGATGCGGCTGGCGCCGGAGGACCGCGACCGGTCGTTTTCTGACGCTACGTGGGGGCACATGGCCCGTGAGATGCTCCGCGAAATCGGGGTAGCGACGCCGGCCGACGAAGCGGGCCTGCGGTGGGTGGTGGTCCGCCACGGTGACGACCATGTGCACATCGTGGCGACGTTGGTCCGCGAGGATGGCCGCATCAACTGGTTGAAGAACGACTACCCACGGACCGTGGCGGCCACGTACGCCGTGGCCCGCCGGTACGGGTTGCGTCGTGCGGTCGCTCCGGCGGACCGCACCGCGCATCGCCGGCCGAGCGCGGCGGAGTTGAACAAGTCCGCCCGGCGTGGCCGGCGTGAGACACCGCGCGACGAGCTGCGGCGGCGGGTCCGGCTGGCGGTGGCGGGTGCCGCGACGGAGACCGAGTTCTTCGATCGTTTGCGTGGTGCGGGGCTTCTTCTTCGCCTGCGATACAGCACGACGGAGTCCGGCCAGGTCACCGGGTATGCCGTCGCGCTGCCTGCGGACCTTACTGCGGACGGCAGGCCGGTGTACTACGGCGGCGGCAAGCTGGCGGCGGACTTGGCCCTGCCGAAACTGCGTCGACGGTGGGAAGGCCCGGCATCGACTAACGTGCCGCCGGTCGGCCGTGCCGAACGCACAGCGGCGCTCGCCGACGCGGCACGAGTGACGCGGGCGGCGGCCGACGAGATCCGGCAGGCGGCATACGCCGATCCCGCGCGGGCTCAGGCGGCAGCGTTGGCCGCCTCTGACCTACTCACCGCGCTGGCATACGCGGTCGAGGGCGATCGGAGGGGCAACCTGACCCGGGTGGCCGAGACGTTCGACCGGGCGGCCCGGGACATCCGGGGCCGGGTGGTAGGGCACACCGGTCGGTCTTACGAGCTGCGGACGATGTCGCGTCTCGTCGTTCTGATGGGGAGGGTTTCGGGCGACGACGACACGTTCGCCGCGCTGGCCCTGATGATGGATCTCGCTCGCCTGGCGGATGCCCTGGAGCATCTCCGCGACGCTCAACGCTGTCTCCACCAGGCACAAGCCGCTCGATCGGCCGCCGCCGCGCTTCGGGAACTCGCCGATAGGCCAGGCCAGCCAGCGGGATCGAGCCTGACGCCCACGCCGGCTACCGGCCCGAGCGTGGCTACCCCCCGCCGCACCGACGTGGGCAGGTGACCCGCCGTGCTGACTGCCGCGAACGCGGCGGTAACGCCTGAATGTGTCTGGTAACGCCGCCGCTCACGCCACCACCAACGCCTCCTGCTGAGGCTCGGCATGCCGCCGCTGTGCAGCGGCGGCGGAGCACGGGAGGTGCGGTGCAACCACAGCAGCACGACGATCCGGTAATCGATGTACGCCATCAACTCATCCAGGGGCTCAGCGTGCTGGCGACGCTGGGAGAGGCCGGAGCACGGATGGGAGCGGTCGGTATCCAGCGACGCGCGGCGGAGGCAGAGCAGGCCGCCGGCCGCGACCGCGCGACCAATGCCGTGCAGCGTCAGGCGCAGCGCCAGGGCGAAAGGCTGGCGGCGGCGGTGAAGGAGGAACGCGAGCGGCTTGCCCGTTCATTGGATGGATCCTGGCTGACCGAGAAGGCGAGCTTCGTGGAAGCCGCGACGGTGTGGCGTACGGCCGCAGCCCACGCTGCCGGCGGCGATCCGGTTGCCGTTGAGGCGGTCCGCCTCGCGCAGGACCGGATCCGCCAGATCCACCCACCGTTCATGGCTACCTACGACCGGCTTCGCGCGACCGCGAAGAGCATGGAAGAAGCCATGCGGTCCGCCGCTTACGACGTGTGGGAAACCGAGGCGAAGGCGAAGCAGCCCCACCGCGCGGCACGCCCACATGGCACTCGCGAGCGGGAGACCCTGCGCGCGGGCGCGAACGGGCGGGCGCTACCTGCCAGTGGCGCACGTCTCGACGAGCTTGACGCGGCGGTGCGTGCCGAGGCGGTGAAGCTGGCCGAACACGTCAGCCCCGAGGCGCTGGACCGGCTGCAACGTGCCTACCGGTCCGGCGGCAAAACTCCGGCTGCCGAGGCCGCTGGACTGCTCCGCCAGTACGCACGAGACGCGGCGGCAGAGGGCCTGCTTCCTGACGCCGTCGCCGAGGCCACACGGCAACAACTCGACTCCCATGCGGCCCGGCAGCGCGCCGAAGCCACTACGGCATCCGGAACGGCGGACCTTCCCCGGACCGACCCCGACGAGCACACCGAAGGCCAGGAGACTGCCGCCCTGGCGAGCGGACGAGCCGAGCACGACCAGGCCGGAGCAGAGGCGCAGCGCGCGAGATGGGGCCGCACCTTCGCACCCCTGACCGTCGGTGTACCCACCGCGTTGGCGAACAAGCAGCCCGCCAACGCTGCCGCCGCGACCCTGAGGAGGAGCCGATGACCGACACGACGACCCCGGCTACCGCCAACGGCAGCGAGGACTTCCGGCTCATGACACTCGCCGCCCAGGTCGCGCAGCTGACCGAGCTGGTACGCGAGCAGCAGCAGATCAACAAGGAGCGGACCGCTGACGGGGACACCGCAGGACAGCAGCCCGTGTATGCCACCGTCGAGGAGTGGGTCCGGGACTATCTCCTGCCGACCTTCGCCCGCCCCGTCGGCGAGGTCGGCATGATCCGCTGGCACTGGTGCGAACAGTGGTGGCGCCACGACGAGGCCGTCACTCGGCTGACCGCGCTGTGGTACGGGTGGGAACACGCGCGACTGGAAATGACCGGCATGCTCGGCTGGCTGCGCGAGCTGGACCACCACCTGCCGCTACTGTGCGGCGAGGACGGACCCTTCCGCGACTGCGCCGTCGGATCGGGTCTGCACGGCGTCGCCCGACACCAGATGCCCACCATCGCCCCGGTACAGACAGCTCCGTCCAACTGGTGGGACTGGTGGGGCTGATCGCCAGTCGAGCAGCAAGAGCCACGGCGTCCTGAAGCACCTCAGACCGGTCCGTCGTGGCGTTACCGTGATGCGGAAACGCCAACCGCGGTGTCTTGACGCACCTCGTACCGGACCCCTATTTGGTGACCGTGTTACGGAAACGCCGACCGCGGTGTCGTGGATTAAATGGGTTCGGCGGGCTATCTTTAGCCCCAAAGGTAGATGTACGGCGCCGCCGGACATGGTCCGACGACGCCGTACGGGGGAAGACCATGCCTCTTGGATGTCACGCCGTGGGCAACGGTCGTTCCGAGGTGCGGGCTTAGCTGGTCACCAGTTGGGTCCGCACCCCCTTTGGCCCAGCGTTACCGCTAGGGCGATGGCGGAGCTGATCACCTTGATTGCCAGCGCCCCCCACTCCATGACGTTCCGCCACCGGGTGGTGGCGTTCCGGCGGTTCCTACTTGGGCCCGAGGCCCTCCTCCTACGACGCTTTGCCACTGCCACCTCATCCAGCTCGTCGGGTTCGAGGGGCGGATGCACTCTCGTCCGTTGGAGCCATCCGCACCCCAGTGAGTTCGATCGAGCTGGGGTTCGAGTTGGCAATTGCACTGCGCAGGAGACACTGTAGCGAGCCGCCCGCGCAAGTGTCCTCTTTGACCAACAGCGACGCGCGTAGCAATCTTGTTCTGCACCGCGACGAGCTGGCGCCACAGCGGCAGATCTTGAGCGAGTACCGTTTGCTTTTGATGATCGCGTCGCGACGGCAGCGGAGGACCACTACTTGGTCCTGGCGGCTGTCCAGCGTCGGCCCTTGATCAGCTCGGGTCGGCGCAGGTTCTAACAACTACCTTGTGTACGTCCGATGCTGTCCCGGCGCCCGACAGGACGTTCGCCTGTCGTGGCGAGCGCATCAGTCCGGTGCGTTGTCCCGACCATCCGAAGCGTCGGAAAGGCCAAGATCGCCGCGCTTGGTGACCGGTGGATTGAACGCACCGGTGGGGGGCGGCCAAGGGCAGCTTGTTCGAGCGCGGTGCCGGCGTCGTGGAGGGACCCGTCGACGTGTTCGGCCATCGCGATGGCCACGGTGTCGAGGCCGACTCCGAGCCGTTCGGTGACCCGGGTTGCCAGCTCGGTTGCCTGCGCTGCATTGACTGCATCGAACAGCAGGGGCACGACCGCCCGGACCGCAGCGCATCGGCCGGCGATGTCCTCAAAGAGCCGTGGATGTCGGGTGGTGAGCTTGGTGAGGCGGTGGTCGATCACGGCTTGTACGAGCGGATACGCCTGACCCTGCACTGCGTTCCGTACCGCCGCGCGGCCACCATCGGATCTCAGGAGGTCGGCGGGGTCGCCTCCGGCGAGTGCGGCGGCGAGCAGTGGGCCGGGCGGAACGGCGTTGCGTAGCACTGACCATGCGCGTTCGGTGGCCGTGTGTCCGGCGGGGTCGTCGTCGTAGGCGACGACGATGCCGTTCCCGGCGCCGGGCATGTTGCACAGGATCGTGGCTTGGGCGTGGGTGAGCGTGGTGCCGCAGGAGGCGACACCGATGGCTCCGCTGCGGCCGTGGGACGTGTGGGACAGCCGGACGGCGATGGCGTCGATGGGGCCCTCGACCACGACGGGGCGCCAGCCTGCCTGTATCCGGTCCTGCTGTTCGGCGACACCGAACAGCACGGTGCCCTTGCGGTAGAGGGCGGTTTCGGGAGTGTTCAGGTACTTCGGAACGGCCGGGCCGGCGGCGGGGGCGGCCCGGCCGATGAACCCGAGCGGGTGTCCTGCCGGATCGCGGATGGGAAACATCAGACGGTCGCGGAAACGGTCGATCAGTCGTTGGTTGCGGGTTCGCACCGATAGTCCTGCCGCGACGAGTTCCTGACCCGTGAAGCCCTCCGCCCGCAGTTGATGGGTGAGCGCGGTCCAGGCGCGCGGCGCGTAGCCGACGAGCCACCGCGCCGGACCCTCGTCGCTGTCGTGTCGAGCGAGCGTGCCGAGACCTCGGATTCTCAGGTAGTCGCGTACTCCGCGGGCGTGCTCTCCGCCGAGTTGTTCGCGGTAGAAGGCCACGGCGGCGCGGTTCGCGGCGCGCAGTCGTCGCGGATCCGGCGGCGCTGGCTGGTCGGATATCGGGGTCGGGTGGTCGATGGCCATCGCGACCTCCTCGCGCCAGGTGGTCGATCAGGGGTGCTCGGTGTGGGACTTGGCCTGTGCGGAGGTCTTCATCGCTTCGGTGGAGGCCGCTACCGCCTGCGTCAGCCGGGCGGCGAGGGGGCCTTCAAACCAGGGCTGGAGGGTGATCAGCGCTGCCCGCATGCCGGTGGCCAGCAGCAGTGCGGTGCCTTTGGGCAGAGCGCGTACGTGCGCGGCGTCGAGGATGCGTTGCCGCCGGGTACTGGTCTGCCACGAGTCGTGCCCGGCGCTGCCCCGGGTTCGGGACGCCACCGCGACGTCGTGGTCACCGACAAGCCGCGACAGGTCTTCGGCGAACCGTGCGTCGTCGATGCCCGCACCGACCAGCTTGCAGGTGGCGGCGCTCCACAGGGCGTCCATGCCGCGTTCGCCCCAAACCCGGGTGCCTTGCCGGTAGGACTGCAAGATCGTGATAGCGACGACGCCCCGACTTCCGAGGTGCGAATACTGGTCCGGAAGGTCGCGGATCTTGCAGATGTTGGCGGCTTCATCGAGGCAGGCGATGAGCGGCGGGTCGAGCCGGCCACCGGCTACCTCCGCCGCTTGTACTGCGGCGCGCAGGATCTGGTCGGTCAGGCCGGCCACCAGCGGTGCGGCGTTGCCGGCGCCGTCTTTGGACAGCAGGTAGACGGTGTCGGAGGTGCGTGCGAATCCGGCCACGTCGAGCGCTGGCATGGGTCGTGTTGGTGGGGTGACCCACGCCATGATCGCGGGGTTGGCCAGGCAGGCGGCGGCGGTGCGGGCCGTTTCGTAGATGCCCTCGCGCGTCTCGGGGGCACCGGCTTGGCGGCCGGTGAGGGCTCGCGCGGAGGCGAGGTATCCGGCGTCGTGCAGGATTCCTGCCGGGACGCGGCTGGTGGAGTCGGACAGCCAGCGTTGAACGTCAAGCAGCGTCCCGCCGCTGGTGGCGGCGGCGAGGATCAGGGAAGTCAGCAGGTCCAGAGCGCCCATCGACCAGAAGTCGTCGCCCTGGTGTTCGTTGCGGATCTGCTGGATGAAGTGGTCGGCGAGCCGGTGCGCGCTTTCCACGTCGCGGACGACCGTGAGCGGGTTCCACCACCATTCCTGAGCGACGTGGGCGATCTGCTGCGGGTCGAAGACCCACACCCGCCCGTGTTCGGCGCGCAGTGCTGCTGTCGTGGCCCACAGGTCCGACTTGTTGCTGGTGGCGATGGCCGCGCCAGGGGCGTGGAGTACCGCGGGCACCGCGAGCGCGGTCGTCTTCGCAGCCCGGGGCGCCATCACCGCGAGGACGACGTCTTCCCACGAGGCGTAGAGGACGGGGGAGCGTCCGGTGCGGCGGCGCAGTGTGCCAAGCGCTACGCCGGCCGACTCGGGGTCGATGTGCTTGCCCGGCTCGTCGGCGAGGCTGGGTCGCAGGCGTCGGGCCTTGCTGGTAACGGCTGGCAGCGTCAGCGCCTCGATGTCGCCGGGCGTTGCCAGTGACCGCAGCGGGTCCTCGGCGGAGGGGCGGCGGGCGAGCCACCACAGCCAGCCACCGACGGTGGGGAACAGAACGACCGCCAGCATGAGCCCGTATATGGCGGCGACCAGCAGCAACGGTAGGCCCGGCCACAACGCGTCCCAGTCGCCCCGCAGCAGCCCTTGCGCGAAAGCGCCACCGAATGGCGGCCCGGTGTCCCACGGCCGTCCGGTGAGTACGGCGGCGATCCGCCCGGATAGCCAGACCAGCCACACCAGCGCGATGGCCGCCCAGACGATTCCTAGCAGGACGTACGGGGTCAAGGGGCCACCGGCGTTGCCCCGTGGCTCGACGGGCCGGGTACTCATGGCCGGTCCTCGCGCATGGCGGCGTCGGTGTCGTAGAGGCGCCATTCGTCGCCGACCAGGGTCAGTGACACCGGTAGGCCGGGCCGTTCTCCCGTCTTGACGAGGTATCGCCCACGGCCGGGGTGCACGCTGCCGGGGATCCAGGCTTCGGGAGCGGCCCAACTGGCGACCAGTTCCCGTTCCGGGCCGGACAGTCGCACGACCTCGTTGACGCGGGCCAGTTCCCGGGGCGGTAGCCCGGCCAGGATCTTGATTGCGGAGCGTTCGATGAAGCCTTGGGCTTTGCTGCGGTCCTCCGTGGTGGGTAGCGCGTCGAGGTCGGCGAGTGAGTGCGTCACCATGACGCTGGCCATGCCGCGCTGGCGGTTCAGGCGGGTCAACGCGTCGGCGTGCTCGACGAGTCCGGACGCGCCGCGCAATGCCCGCCAGAGTTCGTCCATGACGGCGAGGAACTGTCGCCGGGGGGCGAGGCCCTTGTCCGCGAGGACGGCGGCGGCGTCGACCACCCCGAACGCGTACGCCCAGACCGAGAGCATGGCGGCGCTGACGAGCTGGTCACCGGCGGCGGCGACGTGGCCGATGTCGACGGAGACAGCGGGTGCGTCCAGGTCGATGGGGGTGCTCGTCGGGGCGTCGAACACGCCGCGCAGCGATCCCTCTAGCAGCAGGGCGAGGGTGGGGATCAGTTCGTCGACCCGGCGCCGGTACTCGCCGTCGGTGCGGGCGCGGGCGGCGGCGCGTAGCTCGTCGCTGCCGTCCTCGATGAGCTTCAGCACGTCGGGCACCGTCGGGTCGCGATCGAGCCGTTCGGCGAGAACGTCGATGACTCTGCCGAGGACGACTTCTTCGGGGTTGGTGATGGGGCGCCCGCGGACCAGGGCACACAGGGCGAGCAGTAGCGCCATCCGCCGGCCACGGATTTCGAGCCGGAGTTGCCGTTGTTCGAGGCCGCTCATCCGGGTGAGCGCGGCACCGAGTGGTCCGGAGTCCAGCGGGTTCAGCCGGTCCAGGCCCCGGCCGATGGTGATGACCTGGCCGCCCAGGTGTTCCACGAGGGGGGTGTAGTCGGGTTTGGTGTCGCCCAGGATCAGGGCGTGGGTGCCGCAGGCGACCATGCCGGTGATCAGGCGCTTGACGATGGTGCTCTTGCCGGCGCCGGGCTGGCCGAGGACGAACATTCCGGGGTTGGTGATCAGTCCGGCGCGTAGCCACTCCAGCGGGTCGAGGCAGACGACCTCGCCCCACAACTGGTGTCGGCCGATCGGGACACCCAGCGTCGGTGCGCCGCTGCCGGCGACGTAGGGGTAGAGGCCGCAGAGCTGAACGGTGGTGCCCTGGTACTCCATTCCGGGGTGGACGTGGCTGGCGCGGCCGGCGCCCGGGGCGCGTACGCCCCAGGCGGGGGCGAGCCCAGCGGTGTCCCCGAAGGCGGTACGGGTGCGTGGCATCGCAGTGTGCTCCTTCAAACGAGCGGTGGAATCAGCGCGGACAGGGATCACCCGGCCCGCCGCGATGTCCGCGACGAGGGGAGTAGGCGCGACAGGTCAGCGGGGCCAGTGACGGGCGAGCTGCGGTGGGCAGATGCCGCACGGCAACGTCGCGGCGAAGCCGGCGGATTGACTGGCCCGTAGCCGCCGGAGTCGGATCTTGGCGGTGTCGGCGCGGCTTTCGATGTCGGCGACGGCGCGGCCGAGTTGCTCGTTGTCCAGGACGGTGACGGTGGTGAAGAGGCTGAAGAAGCCCACCCCGGAGCCGGTGGCCTCTTCGCGGGCCGCGCGCAGCGCCCGCTCCCGGTCGGCTAGGTCGCGGGCCGACTCGTCGCGGCGCTGGGAGCGGTGGTAAGCCTGTCGGAACTGGGCGGCGTTGACCTCGGCTTCGACGATGCGGGCGGCTTCCCCGGCGGGCAGCGGACGGTAGAAGATGGTGACCCGCTTCGGGTGCGGGCCGGGGGCGAGCAGCCTTGCCAACACGTCGGCGTGTACCTGCTGGCGAGGTGCCTCGTGCAGAGCCCAGGACACCGAGACTCCCGAGTCGTGCACGTACCGGTCGAGGTGTTCTTCGGCCATGACCGGCCCGGCGGTTTCCCAGTCCAGCCAGCGACTCATGTCGACGCCCTGCTGGCCGGACAGCCGCGACACCTCGCCCCGGATAGCGGGGTCGAACGCGACGCGGACGGTGGCCGCGAGGTGGGCGGCGGTGGCGCGGCCGAGCACCGTGACGCCGCAGCCGCCGAGCGAGTCTTGCAGCCCTGGTAGCGCCCGGCTGACCTCGTCCAACGCCTCATCGACGGTGCGTGGCTTCGCGGGCGACGCGGCGGGGTTGAACGTGATCGAGAGCCTGGTTTCCACGTCCGCCGCAGCGGCGGGGGACACCTCCACGAGACGCTGGAGGACTCGGCGTGCGCTGGCCGGGGCGTTGGGCGCGATCCGCCGGCTGACGTAGTCGGTCAGCCGGGACCCGGGGTCGGGGGCGGTGTCCACCGTGACCGCCACCCACCGCACGATGGGCAGGTAGCCGAGGTTGGCCATCCATCCGCCCCAGTTGGCGACCCAGGTCGCGGTGGTGTCGGGGTCCGCGAGCCAGGTGGACGTTGCCGCGCACCGCAGCGTCACGGTCATCGTGCCGAGCCGCCGGTTGTAGACGACACCGAAGTCACCGCCGTGCTCGTCGGCCACGTCGAGCAGAACGGTAGGGGCGAGCAGGCCCGGCAGTTGCCAGGCGTGCTCGCCCGCGACCATCACCCCTGAGCGGTACGAGGTGTAGCCCCGGGTGGTGCCGATCGCCCAGCGCACCCGCTGGGCGATGCCGGCCGACAGCGGCATACCGTCCCACCGCACGACGATGAGACCGATGGTGATCAGGCATGGTGCCGCGACGACCGCGAGGGCCCGAATCCCGACGGATCCGGAGATGATCAGGACGGTGATCGCGGCGAGCACGACCCCGGTCTGCATCGGGCCGAGCCCGAGCAACCCCATGCCGCGGGACCGGCGCCATCCGCCGTAGGTGCGTACGGGTGCCTGGTCGGAGGCCATGTCAGCGTCCTTCCTGCATCGTCGCGCTGGTGGTGTTCGCTGCGGACTTGGCGGCCTGCGCGCCTGCCTGCGCCGCTGCCACTCCGGCGATGACGATCGGCGCTGCCGGACCCGTTGCGGCGCCCGCCGCTGCCGCGCCGCCCGACCCGGTGGTTGTTCCCGCGCTGGCCGGGGTGGTCGTCGCCGCGCTACTGGCGGCCGGGGTGACGTGGCCGTTGGTCACCGTCGCGGCAGGTGTGGACGGAGGAGCGGCTACCGCGCCGGTCGGGCCGTGCTCACCAGACCGGGGAAGGGCGGTGTCGATGTAGCGGGCATGGTCGGACGCGCTGCTGCCACCGACCGCCCGCAGGGACGACGCCGCGTGCAGCCCCGCCGCCATACCGGCGCCGAGCATCCCGATGCTGTTGCCACCGCCGGAACTGAGTGTTCCGGTGAACAGTTGGAAGAACTTGGCCATCGCCGGCAAAGCGATGATCGACAGCAGCAGCATCGCCAGGCCCATGATGAAGTCGCGGCCGTTGCCGCCCATCATCGTGAACGAGGTGGCGTAGACGGTTGCCGCCGCAGCCTTGTACGTCGCGAGCGTCAGCGCCCACGACAGCACCTTGGGCAGCCACGACGAGGTTCCCTGGGTGACCTTGCCGGCCGCCGCGAGTTGCAGGAGGCCGGCGAGAACGACGACGGAGCCCTCGCGGAACACCATCAGGATCGTTTGCAGCAGAGTCGCCAGCAGCACCACCATGCCCACGACGAGCGTGATGAACGGCGCGGTCGCCACCGCAGGTAGCAGCACCGCGGCCATCGCCGCGCTCATCGCCTCGTTCGGTGGTTGCGTCGAGTCCTTCAGCACCGCCTCGTTCAGCAGCCAATGGGCGTAGCTGTCGCCGGCCTTGAGGACCATGTGGGTGCCGGCGATACCGACGGCACCCCACAGGCCAGCCGTCCAGACACCTCGCACGGCCTGGAGCAGCGGCTCACCCTTGCGCGTAATGGTCATCGTGATGCCCTGCCACACCAGCCCGGCCACCAACACCAGGACCGTGATCGGCAGCAGGTAGCCACGGAGCTGCTGTGCCGGCCCGTCGGCGGTGTTGCACTGGGCGACCCAGTCACTAGGAGCGGTACCTGCCGGGCACAGGTTGGTGCTCGGCACCAGCAGCCATGACGCCAGGACCGTCACCATCCACGTGACCGCCTCCTCGACCGCCCCAGCGAGCCCACTGACGACCTGGTCGACCATGGAGTCGCGGATCTGCCCCGGGGCAGTGACGACGGCGGCGCCCCCGGCGATCACACCGGGACAGGTGATCGGCATGAACGGGTTACACATCGCTGACTCACCTGCCGCCCGGGAACACCGTGAACCCGCTGACATCGGTGACCAGCCACACGCTGCCGTCGAAGCTGCCACCCGCCGGGGCGATCAGCGCCCAGTCCGACCCGGTCCAGCTCACCCGGACCGCAGAGGCGGCCAGAACGCGCCGACCAGCGTCGGTGGCCGACTCCGTCAGCAGTTCCACCGCCGCCTCACCCGGCTCATACGCCGTGATCCGGTAGCCGCGCAGCGCCGCGTGCAGATCACCGACCGGTCCGCCGTAGCGGGCTCGCGCCGGGCCGCGCAGCTCGTCGTACTCCTGCGCCACCCGCGCCCGCATCGCCGCAGCATCGGGACCGACGACCTGCGCGTCGAACGTCGGGTGGAAGATGTCCGCGCCGACCTGAGGCGCTACCCGGGCCACGATGTGCACGGCGGCGAGAACCGCACCACCACGATCGTGGGAAAACCCCCGCGCCAGCCCGGACGAGGCATCGAACGGGCCACACAATGCCGATACCGGCACCACGACGCCCGCCACGTCGACCCACCGCAGATCGGCCGATAGATCGGCTTCGACTCCACCGGGAGCGGCATGCGGGGCCGGGACCGGCGACAGCGCCGGAGTGGCCTTCTCGCGGGTGACGAAGACAACCACGGCGGCGGCGAGCATCAGAGCCGCGACAACGACACTGGCGGCGGTCAGCCGACGGGTTGTCGTGCGGCGGGCACGCGCGATCACATCCTCGGTCACGTCACATCACCGCCCCGACGATCAGCGCGGCGACGGCACCAAGAGTGAGCCCGCCGAGCACCCACGGGATCCCGGCGGCACCGTCGGCGGCAAAGGAACTGCGGTTGCGCCGACCGACGGCCATCATGATCCCGCACGCCAGCAGGCCACCAACGCCACCAACAACCAAGATCCATTTCATCCAGCCGATGAACAGGTTGCCCAGCTCGCCGAGGCCGTCGGGCGCCACCGGGGCCGGGTTCGGAATGACTGGGTCCGGCGTGGGGGCCGCGACGACGATGTCGGCGGCCACGGTGAGGTAGTGAGTGAGCACGTCGTCCTCCGAGTCCGAGGTGACGACGCGCGGGATGCGCGTCTGCCGACGACGCTGATCGCCCAGGGCTGACGGCACCGTTACCGCCGCCGTTGACGGCGGCGCTACCACCTCTCCCGCCAGGTGTGGCAGCGGTAACGCCATCGGTGACCGGCGAGCGTCGGGGCATGTATGCGCGAACAGGACACCGGACACCGGCAGCCGTGCTGACGCTCGCCGTCATGACGCTCGTCGCCGGCTGCGGACGGCAACCCGACCCGAACGGCGACAGCGCAAGCGCACCGAGCCAGACCCCGCCGAGCCACCACGCCGCTGTGCAGGAGCCGCCTCCAGCGGCCGGAATCGACTACACCGACCCCGGACAGGTGTGCCGCGCGTTGGTGTCCGCACTGTTCAGCGCGGACACGCGCCGTGACGCGGGACCCGGAGCGGCCTACCAACGAGCCAGCGCGTTCATGGACGGTGCGCTCGCCGCCCAGAGCCAGGCCACGCGGCACGATGGACGCTGGGCGACCTGGACGGCCAACCGTGCCCGCCTGACGGTCGAGCAGTCGGCGCACGCCGACATCCATCAACCGCCGGACAGCAGCGTCGAGGCGTACCGCGCCCAGCGGGCCACGGTCACACCCGTCGGCGTCAACGGCTGGCGGGGATGGACCGAGCACACCACGGTCTACTGCACTCTGCGCCGCACCGACTCGGGCTGGCGGGTGAGGTATTACGACCTGGTCCCGGCGAGGTCGTGATGCCTGCCAAGACCCGCAGCCTCCTGGTGCTGGCCGTCACCGTCGTCGTGCTCGTCCCGCTGGCCCTCGTTGTCGTCACCGCCGTCGTGATGTCTGCGCCGTCCTACGCCTGCACCAGCAGACCCGTCGCCTCGTCTGGCCTGCCGGCTGCCACACCCGCCGCCACCCCGGCGCCGGCCTGGCCTGCCGAAGGGTCATGGGACAGCGAGCAGGTCAGCAACGCCGCCGTCATCGTCGACGTCGGCGCGCACCTCAACATGCCCGGCTTCGGCTGGGTCATCGCCGTGGCCACCGCCATGCAGGAGTCGTCGCTGCGGAATCTCCCGCGCGGTGACCGCGACAGCCTCGGGTTGTTCCAGCAGCGCCCCAGCCAGGGGTGGGGCAGCCCCGAGCAGATCCTTGACCCCCGGTACGCGGCGACGAAGTTCTACGAGAAGCTGCTGCACGTTCCCGGCTGGCAGAGCATGTCGCTCACCGCCGCCGCCCAAGCCGTGCAGATATCCGCGTACCCCGACGCGTACGCCAAATGGCAGTCCGAGGCACAGCACCTCGTCGACCTGATCACCGCTCGACTCGGGATCACCTGCACCGTCAGCGCAGGCGGACCCTGGCACCTGCCCCTGCCGAAGGACAGCTACGCGTTCGTGTCTCCCTACGGCATGCGGTGGGGGCGGATGCACCGCGGGATCGACCTCGCCGCGCCCACCGGCACCCCGATCCTCGCCGCCGCCGCAGGCACCGTCACCAGCGCGCAATGCACGAGCCCGTTCTGCGACCGGCCCGGTTCGTTCAATGTCCCCGGATGCGGCCTGGCGGTCGAGATCGACCACGGCGACGGGGTCGGCACCACCTACTGCCACGCCAGCTCCCTCAGCGTGCGCGTCGGCGACCGCGTCACCGCCGGCCAGCACATCGGGCAGGTCGGCTCCACCGGTCACTCCAGCGGCCCGCACCTGCACTTCCAGGTGCATCAACCCGCACCGCCGATCTCGAACGCCACCACCATCGACCCGGTCCCGTTCCTCCGGGGCGTCGGCGTCGAGCTGTAGCAAATCCGCACCTCACCGCGCGGCCGACGTACCACCCCTGACCATCCCGAGGAGAGCGTGATGGACCAGCACACCGCCACCGCAGCGCTCCAGGCGATGACCCCTCGCCTGATGGGCGCACCAATTCACGACTTGGCGGCAGCGGCGTCGGCGGCCTGGAACGCGCACCGCGACACCAGCCTCATGCAGGTCGCCGCGATGCGCGCAGTCGTCGACGCCGCATGGGGACCGGGCCAGCGGGCCGGCGTCCAGCGTGGTCAGCAGATCACCGGCGCCTTCCTGGCCTCCACGATCCTGCGCCGCGCGGAGCCGCCCCAGCCCGGGATGCCCAGCATCCACCGGCTGGTCGCCACCTGGCTGCACGCCGCCCGCGTGGAGCCACACCGCCTCAGCGGCTACCTGACCCAAGCCGGCTGGCAGCACACCGCGACACAACAGAACGCCGACCTCTACACGGCCAAGGGCTCGATCACCGCAAGCACGCCCCGGCCGACGGTCGCCGTGCCGCACGCCCACCACGCGGATCACGAGCTGGCGATGCTCCACGCCGCCACGTTGCTGGCTGGGCTGGAACAGCGCGACGTCACCCAGGTCCTCGAAGACCTCGCCCCGTCACCGCCGGCCCGCGCGCCGATGAGCCTGCGGGCACTGGACCTGCTCGCCGTGGCGTACCAGGCGACCAAAGACGCGACCCTGGCCGCACCGGTCCTACGTGACGAAGGCCCCGACCGAGGCCCACAGGACACGGACTACCGCACCGCGCTCGGGGACTGGACCGACGACACCGAGGCCGGGCGCCTCGCCGCAGCCGTCCGCGTGGGATACGTGCACGGCTTGCGCCAAGGCCACGACGCCGGAAGCTGGTCACTCGCCGGCAACGTCCTCGACCGGGTCAACAACGTCATACCCGAGTACATCCAGCAGTCCCTGCTGATCGACGGGCGCAACGGGTACGAGTGGCTGCGCACCGCCGAGGTCGACGCGCGATGGGCAGCGAACGCGGACGGACTCCGCCGCATCTCCCACCCCGACTACCAAAGCCCACCGGACCTCTCACCACTCGTCGCCTTCCCCCTGCCAGCGCCGGCACCCGACCAGGAAGACCGATCCGCGACCGCCGCGGCGCAGCAACCTGGCCGATCACCCGCGACACGCTTGGCGTTCGCACCGCTGACGGTCGCCACCCGACCGAGCCCTCCCATCGCCAACGGACACCGGACCGATCCGCCGTACCGGTTCCCACCCAGCCCAGGCCAGACACGATGACCCGCCCGGATGGCCGACGAGAAATCTCCACCGCCGATTTGACGCACGACCCGGTGGCCGCGCCACACTCTGACCACGCAGCGGAGGAGCCCACGGATGTCGCAGCTGTACGCAGCCCAAGCCAAGGAGCACTGGACGCGGACCTGGCCGGACCGGGTTCGGGACCTGGAGGACCCGGAGGCGTTCTTCACCCAACTGGGCCAGGACATCGCCGAGGCGATCGAGACGACGACACGAACGCTCGCCGGCGAACCCCCGGCAGGGGAGAGCTACCTGAGCCGCCTCCAGCGGCTCAACACCGCCCGGCACACGGCGGAGAGCCACGTGATGCGGACGATGGTCTACCTGGAGCCCGACCAGACCGACTAGATTCCGCCCGCCCTCGGTTCCGGCCCACAGGTCAGCACGACCTCGCGCCGTCGGGAGAACGCGCACGAGTCGACGCCAACCTCGTCGCCGTGCGGATCCTGCGTGCCCTGCACGCCGAGCAGCGGCCCGCCACCCCGGACGAGCAACAACTGCTTGCCCGATGGTCCGGCTGGGGCGCCACGCCGCAACTGTTCGACGAGCGGGACAAGTACGCCCACCGATTCGCCGCCGAACGCGCCGAGCTGCGGGACCTGCTCGGCGACGACGGCTACCAAGCCGCCCGCACGACAACACTGAACGCGCACTACACCGACGCGTCCTACGCCCAAGCAATGTGGGACGCCCTTCGCGACCTTGGCCTGACCAGCGGGCGGGTACTCGAACCCGGCTGCGGCAGCGGCAACATGATCGGCCTGGCACCCGACGGCGTCCAGATGGTCGGCGTGGAACTGGACCCCACCACCGCACAGATCGCCCAGGCGCTCTACCCGGACGCTCAGATCCTCGCTGAGTCGTTCGCCGACACCCGCATCAGCGAACACACCTTCGACGCCGCCATTGGCAACGTGCCCTTCGGCAGCCACAGGCCCCACGACCCGCAGTACAACCCCGACCGTCGACACTCCATCCACAATCACTTCATCCTCAAGGCCCTGCACCTTGTGCGGCCCGGCGGTGTCGTCGCCCTGATCACCTCCCGCTACACCATGGACGGCACCGACACCGCCCACCACCAAGCCCGTGCACAGATGGCGGACCTCGCTGACCTCGTCGGCGCCGTCCGGCTGCCCGCCACGGCACACGCCGTCGCGGCCGGCACCGAGGTCGTCACCGACCTACTGATCCTGCGTCGCCGCCCACCGGACGCCACCCCCACACCCGCGACCTGGCTGACCGCGCAGCCAACCGTCCTGCCCGGCGCCCGCGACGGCATCGAGGCGGCCAACATCCCCGTCAACGAATATTTCCTCGCCCACCCCGAGCTGGTCCTCGGCGACATCGTCGTCGACACCAGCCGCACCGGACCCGCACTCACCGTGCGGTGCACCGGGCCGACCGACGACGCGCTCATCGACGCGCTGCGCCACATCACCACCGATGCGCGTACCCGCGGCCTCGTCGTCACCCCCGCCGCTGCGGCCGTCGAGAACCAGCCCGACATCGTGTTCCACGGCGAACTCCAACGGCAGGAAGGTCTCTTCGAGGACCTCGGCGACGGACGGGTCACCCAGATCATCAACGGACGGCCCGCCTGCCATGACCCGCCCAAGACCCAGCTCGCGGAACTGCGGGCGCTGATCCGGCTCCGCGCCACCGTGGTCGCGCTGCTCGACGAAGAGGCCGCGCATCGCGAAGACACCCCCACGATGGCCACCCTGCGCACCGACCTCAACCGCTCCTACGACACCTACGTCTCCCTGTACGGCCACATCAACCGGTACAAGTCCTCCACCAGCACCCGCCGCGACGCCAAGACCGGCCAGCAGGTCGAGAGCGAACAACGCCGGTACCCGCCGATGGGCGGCTTCCGCTCTGACCCGTTCTGGCCGTACGTCAGCGCGCTGGAGGACTTCGACGACGAGACACAGGACAGCACCAAAGCCGACGTCTTCCACACCCGCGTCGTCGTCCCCCCGTCACCGATCACCCGCGCGGAATCCCCGGACGACGCCCTCGTCATCTGCTGGGACACGTACAACGAGATCCGCCTCGACCACATCGCCGCGCTGCTCGACCTCGACAACGAAGAGCAGGCCCGCGAGGCACTGGGCGACTTGGTCTACGAAGAGCCCGGCACCGGACAGCTCATCCGCAAGGCGGAGTACCTGTCCGGCAACGTGCGCCGCAAACTCGCCGCCGCCCACGCCGCCGCGCAGACCGACGCGCGGTTCGCCACCAACGTCGAGGCCCTCCGTCGGGTGGTACCCCGGGACCTGACACCCGGCGAGATCGAGGCCCGCCTCGGCTCCCCGTGGATCGACGCCCGCTACGTCCAGCAGTTCCTCCGCGAGATCCTGGAAGACGAGCGGATAACCGTCAGCAACATCGGCGCCCGCTGGTCGGTCAGCGGGGGCAGCAAAGACACCGTCCTCGCCCACACGGTCTGGGGCACGAAGGCCCGTTGCGCCCAGGACATCGCGGCGAACCTGCTCAACAGCCAGGCCATCGAGGTCACCAAGACCAAAGACGTCGGTGGCGGCAAGAAGGCCACGGTCAAGGACACCGAGGCCACCGCGTTCGCCCAGGCCAAAGCGCAGCAACTCGACGCCCGGTTCCGTGCCTGGCTGTGGGAAGAACCGCAGCGTTCCGCCGCCCTCAGCGCGACCTACAACGACCGGTTCAACGCTCTCGTCCCGCAGTCCTTCGACGGAGAGATCGTCACCGCGCCCGGCATGTCCTCCGCCGCATACCGTCTGCTCCCGCACCAGATGGCGGCCGTCGCCCGCATCCGCAACACCGCTGGCGTCGGCCTGTATCACGGCACCGGCGCCGGCAAGACGCTGGAGATGATCGTGGGCGGGATGGAACTCGTCCGCCTCGGACTGGTCAGCAAGCCCGCCTACGTCGTCCCCAAGGACGTCCTCGGCCAGTTCCAACGCGAGTTCCTGCGCGCCTACCCCCGGGCCCGGATCCTCGCGGCGGATTCCGACGACCTCCGCGGCGACAAGCGGCGACAGTTCGTAGCCCGCTGCTCGACGGGCACCTGGGACGCGATCATCCTGTCCCACAACGCCTTCAAGAAGATCCCGGTCAGCAAAGCCGTCCAGGTCGACTACATGAACGCCCAACTCGACCGCCTCCAGGCGCACCTGACCAACGCCGAAGACGCGGACAGGTTCACCGTCAAGGACATCGAGAAGCAGGTCGAAAACCTAAAGGAAGAGATCAAGGAACTGCTCGCCAAGCCCAGCGACGCGGGCGTTGAGTTCGAGCGCACCGGCATCGGCTACCTGTTCATCGACGAAGCGCACGTCTACAAGAACCTGCGCGTGATCTCGTCCATCACCGAGCTGGCCCACAAGGGCAACCAGATCACCGCCGACCTCGATATGAAGCTCGGCTACCTACGCCGCACCTACGGCCGCCGGGTGGTCACCCTCGCCACGGCGACACCGCTGGACAACTCCCCAGCCGAGATCATGACCATGACCAAGTACGCCGCCCCCGAGCTACTGGCCGACGCCGGCATCGAGGAAGACGACCAGTTCCACGCCACCTTCATCCAACCCCGACGCCGGGTGGAGATGACCGCCGACGGCAGCCGGTTCGAGTCCAAGACCCGCTACGCCCGCTTCGTGAACATCCCCGAGCTGCAACGACTCCTGTTCAGCTACGCGGACATCAAGACCAAGAAAGACCTCAAGCTGGGCGAGCCGACCATCATCGGTGGCCAACAGGAGATCCTCACCGTCCCCGCCTCGCCGCAACTTCGCGCCCACATGGCCGGACTCGCGATGCGCGCCCGCGCGGTCACCGGCGGCGGCCGGCCACCGCTGCGCCTCACCGTGAACGGGGAGATGAAGGAAGACAACATCCTGTGGATCTCCAACGACGGTCGGGCCGGATCGCTGGACCTGCGCCTCGTCGGCAGCTCCACCCGCCAACCCCAGAAGATCGACGTCACCGCCGACCGGATCGCCGACATCTGGTCCGACCACAAGGACGATGTCTACTTCGACGCGAACGGCGAGCCCGAGCCCCGCCGAGGCAGCCTCATCCTCGTCTTCTGCGACCTCGGCGTGCCCAAGGACGGCTGGAACGTCTACGAGGAACTGCGTGACAAACTCGTCAGCCGAGGAGTCCCCGCCGCGGAGATCCGTTTCGCTCAGGAAGCGAAAGACCAACGGCGAAAGGCCCTGCTCCAGCAGGACGCCCGCGACGGAAAGATCTCCGTCCTCGTCGGCAGCCGCGCCAAACTCGGCACCGGCGTCAACATCCAACGCCGGGTCATCGCCATCATCCAGATGGACCCCACCTGGAAGCTGACCCCGATCACGCAGAGCCTGGGACGCGGCCAACGGCAGGGCAACGCCAACCCCGCCATCCACCACATCTTCCTGGTCACCGAGAACTCCTACGATCCGTTTTTCTGGCAGAAGGTCGACACCAAAGCCAAGTTCACCGACCAGATCCTCGACGCGAACAACACCGCCCGCACCATCGACGCCGCCGAGGACGACACCGGCGGACGGATCGAACCCGCCGTCATGTTCGCCGTCGGCGCCGGACGACCCGAACTCCTCGAACTCGCCCGAGTCGAAGAAACCTTCAGCGCCCTGGAACTGGAGCGGCGCATCTGGCACAACGAGCAGTTCACCTTCAAGACCACCATCGCCCAAAGCCGCCGCACCATCACCGACCTTGAACACAGACTCCAGCAGGCGGACCACGTCATCGCCCGCCGTCCCGACCTACGCGGCGACGCGTTCTCCATCACCCTCGCCGACCGCACCTACGAGCGACGTGCCGACGCAGGCGCCGCGCTCATCGGTGGCCTGCACGCCGCCGCCCGCAACCTGTCCCGAGGCGGCAAGAAACACCTCGAACTCGGCACGTTGGGCCCGTTTCCGCTCAGCGCCCTCATCGAATACCCCGTCATCGGCTCCACCATCGCCACGATCACCCTTCACGAGGTACCCGAGGGGATGCTCTGGCTCGACGTCAAAGACCTACCCGACCAGGACCCCACCGGACTCATCCGCAAGATCGAGAACCGGCTGACCAACGTCGACACCGTCCGCCAGCGCGACGCCGACCACATCGCACGCCTACGCATCAACATCGAGCAGGCAGAAAGCCGTGTCGGTCAGCCCTTTCCGCGTCAAGACGACCTTGACCACAACGCGGCCCGGCTGCGAGAACTTCAGGCAGAGCTGAAAATCCTTGACGCCACCCCTGCCACTGACGTCGAGCCCGTACCTGACCCGGTCGACCATCACCCGCCGTCAACCTCGGTCGCCTCCGCGCCGACCACCCGGCACGACGCGAACCTGCACGCCCCAGCACAGGTCCCGGCCGTAGGGGGCACCGCCGCACCCACGGCATCCGCTCGCGAGCCCGACGCGCCCGGCCTTCCGGAGCGCGTCACCTCCCAGTCCGGTGGAGCCACTTTCGGCAATTTGGATGGCCAGGAGTCCGACGAGGCTCAGGAAGCCCTCGGCGCTGACCATCCTCACGTTGCCGCTCTGCTGGCTCGCGCCTGCGACGATGACCGGCTGCGGCAGGCGGCCCACGTCAACGATCTGGACAATTTCGTCCACGTGATCGCGCCCTGGCTCAACGACCAGATGATGGCTACGTTCGACACCGACCCGAACAACGAACTGGCCCGCGCCTACCTCGCCGACTCTCGCGTCGTGCGCCAGCTCGAACAAACCCTCGGCGAGCAGGTGCGGCATCGGGTACACCACGACAACGCGCCTCGTGACAGCGAAACCCACGCCGACGCCAGCACCGACCAGAAGCCCACCAACCCCGCCAGGCAGGCTGCGCAGCCGGCCCCGCAGTCAGCCGAAGGCTCCACCGACACGAACGAGGCACCACCCGCTTCGCCGGTGACCGCCCACGGTGAGCACACGACCGGCGGCGCGGCACCGCACGATGCTGCTCACGCTGGTCGCACATCAGGGCAGCTGACGCCGGATCGGCAGACAGAGCCCACGACCGCCGACATCCCGGACAGCAACGATCAACCGCCGTCGCACCAGCAGCCGCCAATCGAACCGGAGCCGCCGCACGACCAGGGCGCAACGCGTGCTCCTTCCATCAATGACGACGAGAACCGGCCAGAGCAGCAGGACCAGGCGAACGGCATACCTCCGGAGACACAGCGGGTTCGACGTGGGCACGCGTTCTACCCGCCTGCCGACCTCCCAGTGCCACCGCTGTATGCCACCGAACGGCAATCTCCCGGCGACAAGACGATCTTCTTGCACTACTTCAGCCCGAGTAGCGACTGGTGGCTGGCCGAGTACGACCCGAAGACCGGCCTGGGCTTCGGCTACCTCTGCGCCAACGGCGACGACCAGAACACGGAATGGGGCTACGTCAGCCTGGTCGAACTCGAAAAGATCCGCGCCAACCGGGGTCTACTGATCGTTGAGCGGGACCTGCACTGGACTCCCAAACCAGCCCGTGAGGCAAACCTGCCCGGCTGGAGGGCAGACACCCGAGCGACCGCTGTAGCTGCGGAACCAGCCCCACAGGCAGACCAGAGCCCATCGCTGCCGCACACCGAACCGGAACCGCCAACACCCACCGTGCCCCACAAATCGGGCCATGACACCGATTCTTCCGTCGCGCCGGCCCCAGCCCCACCTGAGCGCGCCGAAGCCCCGAAAGCCATCGACCCACAGCCGCCCACCGACGACGCCCCGCCGGCTGCTGATGCCGCGGATGGCGGCACGACCCGCCCAACCGGCGGACCTCCACCCCTCGACCGCGACATTACGGCAGCCTTCCCCGGCGGCACCCCCTACACGAGCCGCAACCGCATCCGGGGACCACTGCGTAGCACCAAGACGGCGGCAAATCAGGTCGTCCGCCTGCCCCGCTGGAAGTCCATGACCCAGTCGCCCGCCGGGCAGTACCAGGCCGAGAAGAAGCTCGCGGCCACCATCGACGAGTTCAAGACACTCACCGTCGACAGCGATCCGCACGCACTGCTTGACCTGTCCGTACAACTGGCACGCCAGTCCCGTGCCGTACGCGCAGCACGGGACCGGCCCGGCGTTGACCCTGTCTTGGCGATGCTGCACGACCTCGCCCGAATCTCGTCCACCCTCGCCGCGAACCTGGTGGCCACCGCCGCCAACTCCAAAACCTGGCAGCGCATCTTCCCCACGTCAGCCACCCCGCCCCTACCACCAGTCCAGCCCCTCGCGTCGAAAGACATAGCCTCCAGTGGCGAGCCACCCTCTACGGCCACACCGTCCTCACCGAGTTCACCCGTCGTGCAGGCTGTCGACGACACCCAACAGCCAACCGGGCCAGCCGTCACCGACACACCTCGGTCTCCCGCTGCCGTAGCCGAGCCGCCGGCTGACGAACTGCCGGCGGGCGAGCCGGCACTACGCCCCGACCCCGACCCGTACCTGCTCCGCGACACCTGGAGCAGCCGTATCCAGATCACCGTCGACGACGCCGGTATCACCATCACCGGAACGCGGGGAGGCCCACAGGAGGACGGCCTGCGTTCCGTCCTGAAGGGCCACCGGTTCCGCTACGTCGACGGCCGATGGCGATACTTCGGGCGCCGCGCCGACCGTGACCGTGCGCTCGACGACATCACCACCTGGTTGCAGGAACACGATGACGCGGAGCAGGCCGGCGACGCCCCGCTGCCACAGATCACCCCCACTGAGCAGCAGCAGCGCATCCTCGACGCCTATCAGCAGGGCAAGACGATCGTCGTGCAAGCCCTGGCCGGCACCGGCAAGACCAGCACCCTGTTGATGCTGGCCCGCCTCGACACCCGGCGCATCGCCTACATCGCCTTCAACCGAAGCATCGCCGACGAGGCGCAACGGAAGTTCCCCCGCCACGTCACCGCAGACACCTCCCACGCCTACGCCCGCGCCGGACTCCACCACACGCCACTACGCGACAAGGTCGCCAAGGTCGGACCACGCAGCGAAGGCGCCCGGTGGCCCGAGGAATGGGCCGACACCCTCGGCATCACCGAACCCTTGGGTCCACAGGCCCTCGCTCCCGAAGCAGTGGCCAAGTTCGTCATGGCCGCCGTCCGCAAGTTCCGCGAGAGCGCCGACGACACCATCAGGCCACAGCACCTGCCCGACACCCTCCGGCAGCCCGAGGCGCACACGGTCGCCGCCGCCGTCCTCGTACTCGCCGAGCAGGCATGGGCCGACCTCACCAGTCCCGACGGCCGCCTGCGCATGGACCACGACGACTACGTCAAGGTCTGGGCACTGGGCAGGCCCCGTCTGCCCTACGACGTGATCTTCTTCGACGAGGCCCAAGACATCTCGCCGGTCCTAGCGAAGGTCATCAACGACCAGCCGGTGCAGAAGGTCGTCGTGGGCGACTCCAACCAGTCGATCTACGGCTTCCGAGGTGCGGTGGACGCCCTGCGGGGCTGGCCGGCGGACGTGGTCCTTCCGTTGACCCAGAGTTGGCGGTTCGGGCCTGCGGTCGCCGACATCGGCAACCAGTTCCTCGCGCTGCTCGACTCCACCTGGCGCCTGGTCGGCAACCCCGCCCTCACCTCCACCATCGGACCCGTCACCGAGCCAGACGCGATTCTCGCCTGGACCAACGCCGGGGCGGTCGCCGCCGTGTACGAGTCGTTCGACGCCGGCCGCACCGTGGCCCTCGTCGGCGGTGGACGCACCATCGAGGACATCGCCAAAGCCGCCAAAGATCTCCAAGCCGGCCGCCCCACCACGCACCCCGAACTGTCCGGCTTCGCTCACTGGGGCGAAGTGCGCGAGTACGTCGAGTCGGACGAGGACGCGCAGTCCCTGCGAGCCTTCGTCCGCCTCGTCGACCGCCGTGGCGCCGACGAACTGATCTACATGGCCAAGGAACTCGTCCCCGAGGAGCGGACCGACGACCACGGCAAACCCGCATACGACGTCATCGTCAGCACCGCCCACAAATCCAAGGGCCGTGAGTGGCCCCACGTCCGGATCGCCGACGACTTTCCACAACCGCAGGAGAGCACCGAGACCGGAGAAGTCGTTCTGCCCGCCGCCGAGATGCTGCGCCTGGCGTACGTCACCGCCACCCGAGCCAAAGAACGCCTCGACCTCGGATCACTGGACTGGATCCAGAACCTCGCCGGCTCCCCACCAACTGCGGCGACACCGGACACCGGCCGAACCCCCGCCACCCAAACCGCCGCCGAGGCAGCGCCGCAGCAACTCGACCTGTTCGCGACGGTCCCGCCTACCGACAACACGGCCACCACCAAAGATGAACAGGAGCACCACCAGACCCCGGCGACGCCGCTGCATGAACCAGCCCGCGAACAGGCCGGTGGCCCGCCGACACCCGAGGACGATCACCCGGAGCCAGTTCAAGGTGCGGAGGAAGGCGAGCATCCGCCCTCATCCGCCGACTCGCACCAGTCCGGGACCGATGAGGAGCCACCGGAGCCCGCTGTCGCCCAAGACGACCCGCCGAACCTGAGACCAGGCTCAACGCCAGTAGCCGTCATGACCCGATACACGTCGGTGAACAGCACCTTCCGCGTCGAGCGCGGCAAACGCTGGATCAAGGTCGTGGAGGACTCAGGTTCCGCGTACGCCTTCGTCGATCCCACCACTGACGAGTGGTACTACGCCAAAGACTGGCGCAGCCCAAACACACGGCGCCCACTCAACGCCGACGAGCGCACCTGGCTTGCCGCCCAACTTCCCAACGACCTACCTCAGCCCGCCTCCACCACCGCGCTACCGAAGCCCGTCAACCTCGACCCGGAAAACGTCGACGTATCAGCCCTATCAGCGGAGGATAGCGCTGTCGATCACAGCGCTCGCGAGACGCCGCGGCCAGAATCCGGCACGAACCCTGCGGCAGCCACCACCGAGCCCACCCAGGAACAGGCCGATTCGCCGCCGGCCGCTCACGACCCGATCCCCACCGCAGAAACCGCTGCGGCGCCTGCCGCCCCAGTACCCGACCCTGTCCCCATCCTCGCCACCACCGGCGACGTCCCGCCCGAGCCTGCCGACGACACCTCCGAGCCCTCGGCATGGCCAACGCCAGCGCGTCGAGCCCAACTCATCAAGGCCATCGAGGACCACGCGTCCCGCTACACCGCGCAGAACACCAACGGATACGTCAACTCCCCAGCCCGATACGTCGCCACCACCCACGTGCCCGGCGGCGCCAGCAACGAGGAGTGGACATGGATCTCCGACTACATCGCCGAACACCCCGACATCCTCCACCGCCGACCGCTGAGCCAGGACGAGCTACGCGAACGCGACCGCGCTGCCTCCCAAGACCTGTCCGTCCGCGCCGAGAGAGCCCTCGAAACAGGCGACTACGACACCGCCCTCGCCATCGTCGACGAAGCCGAGCCCCTCTACCTACACATCGAACCCTGGGATCAATACCGCCAGTTCATCCGGGCCGAAGCAGCCAACCACCAACCCCCCACACCAGCCCCCGAAACCCCACCAAGCCCAGCCACAGCAGACGACTCCACAACCGCCGACGACGAATCCTCGCCCGCCGGGCAGTCCGCGCAGCCAGCCTTGCCGGAGACGAAGCAGACAGCTGAAGAGCCCCCGGCGCCGATCACACCGCACGCAGAGGACCCTGGCGACAACGCGGCGCGCCCTCCGAACAGTGACCGGCTGCACGCCAACCCCACCCACGAAGCAGAAGACCTGACCACGCCCCGACAGGACTCAGCCGACGACGCGACGCCGGCCACCGCACCGGCCGACCCGTTCGCGCCCTTCACCCCCGTGGAAGCCGCCCGGATCGCCCACGCCACCGAAGACTGGGCAGCAAACTGGCACGGACAGGTCACCGGCTCTACCTTCGGCCGGCAGGACGCGATCCGGTACGTCGCCGAGGGCCACCTCCAACAGCTCCAGGGACACTCCCTCGCCGAGGTCATGGCAGCCGTCGAAGCCCACCTCGACGCCCACCCAGAGATCCTTCACACGGGTCGCCTCACCGACGAGCAGCGCAACCAGCGCCAACAACAACGCAACGAGCAGGCTCAGAACCTCTCCAAGGCCAGCTACCGCGCCTTCAAAGCTGGCGACCTGGACACAGCCCAAGCGCTCATCGACCAGGCCCAGACCGCATCCCCCGACTACCAACCACCCAGAACGACCTGGACCGACATCCGCGCACGGATCACCGCAGCCCGCCACGCCCAGGCGCCGTCACACCTCGCCCCACCACAACCAACCCCGCCACCAACCCCCAGCGGACACCGGCAGCAGCCCGCCGAACCTCGCTCCACCAGCCGCCGGGAACCAGCATCACCGCCCACCCGAACCACACGTACCCGGCAGCCCACCCCAACGGCCACTCCCGAACGACCCGCAACCCATCGCCCCACCCCGCCCCGCAGCGAACCCGACGACCTCCGCCAGTGGGAAGACCGCGCGGCAATGTACGAACGATGGACACAACTCGCCGCAACGACCAACCACCCCGGCATGTACCTCCACCGACCCGGCCAGCCACCCCAGCCACTTACCCCAGCCCAGGCCATCGACGCGTTCAACACGATGATCGAATGGGTACGCCGCACCGGCGGAGTCGGCGCCCGACTCGCCTACAACGGCGTCTACATCAGCCTCGGCGCCACCGGCGAACCCAATCCCCAACTCCGCATCGCCGTCGGTCACCGCACCGCCCACACCGACCTACCGCTGGCAGATCCATGGCCGCCCCCGACCACCCGCGGAAACCTCCTACGCAAGATCGTTCACTACATAAGCGCAGCTCAGGCGCGATCATTGAAACTGCGGAGACGCATCGCTGACGTAGGGCGAGGTGCCCTATTTCCGAGCCGCCAGGCCTCCTCCAGCCGCAGCTGGCAGTCACCAGTCGGCGCACCCTCGCCCCAGGGTGCGTCTACGGCCAAACCATCAAGAGCATCCCATTTCGCCCCGCCGAAGCCGGGCTCGGCGAACCGAGCCAGGGGTTTCGTAGGCAGTCGGTGATCCATGAACGACGATGCGGATCAGGAACCGCGCCAGGGCCTTCAACAGTCCCATGCGACTTACGACCAGATGGCCGGGAGTCGGTCGGGGCAGGGGCGTGCCGGCGAATCACGTCGATCAGCGATGGTGACATACGCGTGTGGTCCTTGTGGGTGTCATGTTGTCTCAGCAACTTCCTGACCATCGACGGGCCGCACCCGTCCCAAGTCACCCTCCAAGCAGGCCCGCTGCACCCTATACACCCAGGTCTGAATTACTGTCAGGTGACTACGAGCCCGCCGAGCAGGGGCGAGCCCGACTCGGTGCATCAGGGTGACAATCGTGACGCCTTGAGGGCAAGCTCGATGGCGATCGTATCCGCGTCATCCAACCTGCTTCGGACAGCCGATGCCTAACATGAAGACTAATCACGACGTCGCGGGTGCCGCAGCAGGCGCGGCGTCGACTGGTGCGCCTGCCGGTCAACCGGGTCGGTTGCTGCCATCCACCATGCTGATGGCACCCTGAGCCAACGGAGGATTCCTCTCTTGTGGTCTAACGCTACGATCTTGCTCGATCTCGCTGGTGAAATGTCGACGAAGGGTGAGGAACTTGATCGAGTCCAGTAATGCCTCACGGGACGATGAACAAATCGTTGAAGTGCAGCTCGACGATCACACGATATTCGTGGTAAGTAAAGAGGTTGGCCGGCGGCCTTATGTGCGCGACGAGGTCGAAATTGCGGGGCAGCGCCCCTCTCTTGACGGGGCGTTAGATGCGGTGGCGGAGCTCGCACAAAAATTCTCTAACAAACTCCAGCATGAAGCAATATCAAAAATCGCCATTGAATTTGGATGTGAGTTCGCCTTAGACTCCGGCTCGCTTGTGGCGGTAATTGGTAAGGCGAGTGCGAGATCGTCATTCAAGGTTATGCTTGAATGGTCGCGACCGGAGGTTGGTTAATCGAGGCGACTATAAGGATCTGTGCCGAAGCTTAGTAGCCCACGTGACGCCCATCCGGCGAAGTTCGTTCTACTTAAAGCGTGAGTAGGGGTGATGATCGACAAGAATGGACAACCCTGCGAAGTTGCATGTCGATGCGCCAGACAGCTTAGAGTACTTGACTAAGTTGGCGACTGTTGCGATTGATGTCCCACCTCACGGTGCGAGTAAGGCGCGCTTCGGGACAGGCTTCTTGATCGGTGCCGATACAATTGTGACTTGCGCACACGTGCTAGGAACTTCACCTGACTCCTTGCCCGCCGAAGTTACAGCGAGGCGCGCCGGAAGCCGTCGGGTCATAACCCTCGAAACCTCTCACAGTCAATACTTTCGGAACGCTGACGGCCTTGACCTGGCCTTTCTGAAGATACCCGCGAAGGAAAGTTCTCTAAACAGGCATGCCGTCTTGCTCTTAGGCGCCGCCGCCTCCTCCGACCCCATGTGGACGTACGGATACCCGGTCGGAAAGTTTCGTAATGGCCAAGCGGCTTCCTTTGACTACCAAGGAGAGTCGCTGCGAGAAGGTGCGAGTGATCTCGACCTCGGTCGACTCTACGGAGTACCGATAGGCAGCGGATATAGTGGGAGCCCGGTCCTCAACAGGCGCACCGGTGCCATATGTGGTATTGTGTGCATGTCGGACAACGCTGGTAGCGCCCACCTTATTTCGGCCGACGAAATTCTCGATCGAGCTGATGGCGCCAGATTGTTGCAAGGAACTCCGCAGTTATACCACAACTGGCTTATCAGGCTTACTGATGCGCAGATAGCTGCCGGAGGCTGGCGCTTCCCTGGGCCTCGTCTTCGTGAGTACCTGCGAGTGGCTAAGAAGGCAACCACCCTTCACCCCTATCCGGCAGTCTTTCCGGAAACTCCTCAGCCCCCACTATCTGCAGTATACGTCCAGCAACTCGTGGAGCCGAACGAGAGCCCCGAAGAAGTGGGGTCGCATCATTCGACGCAAGCCATCCGCGCGGAGGAAATATTCGATAGCGCGGCTAACGCAATTGTGTTAGGTGATGCCGGATCTGGCAAGTCTAGCCTACTTCGCACCGCAACTGGTTCACTAATAGGCAAGTTCGAGGATGGCCTTAGTTCGAAAATACCAGTGCACGTGCTGGCTGCAGATCTGACTCCTGGTAAGCCGCTGCCGGAAGCAATCGCTAAGAGCGTGAACGAGGATCTCAGCAGCGTGGGGCTCGCAGTGGGTTATTCTGCAGATTTTTTCCACAGGCCGCCTACGAACGACGCCTCCTGGCTGCTGCTGGTCGACGGGCTTGATGAGGTGATGAGTTCTTACCAGCGGGTCGCCATCATTAGGCGTCTTTACGAGTGGGTTGACGAGCCTGACAGTGGAGTTCGACAGTTTATTATTACCAGTCGGCCTGACAATCTGTTACCTCGACGGATGTTTCCTAAGCTTGCGCTATTCGAGCTTCTACTCTTCAGTGGTGAGCAACTTTTCAATTTCGCTGAAGGTTGGTTAGCGCATCTTGAAGAGCAATCGTCAGAACAGGCCGCACATCGTTTCGTAGACAAGATTAATGAAGCCGGTCTCGACGAGCTTGCCCGCAACCCACTCATGGCGGTGATGTTGTGTCAGCTTCACATTGCCTACCCTGAGCAGCTCTTCCCTACAGGGCGTAGCCAGCTCTACGACACCTTTGTGAACCTTTTGTTGGAGCGTCAGTACAGTGCCTTGCCCAGCGGAATCCGTCAGCAGATCAATTCCGTAACCGAACACTATGGAGTTGATGCAATCGCTGCAGGAGAGCAGTTGCTAGGCTCTGCGACAAAGCTTGTGGAGCGGTTGGCTTGGTTGCGCCAGTCCGGGAAATCGGATACAGCTGTTGGGGCATTGACCTTATGGACCCGTGACCTCAAGCCGGAGAATCTGCCTGACCGTGCGTGGCAGTCTCTCTTGCGGGAGTTGGTTAGACGAAGCGGGGTCTTAACCGAACGTGGCGGGGACTTTGTGTTCGCACACAAGACGATAGAAGAGTACTTGGCTGCCCGCCTCGTTGTCAAAGATCCGAGGGAAAGCGCTCGCGAGCTTCGTAGCGTCTGGAGCCGCCGCTCATGGTTTGACAACCAGGAGTGGTTAACCACACGACAGTCATTTCTAAGGTTTTTGATAGACGGCTGGGCTAGAGAAAAGGATTTGACGCCTTTACTGAAGCGGCTGACAACCAAAGGGGGGGTAGATGGATGCCGGCTGGTATGCGCACTCGGTTCCGACGGAATTGCTCTGGACAATAGGGTCGTTGCGAAGGCTACGGAAGTCCTGACTGAGATGGCAAGTGCGAGGTCTGGCAAGAACTTGCAACCAGCGATTGAGTTGCTTTGCCTTCTAGATGTCGAGCAAGCAAAGGCTGCACTCAGAGTGGCATCACTAAGGCGAAGGCTTGATCATGGCACTCGCCGGTGGGCGATTGCGCTTCTTTTTGATGTTCTTGTCCAAGAAGCAGGTGGTCCGAGGTCTGTTACATCGAGGAGGCAGGCGTATAGTAAGGGCTCGGTGCGTGCCATTGCCCGCTTACCCTTAACGTCTTGGCGAGACCTGCTCGCGATGCTTGCGGACGATCCAACGATGGATGGCGTCGATAGGCGATGGTGTGCAGAGGCGCTAGTAGAAGTCGATGATAGGCGAGGTCTGCCACTCCTGCGCAGAATTTCTAAGGACGCCACAGTTCCGGCTTTTGATCGGAGGTTGGCTTTAGAAGAAGTTCACAGGAAAGATTCTACGGCGGGATCTCTTACCATTGATCTCATTAGCGAACGCGCGGGAACCCCGTTGCCCTGTACCCGTGGGTTGAGGTTAGTATGGCGTGCTCTTCCGAAGCCTTTCAGGCGACGTGCCGTTGGTGGTGCTTCGGGGCGAAGCGACGATTTGGGCCAAGTTCTCGGGGACTATCGGCAAGCCCAATCGCTGCAGGACATAATTCTGCTCGAACGGGCGTACGACTTCTCGCAACGACTGCAAACTTCAAGAAGTAAGAGTGGTCACGACCCCCTACTTGAATTCGCTCTGAGGGTCCTCAAGGTTTTAATTGAACTAGGTATGGATGCGGCCGTTCTTGCGGCGACTCTGTTACACCTAACGAATTTCCCGAGGGCCGACCTCCGAGATATCTTCGGGTATGAGGTCGCCGACCTCGTTGATGGCGCATCCAGAATTTCGTCCATCAACCTCAATTTTGCGGCCGGCTTCGAGTTTGCTCAACTGTCGATCATATGTTCTGCTGTTGAGCCTCGCGTTTTGCTAATCAGACTAGCGACCTCGTTGCAGGCACTTCGATCCCCGGCCTTATGGTCTGCACCTGAGCGGCGCCGGATAGCAAGGGAAGCTCTCGCAGCCTACAGCCCTCTAGCGCGGCAGCTGGGAATTTATCGAATTCATAAGGAGTTGGATGACCTGGCATTCCGTGCCACATACCCGGAACGTTATGAGGAAGTCGAACGACTGCTTAGTGTACGTCGGTCGCGGTGGTCTGGGATAGTGCGCTCGGTTACACAGAGTGTCTTGACGATGCTGCGCTGGGCGCGTGTTAAGGCTGAGGTAGTCGAACAACCGCCGCACCTCCATTCGATTTATCAGAAGATGATCGTGCGTGGGCGGGATTCAAAGGGTGCCTATGGCACGGCGAGTGTTCGGATTTTGGTCGACACGGAGCGGGACTGCTACGCGGCGCTAGGCGTTATTCATGCGAATTTCCAGCCGGTGTCAGATCAGTTCAAGGACTACATCGCTATGCCCAAGCTCAACATGTACCAATCGATCCATACTACGGTGGTCGGACCAACCGGTGAGTCGGTGGAAATGCGGATCCTAACGTACGCGATGCACCACACGGCGGAGTTCGGCATCGCGGCGTACTGGGCTCACGCAGAACAGAGGAAGGGCCAACTGGGTCAGGCGGCGTATTCGGGGGAAGGCTCCTGGCTGCGCCAACTGCTGGCCTGGCAGTTGAAGGCAGCCGATCCCGGTGGATTCATAGACTCGTTGCGGTTTGACCTGTCCAACCAGAAGATGCAGGTTCTCACACCCCGGGGCAGAATCATTCCCCTGCCCGCAGGTTCGACGCCGGTGGACTTCGCGTACGCGGTGCACACCGAGGTGGGGCACAAATGCGTGGGCGCGCGGGTCAACGGCAAGTTGGTGCCGCTGGAGTCGACGCTGTCCAACGGCGACGTGATCGAGATCTTCACCTCGAAGCCGGATAAGGCCGGCCCGGTCCGGGATTGGCTCAGGTTTGTCCAGAGCCCTCGGACCCGTAAGAGGATCCGCCAGTACTTCAACAAGCAACGCCGCGAGGAGGCGATCGAGGCCGGCAAGGACGCGATCGTCAAGGCGATGCGCAAGCAGGGCTTGCCGTTGAAGCGGATGCTCACCTCGGACGCGCTGATGGCGATCACCCGGGACCTGCACCTCGCCGACGTGGCATCGCTGTACGCGGCGGTCGGCGACAGTCAGCTCTCCGCCCAGTCCGTGGTGCAGAAGCTGATGGCCTCCTACGGCGGCGAGGAGGGCGCGGCCGAGGACATCGCCGAGACCGCCGTGGCCACCCGGCCACCGCGCAGCCGGGCCTCCAGCCACGACCCGGGCGTGGTGGTACGCGGCGTCAGCGACGTGTGGATCAAGCTGGCCCGCTGCTGCACCCCGGTCCCGCCGGACTCGGTCTTCGGCTTCGTGACCCGCTCCGGCGGGGTGAGCGTGCACCGGGACGACTGCGCCAACGCCGAGGACCTGCGGGCCCAGGGCGAGCGGGTGGTCGAGGTGAGCTGGAAGCTCACCTCCGCCTCCACGTTCCTGGTCGCCATCCAGGTGGAGGCCCTCGACCGGCACAAGCTCCTCGCGGACGTCACCCGGGTGCTCTCCGAGGAGCGGGTCAACATCCTCTCCGCCACCGTCACCACCACCCGCGACCGGGTGGCGGTGAGCCGGTTCAGCTTCGAGATGGCCGACCCGAAGCACCTCGGGCACCTGCTCGCCGCGGTCCGCAAGGTCGACTGTGTCTTCGACGCGTATCGCATCACCTCTGGTGTCTGAGGCAGGCCGACTGGACGGAGATGCTACCTCCGGACTCTGTTCCCCTTCCTAATCACCAGTCCAGCTACGTAAGACCTTGCCCAGTGCGGCGGCTTTCTTCCTGCGGTTGTGGCCCTCGGGCGTCAGCATGAAGAGGCGATGCCCGTCGTTGTCCGGGACGACCTTTACCAACCCTCCGGCTTCCAGGCGACGAACGGTGCGGGTTAGCTCGCCATCGGCGATCCGCGAACCCGTCCACTCGCTGATGGCAGTTCCTAGCTCCCCGTAACGCATGGGGCGCTCGCCGAGGCAGGCTACGGCGGCGACGACATGCTGATACTGGACCAGTTCGCGAATCTCGATGAGGTCGGCAAACTCCACTGCACCATCCCTCGGCCCCCCCGTCGACCCCGAGCGGTTCCGCTTACTCCAGGTGTCGGGCATCTGACATTGCGCATGCCATGTCATCGGCGTACGGCGGTGCTGTCAAGGGTTTAGGCCATGCCTGGCGGCAAAGAAAGACCGTGCTTGCCAGGTTTTGCACCCGAATGACCTGAAAAGAAAGTTAGCCATGCATCATTCCGTCGAAGCTCGATCCGTGGTCGGCTCCGACGGCTCCATCTGCGTCCGCCCATGGTCGCCATGGCGATCAACGAACCATTCGCCAACGTCGTAGCCGGATCCCACCACTTCGTCTACCAGGTCGCAGACCTGGAAGCCCTTGGGGGTGAGGGTTAGCTGCTGTGCGTCGGCCGAGGGTGGGCCGTCCACGCACCTCACGGTCCCGTTGGCGGTCAACACCTCGACGGCGTGCCGCACGATCTCGTCATCGCTGGGAACCGTGAGGCAGTCGTCCGCCTTGGTGCTGTCTCTGACAGCTCTCAAGAGATCAACGATCAGCGGTGTCGCGAAGAACTCGACGGCGTGTCGTAGGTCACCGCGCTCCTCGGCGACGTCCATTCGATCCATCCAGAGCTAGGTATTGGTGCGGGTGCATGCCGCGCTGGCGTCAGTGTGGACCTCGATTCGTCAGGCGACAAGTGGTCACCTTGCCTCATCCTGCAAACCTGCGCTGCCCAGGGGCCTTCTCCCGAGCCGGTGCTGTGCAGTAGGCCCGTCTCCGCTCTCCAGGGTGCGTACTCCGGTGAGCGTTCTTCGGTGTGCGAACACGGAGGTTGTCCTTGGAGGTGCGTACATAACGGTGCGTAGCGGTGCGGCTCCAGGATGAGGTAGGACCTAACGGGTGCCCACGCCGTCGGGGGGAGGTGACGTGGTGGCCAGCAGCCTGTTCCGGCCGGTTCCTTTGCTGTCGTTCGGCGACCACACCGGGACAACGTCCCGTTCATCGCGCCGCGAGCCGTGCCCGCATCGGGGATACCGATGCGCGGTCGCTGATCGGGGCATCGGCAGTGCCGCAACTCCGGTGAGATCCTGCCGTAGGGCGGGACAGCTGCGGCCCGGTCGTCCTGCCCTAACGCCGCCAACTGGCGGCTACACGAGGCAGGAGGCACTCAGGTGATCGCACGACGACGGCACCGATTCACCATCGCGGCAGCGGTGACGGCTGCTCTGTTGGCCGGCTGTAGCGCAGACCCCGGCACCGACCCCGGTACGACGCCATCGCCGACTTCGGCGCCGTCGACGACTGCGCCTCAGGCTGACACGGCTGAGCAGGAGGCGCGTACCAGCGCGTTGGCGGCTTACGACAACTACCGCAAGGCATATGTCACCGCCGCCGCTGCCGAAGACCTCGATGGCGACGAGTTGGCCAAGTACACGGCCGACCCGTTGCTGCGACAACTCAGGTACGAGCTGATCCAGAAGCATGACCAGGGGCTGACCACCAAGGGTCAACCGGTTTGGAACGCACAGGTCACCGAGGTCAACGTCGACAGCCGCCCCTTCACCGCCACAATCGAGGACTGCTTTGACGGCACCAACTGGCAGACCGTCTACAAGTCGAACGGCAAGCCTGCCGGCGTCCCGGGACAGGCGAAGCGGTACATCGTCACCGCCGAAGCCGCTCTGTACGACGACGGTCGTTGGCTCATCCGGGAATCCAGCGCCCAGCGGGAGCGACCATGTTGAGACGCATCGCAGTCGGTCTGATCGGCCTGGTGATGCTGGCAGGCGGCCTGGCCCTCGGCGGCTCGCCAGCCTACGCCGACTACGTCTATTGCCCGCCCGACGGTGGGGACTGCTACATCGTGGTGGAGACGCCGGGCGGGCCAGGGAGCCCTGGCGACCCCGGCGGCGGCAGCGGTGGCGGAGGCTCCTCAAAGACCTGCGAGGGAGAGCCGTGGCCCGGCTGCTACAAGCCCGGCCTCGGCTGGTACAACCCAGAGGACGAGTGCTTCTGGGAGCTGGCTGATCCGCAGCCGCCGGCAGGCGACCCCATCTGGCAGGGCCACGCACCAGGTGACGGCCGCATCTACCTCGCAGCCTGTGGCTGGCCCGGCCTCACCGGCTTCACACCGTTCTGGAGGGCCGCACCGCCACCCGGCTTCGGTGGCCTGCCCACACCGGCGGAGCTGGCTGCCCAGGCGGTGAACCAGCTTCCGATTCGGGGCCCGGACATCGGGATCGCCCCCGACGACTCGCCCGGCAGCGCGGGTCTGGTGGGCCTACCCGTCTGGTTGTGGACGCCCGCCTCTGCGGCGACGTGGGGGCCCGCCAGCGCCACCGCTTCCGTACCGGGGCTGTCGGTCACCGCGACGGCCCGCGCCGAGAAGATCACCTGGAGCCTGGGCGACGGCAACCGCGTGACCTGCGACAACCCCGGCACCGCCTACAAGGCGTCCTTTGGCCGGGCCACGTCGCCGACATGCGGATACCACCAGGGTTACCGCCAGCCGAGCAGCACCCGGCCCGGAGGCCGCTACACCATCGAAGGCACCACCACCTGGCAGGTGACGTGGGCCGGCGGCGGCCAAACCGGAGCGCTCACCGTCACACGCACATCGTCGACAACGATCGCGATCGAGGAGTTGCAGGTGGTTACACGATGACGACCGCGACGGAGCCTTCCGCCCGGGGCACGACGTCTCCGGTAGCCGCCGCGATCGCCGTACCTCGGGTGGCGCCGCAACGACGGTGGCGTCCCGCCCTGGTCTGGCTCGCCGTGGCCCTGATCGCAGCGGGGGGACTCATCGCCTGGCGAGTCCTCCTCACCATCGGCGCCACCGGTGAGTACCTGGCGGTCGTCCGGCCTGTCGCGATGGGCGAGGCAATCACCGAGGCACACCTCACCACGGTCCGGATCACCGTCGACCCGGCGCTCAAGCCGATCCCCGCCGACCAGCCCGACCAGGCCGTGGGGCGGCATGCCGCAGTCGGCCTGGTACCCGGCACGTTGCTGGCTGCCGATCAGCTCACCGAGCAGGCATACCCGGGGCCGGGACAGCAGCTCGTCGGCATCAGCCTGGCGCAGAACCGGTTACCCCACGAGCGTCTTGCCCCGGGCGCCTCGGTCCTGCTGGTGATTACAACTGACGACAACGGAACGCAGCAGCAGCCGGCCGCCGGGCCGCCAGTGAACATCCCGGCAACCGTTACCGATGTGGCCGACGGCAGCAAGGACGGGACGATGCTCGTCAACGTTGCCGTGGCCGACCGCGACGGGCCTCTCGTCGCGGCCCGTGCCGCCGCGGGTCGGATTGCCGTCGTCTTGATCCCCGGGGACTGACGGTCATGGCAGTGATTGCGATGGTTTCGTCCAAGGGGTCACCGGGGGTGAGCACGCTCGCGCTCGCCTGCACCCTCTCGTGGTCCCGTCCCACCTTGCTTGCCGAATGTGATCCGGCTGGCGGGGACATCCTCGCCGGCTACCTGTCGGGCCTGGAGATCCCACCCAGAGGGCTGCTGCCCCTGGCCGTCGCCGACCTGCGGGGGCGGGTACGCGAGGAGTTCCCGAGCCAACTGATCGACCTCGACTCGGGTGATCCCGGCCGCCGGCTCGTCCTGCCCGGCATCACCGATCCGGTCCAGGCCGGCACCCTGCGCCCGACGTGGGAGCGGCTGACGACCTTCTTCGCCGACCTCGAATATCAGGGCCGGGGTGTGGACGTCATCGCCGACTGCGGCCGGCTGACGACGTCGGCCGCGCCGTGGCCGCTGCTGCATCGCGCCGACCTGATCCTGCTCGTCCTGCGCCCGTTGACTCTACGCACGATCTCTCCGGTCCTACCGGCGATCGCGCACCTACGCCGCGAGCTGACCGAACACGGCCGCGATCCCAGCGCGATAGCTTTGGTGACGATCGGCGAGGGCGCCTACGCCAGCCGGGACCTCGAACAGCGGCTTCAACTCCCGATTCTGGCCAGCGTGCCCGACGACCCGCGTACCGCGACGGTACTCAGCGACGGCGGCCGGCTACGACGCAACCCCGAACTGCTGCGGGCCGCCGCGTCGATCGAGCCGGTCGCCAGCCGCGCCATCGCGGCGCGCCGCGCCCGGTTCTCCGCTACGGCCTCCCGGAGCGAGGTGAGTCGTGCCTGACCGACAGCACCTCAACGGCGCCGGCTGGCAGTCGCCCGCCATGACGGCGAACGGTTCGCGCCCGCCAGCACCCAGGCCGCCCACCCCGACTCTGGAGGAACCCGCTTCCTCGGCGTCGATCGACTACACGGTTGTGCGGCAACTGCGCCGCAGGATCTCGGAGCAGCTCACCGCCGTCCTGCGCGAAACGCCGAACGTGTCGCACGAGCACCGCCAGGCGGAGGGGGAGCGGATCGCGGCGCGCGTGGTCCGCGAACACGTCGACGCCCTCGGGCAAGCCGGCCAGCCGGTCTCCCTGCGGCAGGAAACCGAACTGCTCGACGCGGTCGCCGCGGACCTGTTTGGTCTGGGCCGCCTTCAGAGCCTGCTCGACCGCCGAGACATCGTGAACGTGCACATCGTCGGCTGCGACAACGTTCGGATCGAACACACCGACGGGCACATCAGCAGCGGGCCGCCGGTGGCCGACAGCGATGACGAACTGGTCAGCATGTGCCAGGTGCTCGCGATGCGCGCCGGGGCCACCGAGCGGTCGCTGTCGGCCAGCAAGCCGTGGCTCGACATGCAGCTCCCCGACGGCAGCCGGCTCACCGTCATCTACCAGGTCGCGGTCCGACCGTACGTCGTCATCCGCAAGCACACCCTGATCGACGTCACGCTGGAGGATCTCCGCGACAAGTACGGGGCGATCGACGCCCTGCTGTACGACTTCCTGGCGGCTGCCGTCGACGCCGGCCTCAACATCATGATCGCCGGCCTGGCGGACGCGGGAAAGACCACCATGCTGCGCGGGCTGTCCGCCCGGATCCCGGAGGATGAGCAGTACATCACCCTCGAAGAGAGCCGGGAGCTGGGCACCCACCGCAAACGGCGGTGGGTGATGAGCCTCGAAGCCCGCGAAGGACACGGCGCCCGCGCCGCCGATGGGCGACCTGCCGGGGAAGTCACCATCTCCGACATGATCCCGATCACGCTGCGGCTGTCGGTGCAGCGGATCATCGTCGGTGAAGTCCGGTCCCGCGAGATCGTGCCGATGCTCCAAGCCATGTCCACCAGCCGCGGATCGATGTGCACCATCCACGCCCGCAACGCGCGCTCGGTCATCGACCGCATCATCGAACTGGCGCTGCAACACGGCCCGGAGATGACCGCCGACCTCGCCCGGCGCATGGCGGCCGGCGCCATCGACCTGATCGTCTACATCACCGTCGAGGACGAGACCCGCCTCGGTGGCCGCAAGCACCGCCACGTCTCGGAGGTGGTCGAGGTCGGCGGCATGCACGACGACCTCATGGTCACGACAACGATCTTCGGACCCGGACCAGACGGGCGCGCCGTGCCCCGCCACCTTCCCGACCGGCTACGCGACCAGCTCGTCCGTGCCGGCTACGACCCACGGGTGCTCACCGGCTACATCCAGCTCGGCAACGCCAACCACGGCACCTGGACAACGCCGCTGATCAGCCTCACGAGGCGGGCATGATCCTGGACCTGACCGCCATCCTCGCCGGGCTGCTCGCCATCGGTGGTGTCGTGGTCGGCATTGTCGGCGTGGTCGGCACCACCCGCCCGCCCCGGCCACCGTCCGCGCTTGCCGCGCGTCTTCTCGACCTGTGGACCGGCGCCGGCCGGACGCGCCGTGAACAACGCTCCCACCAATACAAGATCGTGGCGGGAGTCGGCGGAGGCGCGATCGCATGGCTGCTGTCCGGATGGCCCGCGGCCGGGCTCATCGTCGGGGTAGCGCTACCCGGCATCCCGTGGCTGTTCTCAGCCGCCAGCATCGAACAGAAGGCACTCAGCCGGTTGAAGGGCGTCGAGTTCTGGACCCGCCGGCTGGCCGACATCGTCGCCCAAGGCATCGGACTCCAGCAGGCGATCGTCGCCACCGTCGCCACCGCCCCCAGCGCCATCGAGCAGGAAGTACGGGACCTCGCCGCGCGGATACAGGCCAACGTCGAGCCCGCCACCGCGCTGCAACAGTTCGCCGACGAGGTCGACGACTACACGTGCGACCAGGTCATCGCACCGCTGATGCTGCACCTCAGGGACCGAGGCCAAGGACTACACGAGGTGCTCGCCGCGATCTCCCGCTCAATCGCCGCCGAGATCGACATGCGGAGCACCATCGACGCGAAACGGGCCGGCCCACGTTTCGCCGTGCGTTTCCTGTCCGGGATGACCCTCGCACTGATCATCTACGGAGCTTTCAACCCGGACTACCTACGCCCCTACAGCACACCACTCGGTCAACTCGTCCTCCTCGGACTCGCCGGGCTGTACGTGCTCCTCATGGTCCTCGTCCGGCGGTTGAGCCTGCCGCCACCCCGACCACGCCTGCTACCGCCCACCGGCGCCCAGCAGACGGAGGCCCTGGCGTGAGCGGCACGCAGATCGCCATGCTCCTCGCGGGAGGCATGCTCGGCCTTGGCGTGTTCCTGCTGCTGATGCAGGCGATACCCGCAGCGCCCGCCCTCGGACCGGCCCTGCGCCGACTCCATCCGGTAGCCGGCGTAACCCCACCACCGCCCATGGTCGGCTGGCTCCGCCGCTACACCCAGGTCCCACACACCGACCTGCGTCTCCTGGGCCGCACCCCAGAGCAGTATTACCTGACGCTCGGCCTGTCCGCGCTGCTCGCGCTCGCCTTCCCGGCACTGCTCACCATTGCGGTCATCGTTCTGCGGATCCCCATTCCGCCCGCCATCCCCGCAGGCGGGGCCATCCTTGCCTCGCTCGGCGCCGCCTGGCTCGCCCACCGCGAGGTGTTGACCAAGGCCACCGCAGCCCGCAACGAGTTCCGCCGGGCTATGTGCACCTACCTTGATCTGGCCGCACACCAGGTCATCGCTGGTCACGGCCCGGTGGAATCCCTCGATCGTGCCGCCTCGATCTGCCAGGGCTGGGTCTTCGCCCGCACCAGAGATTCGCTGTTGAACGCACAACTGCAACTCTCACCGCCGTGGGACCAGCTCAAAGCCCTCTCCCGTGACATCGAGGTCATCGAACTCGGCGACCTCGCCGACATCATGCGGACCGCAGGCTCCGACGGCGCCGACGTGTACGACACGTTGCGGGCACGAGCGGACTCCCTCCGCGACCAACTCCGGACGGAAGCGCTCGCTGAGGCGGAACTTCGCACCAGCAAGCTGGACGTTCCCGCCGCCGCCCTGATCTTCATCGTTCTCGTCCTCGTCATCTATCCATTCATGACCCAACTGTTTCAGCACTAACAGGGCAATCGAAGCGAAAGGAAACGACATGAAGCAGGGACGTCGACTGCTCGTCGTACTGGCACAGCGCTGGCAGGACATCATCGACCCGCAGCAGCGCGAACGCGGCGACAGCCCTATCTCCACCGCCATCATCACCGCGATCATCGCTGGGCTGGCTGTCACCATCGCCGGCCTCATCGTCGCCGCCGCCAATGGCTGGGTCGCCCTGATTCCCCAGGCAGGGGAGTGACCATGGTCCTGTCATCGGGAGCCCGACGGCCGCCGAGAGCGCGGTGGCCGGCCCGCTTACGGCGGAGACTCCACTCGGAGCGTGAGCGGGGCAGTTCCCCCGTCGAGTTCGTCATCGTCGCCGCCCCGATGCTGCTGCTCGGGTTTGGCGGCTTCCAGGTGGGGATCGTGTACTACGCCAACTCGATCGCCCTGGCAGCCGCCACCCAGGGCGTCAACGTCGAACGCGGCTACAACGCCCCACCCGGCAGCGGCGCCGACCACGCGAACAACTTCCTCACCAGCGCCGGAATGGGATTGTCACACTCCCAGGTCAGCGTCACCCGCACCACGACGGATGTCCGCGTCACCGTCACCGGAAACTCCATCTCCCTACTACCCGGGATGACCTTCTCGATCAGCCGCACCGCCCACGGCAGCATCGAACGCGTCACAGACCCCTCACCATGACCCCTGCCCCAGCTCCGCCCTCCGACCGCGGCTCGGCATCCGTCGAGCTGGCCGTGGTCGCCCCCGCCGTTCTCGCGCTCATCGCCGCGCTGTTCATCGGGGGCCGGGTGAACCTGGCCCGCCAGTCCATCGAAGCCGCCGCGTTCGATGCCGCGCGCACAGCATCGCTGGCCCGCGACGCCAGCACCGCCCAGTCCCAGGCGACCGCCGCCGCAACCTCGACCCTCGACGCACAAGGACTGAGCTGTAGCAGCCTCACCGTCACCATCAGCACCCAGGGCTTCAGCGTGCCGGTCGGTGAACCCGCCACCGTCACCGCGACGCTGACCTGCCACGCCACCTTCACCGACATCGCCCTGCCCGGCATGCCCGGCAGCGCACCCCTGACAGCCTCCTTCACCAGCCCGCTCGACCAATACCGGAGCCGAGGATGACCCGCGCGGCACGCACCAGGCTCCGCGACGACCACGGCCGAGTCACCGTGTACTTCGCCATCCTCGCGCCCGCGTTCCTCGCCATGCTCGGTCTCATCGTCGACGGCGGCGCCAAGGTACGAGCCCTCCAGCGAGCCGACAACATCGCGTCCGAAACCGCCCGCACCGCCGGCCAAGCCATCAACGCGGGCCAGGCCATAACCGGCGGAACCAAGGAAGTAGACCCCACGCTCGCCGCAGAAGCCGCCCAGGCGTACCTCGCCGACCTCGACGGAGTCACCGGCTCCGTGACGGTAGCGCCGGACCGCCAGAACCTCACCGCCACCGTGTCTCTGACCTGGGACCCACTCCTGCTCGACCTCTTCGGCGCCCTCGGCAGCACGACCGTGACCGGAACAGCAACCGTCACCCTCGTGTCCCAATAGCAGCAAACAAGGAGCAACCCGTGGCACCAACCGCACCGGCGAGGAACCGCCGCCTCAGCCAGATCCTCACCGGGCTCGGCGCGCTGGCCACCATGCTGCTCATCGTCGCCCTGCCCCTGCTCCTGCTATGGGCGGCCGGCAACCCGCTCCCCGACCTCGCTGCATGGGCGACGCAAACATGGAACGACCCAGGTGAGAGCCTCCACCAACTCGGGCAAGCGATCACGACCCCCGACGACGGCTCCCTGTTCATCCACGCCCTCACCCTCCTCGGTTGGATCGCCCTCGCGCTCGCAGGCTGGGGCTGGCTCAGCTTCCTGGCCGCCCTCACCGTCGAGATCCCCACCCAACTCCGCAGCCGCCGCACCGGTGGCATCCCACCTCAGCCCCGACGAATCCCCGGCATGCGCCTGCAACAGCGCGCCGCCGCGTTCCTCGTCGCCGCCGCTATCGGCGTCTTCGCCGCCCCGGCGCTGTCGTCGGCGTCCGTATCGACAACCCCGGCACCCGCCCCGGCCGCCATCACCGCCAACCACAGCGCCACCGAAGCCCACACTCCAACCAGCACCCGCGAACAACCGCAGCCCACCCACGGGTACGTCGACCACCGCGTCGGTCGAGGCGAGAGTCTGCTCGACATCGCAGACCGCTACAACGTGCCCTGGAAACGCATCGCCGAGGCGACCCACGGCATCGAACAGCCCGACGGCCGGCAACTACAACCAGGCAGCACCCGCGTGTACCCGGAGTGGACGGTGCGAGTGCCGACAGGCGGCACCGGTCAGCACACCCATAAGGCAGTGGCCCAGGGTGCGACCGAGGCAGCCACCAGCGAACTCGTCTACACGGTCGTCCGCAACGACTGGCTGTACTACGTCGCCGAACGGTTCCTCGGTGATGGCGACCGCTACCCCGAGATCGCCGAACTCAACCCCGACCTCAAAGCCAAAGACTCACGGTTCCCCGACCACATCGTCCGCGGCCAGCAGATCCGACTTCCCTCCGACGCACACGACCGCGGACTCCGCGGTCACGCCCGAGGACGTCTCGCCAGCGACACACCCACCCCACAACAGCCCGCCCCCTCAACCGACCTGGAAGCACCCGCCCCGCAGCCCAACCCCGAGCCGTCAGACACCGCATCAGAGCAACCGGATACACCAGAGCCTTCGTCACCGGCCCCAGCACCACCTGCTGAGCCGGACGCCGGCCACAGCACCACCGAGAATCCGGAAGCCGGCGCCCATGACCAGCCCTCAACAGACGAAGACGACAACAGCAACGCCATCGTCACGGTCACCGCACTGACCAGCGCCTCCCTCGTGGCCGCACTCATCCTGACCACCGTCCGTCGGCTCCGTCGCCAGCAGCGTCAACACCGCCGACCAGGGCGACGCCTACCGCACCCCCAAAACGGCGCCATCGAGAAGACCCTCCTCGTCGCCGAACAACCCGCCGACGTCGACCGACTCGACACCGCACTGCGCAGCCTCACGGAGACCCTCTCCGACCGAGACTCCGCAGATCTCCCCGACGTCACCGCCGCCTCGATCCATGACGGCACCATCAACCTGATCCTCACGCGCCCCCACCCCCATCCACCGGCGCCCTGGACGGCGGACGGCACCCACTGGACCCTGCCCGCCGACGCCACCCTCACCGCCGCCGAGGGACAACTCGCCCCGCTTCCCATACTCGTCGCCGTCGGCTCCGAACCAGGCCGCCACCTCATGCTCGACCTCGAACGTCTTGGAAGCCTCACCATCGGCGGCGACGCCGAACGCGCCCTCGCTCTTCTCCGATACATCGCCAGCGAAGCGGCCTGCAACAAGTGGAGCGACGACGTCGAAGTCATCCTGGCCGGATTCCCCCTCGACCAAGCCGAGCAACTGATCGCCCTCAACCCCGACCGCATCCGAGCCGTCAGCAACACAGCGGAAACGACCGCACGGCTACGGCGACGAGCAGCGGCAATCACCAGCGCCCTCCGCCACGCCGATGTAAGCGACACCCTGCACGGCCGCATCGCCGACGTCGGCGATGCATGGGCCCCGCAACTCCTGCTCGTCGCCGACACCGACGAGCAGACAATGGCCAGCCTCACCGACCTCGCCAACGACCTCGACAACCGCGGCCGGTGCGCGGTCGCCGTCGTCACCATCGCCAAGCCTGGCCAGAGCATCAGGCCGATCAACATCACGGTCGACAGCGACGCCACACTGCACGTCGCGCTGCCCTTCCTCCAGACCACCGCCACCGCAGCTGGACTGCCCGCAGCCGAGCTGGAACCGCTCGCCGACATCATGCGCCAAGCCCGAGCCGCCATCGACGAGCCCACCCCCGTAGCAGCCGAAACCGAATGTTGGGCGACGGACACCGACGCAGCCGGCCGTCTTCTCCCACTCGCCGAGGACCTACCCGACCCGAACGATGAGACGGCGCAGCGCCCCACCTCCGCAGAACCCGAACGCCGACCGAGTTCGATCCTCCACATCCCGCATCAGCCGCTCACCGCCGGACCAGCAACCACCACCGCCACCCAACGAGCCTTCACCGCAGCCGCCCGCCAGCGCCGCAAGCAGGCCGACCCCAACCTCGACGCAGACCTTGACGCCTGGCAGCAACACGACCACACCCGACCCCGCGTCGGAATCCTCGGCCCAGTCACCGTCGACGCCCCGGGCGCCGTCCCCGACCAACGCCGCCGATTCCACGGGGAACTCATCGTCTACCTCGCCCAACGAGGAGCCCGCGGCGCCACGAGAGAACAACTCACCGAAGCCATGTGGCCAGACCAACAAGTCAAAGACACCTCCCGCCGCGTGGCCATCACCCGCGCCCGCAGATGGCTCGGCGAGACACTAGACGGCAGCCCGTGGCTACCGGAGATGGGCCCGGACCGCGTCTACCGCCTCGAAGACGGCTACCTACTCGACTGGCATCTGTTCAAGCGACTCCGCAGTCGCGGCGAAGCTCACGGCCCAGCCGGAATCCGAGACCTACGCGCAGCCCTTGAACTGGTCCGTGGCGTACCGCTCGACGGCGCCGACCGTGCCTACGCGGCAGGAGCCAGAAACCCATACACATGGCTCGCCGAATCCGACATTTACCCCGGACACATCACCTCCGCCATTGTGGACACCGCCCACCAACTCGCGACCATGTACCTGGACGCCAGCGACACAACGAACGCCCGCTGGGCCGTACAACAAGCTTGGGCAGCCGACCCCCACAGAGGCGACGACGGGCCATGGCACGACCTCATGCGCGCCGCCTACATCGAGGGACACTCCGCCGAACTCCGCAACCTACTCGGCGAACTCATGAACGCACGCGACGCCGAAGTACCCGAAGACCTAGCTCCAGACACGTACGCATGGCTGTTGCACCTGCTACCAGATGCTCTTGGTGCAAATGCCGCTGTAGGGTGAGCAGCCTCTCGCGCACTCCGCTCACCGGCCGGACGGATCGCGGCCTGTGAGGTGCATTCGACGCAGCTGGCCGAGGCCCTGGAGCTGCGGCGGGCCGGGATTTTGTTCCCGAGCGTGGATCTGGACGACTTCGAGTTCGTGTACGCCGACGCCGACGCCGACGCCGACGGCACGCGGATCGAGGACATAAGCGACGAGGAGTGGGGGCGTTCATCGAGTCCGGCGAGGAGCCGTACACCACGGTGACGAAGGGCCGGTCATGGCGGTGACCATGCTCGGCACGCAGGCGTTCATAAAGGCACGGCTGGACCTGGTCGACGACGAGGCGGCCGACGACGACGAGGGGGAGGAGTCGGCCTCGGACGAGGCGGAGGACGAGGAAGCCGCCGTCACCGCGGCCGGCGCGGGCAGCACGCCGAAGCAGGTCGCGCCGCTGTACCCGCCCCGGGCGTGGTTCGACGACCCGGGCCTGTCCGAGCTGACGCCCATCCAGGTGACCGCAGACGGGCGGGTGTTCGGGCACCTCGCGGACAACGACTGCCACCTGTCGTTCCTGACGGGCGGGCAGTGCGTGCTGCCGCCGGCCGAGGGCGGGTTCGACTGGTTCCACCGGCCGGAGGTCCAGACCGCCAAAGGGGGGCTGGTCGCGGTCGGGCATATCACGGCGTCGACCAGGCACGCGGACCTGGCGGCCAGCGCGGCCAGTGCGGTGGCGCACTACGACGACACCGGCACGCAGGTGGCGGTGGTCCGAGCCGGCCGCGACGCGCACGGCACGTGGGTCGCCGGTTCGCTGGTGCCGGAGGCCACGGAGGAGCAGGTGCAGCTGCTGCGCCGGTCGCCGTTGTCCGGGGACTGGCGGTGGATCGGCGGAGCCCGGCAGCTCGTGGCGGCGCTGTGCGTCAACGTCGGCGGGTTCCCTGTCGTCCGGGGACGGTCGTCGGGCGGGCGGGCCTACGCGATGATCGCCTCCGGCTGGGCTGGCTGGAAGGTGACCAGCCCGGCCGCCGGCCGGCAGGACGCGGCCGGACTGTCCCCGGCCGTTCTGGACGCAGCGGTGCGACGTGCGGTCGCCGCCGGGTTCGCCGCCGAGCGGCAGCGGGTCGCGAACGCGGCGGTCGCCGACAGGATCGCCGCGACGATCGGCCGCGACCGGCCGCGACCGGCGCACGCTCGTGGCGGCATTGGCCGCCGAGGTGCACAGCAGGTAAGGGGGAAGCTGGTGGGCTGCAACCGCGGCAGTAAGGCGCGGCGCACCGTGTGGGTGCTGTCCTACGAGGACGGCCGTGCCGGTGGCGAGTACAACTCGAAGACGGCGGCGGAGGTCGCCGACGTCCAGAAGGGCGGCGGCGGCGCGATTCGCCAGGTGCGGAAGTAGCCAGGGCTAGCATATCGTTGAATGTCTACTTCTGGGGGGCGTCGTCGCCTGCGGCTGGCCGTTACCCTCTGTGAATTCGAGGGGATGCGGCGGCGCCCTCTCCGGGTGGGGGTTCAGGTTGAAGGTGGACGGGCCTTGCGGCGCAAGGCAAGATCGACGTGATGTGAATCACCTCTGGCTCCCCGTTCGGTCGCGGCGACAAATGGCTCGAAAGCCGCATAGCGTCCTGGTTAAGAAGGTGCGATGCCGGAATGTCTCCGACCCAGAAGGCTAGGAGGGCGGCGCGCTGGAACCTCAAGCGACTGTGCCTGCCGATGCCGTCGTCGACGAACGCGGCTCTGCTGATCTTGCGCGACGCCTGCACGTAGGCTGCCCTGCCGGGCGCCGTGTTCTTGGCGCGAACACTGTCGACGCTCAGCCAGGTGCCCCTCCTGCGGACAGTCGGACTTGCTGGCAAGACGCGCCTGGTCGCGTATGTCTCGGTCATGCGCCGCTTCGTAGCCGAGCTCCGTCCACACTGGTCAGCTTGACGCCAGCGTTGCATCCGGCTTCTGCGGTCGACATCCCTGAAGGCGTCTCAACTGTTTGTTGGCCAGCGAAAAGGCGCAACCGGCGGCACGCAAGGGTTATTGCCCGTAGCGGTGATGCTTGTTGGTGGGGACGTTCGATTTCTCGGGGTGGAAGCCAGGCACAGAAGCAAGTGTTCAGCAGGACGGGGTGCCCTGAGTCAGTCGGTGTGGACACGTCTGGCGTAGCCGGACCTCCGGAGCGGCCGTGGTCCTGCGGTATGGGTGGCGGGTGGTAGAGGGTGGTCGTTCGCCGGGATGGCTGCCGGGCTCTCGTCACCGTCATCGTCACCCTGACCGGTCGTCACCGTCACCCTGACGGTCACCCTGACCGGTCGTCACGGTCACCCTGACCCGTCGCCGTATTGACGGGCAAGCGGTGACGAAGTCGCCGGAGACCGAAGCGGAGGACGGATCGGAACCTCGCGGAGGCCGAGACCGGAGCGGAGACAGCACGGCGGACACAACCGGGGCGGGGCGGAGACAACCGGGGCGGGGCGGGGCGGAGACAGCGGGGGCGGGGCGGGGCGGAGACAGCAGGGCGGAGACAGCGGGCGGAGACAACCGGGGCGGGGCACCGATGGTGATTGCATCCCGCCGAACGGATGCCAGCGCGGTGTAGGGAGCATGCGGCGACGGGTGTAGTGGCGTGCCGGCTCACCGACTCAGGACCGACTCGCGCGCCGGATCCGCGCTGCCCGCGCGCCGGCTCACCGACTCAGGACCGACCGACTCGCGTGTTGGATCCGCGCTGCCCGCGCCGGATCCGCGCTGCCCGCGC
>NZ_JBITKM010000018.1:0-90111 GCF_044461025.1 Micromonospora sp. NPDC049900
GCGGGCCCGGCCCCGCCCGGCCGGGGGCCGCCGGTCCCCTGTTTGTGGGACCCCGGGGGCCCCCGCCCCGATCATAAGGGGGCCCGGGGGGGGGCCCGCGGCGCCCCCCCCCCCCCCGGGCCGGGGGCGACGGTGGTCGTCCGAGGGTCAGCTCCGCGGGACGTTCATCCGCGCGGGGATCAGGTCGTACCGCGCGGGGTCGATGTCGTCCAGTGTGCCGTCGGTGATCGAGTCGACGATGCCGAAGAGTCCGTCCTCGACCTGCTTGGTCAGCATGCCGTGCTGCTTCTGGCCCCAGGACTGGGTCTGGCCACGCGTCTCGAACAGGATGGTGGCGCTGCCGCGCAGCGCGAACGAACCGAGCGCGGTGCCGGGCAGGTTCGTGTTCTGCGGGTAGAGCGTCACCTTGCTCTGCGGGGAGTTGCCGGACTGGAGCGCGTCGTAGACGGCGACGTTCACCCGGCGGGAGGCGTCGTAGTCGAACTTCGGCCAGTTGCCGTGCTGCGCGGGGTCCGTGATGAAGCGCCCGGAGATGGACAGCGTGGTGTAGTCGTCCATCCCCACACCGGTGTAGCAGGCGGCCTGGTTGTGCAGGTCGGCGAAGACGTCGACGGTGCCGAACTCCCGCTCCAGCGAGCGGTAGACGTCGCGGGCGGTCTGGGCCTCCGGGGTGATGTACCAGCCGACCGAGGCGCTGTTGCCCGGGAAGTCGGCGGACCGGGGCACGTAGTCGAGGTCGGGGTTGAAGTCGCGGTTCACGTCGAACCCGCCGACCCGGGTGTTGTAGTTCCAGGCGGTCCGGGCGTCGGTCAACTGCGGGAAGTCGGCGACGACGTCGGCCCAGGTGCGGGCGTTCTGCCGGATGTCCAGTTCGCTGCCGTCGGGGTTGAGCTTGGGGATGGCCACCACGGTGACCGCCTTGCGGATCTCCGCGGACCGCTTCGAGTTGTTGCCCAGCGTCCGCAGGGCGTCGAGCACGGCGGCCGTACCGTGCATCTCGTTGCCGTGGATCTGACTCTGGATCAGCACGACCGTGTCACCCTCGCCGACCCGGGCGGTCCAGATCTCCCGGCCGTGGTTCGAGTGGCCGGCCACGTCGACGCGGACCTTGCCGTTGCTGGTGTGTTCGATCTGTCGAAGGCTGCGGCGGAGTTCCTCGTGGCTGATGAAACCCTGGACCGACTTGTTGCCGGTCTCGTTTCCGCAGTGCGATTCGAGGGGTTGGGCGACGGCCGGTCCGGTGAGTGCCACCACGGCGCCGGGAGCGCCGATGAGTAGTGCGGCGGCAACCGCCACAGAACGCTTGACCCGACGTGTCGGTGATGCCGGCATGGCTGGGCGCATGAATGTCCTCCACAGTGATCGGGTGGATCTAGTCCGTCACCTAAGCACAGGTCAGGGCCGCTAGCAATGCGTCGAAGAGGAATCGGCCACTGATTGCGGCCGAATGTCTGGACAGTATTTTCGGCAGCGTCTCGGTCAATTGTCGAAAGGGGCCTGCACGTGGCGCTGGGCAATCTCAAGAGTTCCTCAACAGACGCTCGGGTGGCCGTCTCCCGGTTCCTTGGCCGACTATTTTCGCGCGCACGTGCACGGGTGCCCGGTAGGTGGTTCGACAATTGTCGGACATTGGCTCGGCAATTGCCGGAGCCGTTGCCCGTGATCGTGTCCGACGTCTCGACAGGTGTCGCAGAAGACTCAGTCGCCGGACGGTTTCGGCGTGCTGCAGAGCGTGGTGCCGGGCGGGATGACCTCCTCGGCGCTGTGGATGCGGTACGGCGGCGGCCCCAACCGGCCGGACGGGTTGATCGGCGTGACGTTCAGCAACCGCAGGAACTTGTTGATCACCTTCGCCACCGGGGCCAGGATCGTGTAGCCGATGCCGTACGAGGCCCAGACGCCGATACCCACCCCACGGCACACCGCCAGCGGCGCGCCCAGCGCCGACCCGATCGTCGTCCCGTAGGCCGTGGACACCTCGAAGAAGAGACCGGCCTTGAGCACGAACGCGCTGAATCCCAGGTCGAACCGGACCCGGTGCTCGATGAGCAGCCCCATCACGCCGACCGGCACCCCGCGTAGCGAGTTGATCAGGCTCTCCTTGCGCTGGAAGTTCTTGCTGACCTGCGGGCCGAACGTGCCGCCCGCGTACCCGTAGCCGAGCGAGCCGGCCAGGGAGAACTCGCCGTTGCCCTTGACGGTCCCCGCCTTCGCGCCGAAGGCCGTGGTGACCTTGACCGTCTGGCTGATCGTCAGCGCCAGCGGCACGCCGATCACGGTGCCCATCGGGATGGCGAACTCGACCGGGATCGGCAGGACCGCCTTGAGGTTGTGCCCGTTCCGGATGCCCGCCTCGAAGGTGTACCGGACCCCGAAGCCACCGGCGATCGACAGCTCGGCCCGGCTCACGCTGCCGCCCCTGATGTCCAGGTGGAAACTCGCCCTGGGCTGGTCGAAGGTGAGCGCCGCCCTGCCGGACAGCTTGGTGCCGTCGCGGTCGTAGTGGAAGCTCACCTCGGCCCCGCCGTGCAGGCTGACCCCGGTGGAGAAGTTCGCCACCACCGTCGTGACCTCGCCGCCGCCCCGGACCGGTGCCGGCTGTGCCGGCCGGGGCGGCAGCGGCGCGGGCCGCAGCGGTCCGTGGCGACCGGCCCGACCCGACGGGCTGGCCAGCACCGCGTCGGCCTCCTCCTCGTCGAGCGCCCAGATCGGCTCACCGGCCCGGTAGGCGACCGGGTCGTCGATCGCGATGTCCTGTCGGGCCAGCGTGCCGTCGCGGATCACGTCGGTGACGGTCACCGGCCCGATCGTGACCAGCAGGTCCCCACCCTCGCGCCGCAGGTCGAGCACCCGGCCGACGCCACGCCCCGTGACGAACATGACCTTCCCGGGCGCGAGGTCGTCGGCGCGGGGCGCGGCGGCGTCGATGCGCCAGGTGAGGCCGTCGGCGGTCACCGAGCGCACCGCGCGGCCACCGCCGCCGACGAGCACCACGTCCGGCTGGTACGTCAGGTCGGGGTGCGGCACCGGCGCCATCCCGTACCGCAGTGCGGACTCGCCGTACGGGTCCTCGTGCGTCACACCGAAGGGGTCGAACGGTGACCTGCCGGTGCAGGCCGTGGCAGCCAGCAGCAGTACCACCGTGAGGACGACCGGGACAAGCTTGCGCACCAGGGACTCCTCGCCGCCGGGGGACACGACCCGCCGTTCCGACCGCCGACCGGCGGCGTGGTCCGGTCAGGTCGGGTCAGCGGCGGTGCGACCGACCATAGGGTCCGGTTGGCGCGGAGGAATCCGGAGTTTCCCCACCTACCGGGATCACCGACGGAGGGCGGGTCGTCGGCATCCGGGGCGTGTCCCGAAACCCCCGCCCGGTCGGCCGGACAGTGCGACAGTGGTCGAGGGAGCACGGGTCGCAGGGCGGGGGAGTCGATGCGGATCGGATACAAGCTGGCCAGCGAGGGGTTCGGGCCGACGGAGATCATCCGGCAGGCGGTCCGCGCCGAGCAGGTCGGGTTCGACTTCGTGGAGATGAGCGACCACTTCCACCCGTGGCTGGACGACCAGGGCCACTCCTCGTTCACCTGGACGGTGCTCGGTGCCGTCGCCGCGCGTACCGACCGGATCGGTCTGGCCACCGGGGTGACCTGCCCGACGGTGCGCTACCACCCGGCGATCATCGCGCAGGCCGCCGCCACCCTCGCGATCATCTCCGACAACCGGTTCACCCTCGGCGTCGGCGCCGGTGAGCGCCTCAACGAGCACGTCGTCGGCCAGGGCTTCCCCAGCGCACGCGGGCGGCACGAGCGGCTGCGCGAGGCGCTGGACATCATCCGGCTGCTCTGGTCCGGCGGCTACCACTCGTACGAGGGCAAGCACCTGCACCTGGAGGACGCGCGAGTGTTCGACCTGCCGGACCGTCCACCGGTCATCGCGGTCGCCGCCAGCGGTGGCGCGTCGGTGGCCATCGCCGCCGAGCTGGGCGACGGGCTGTTCGCCACCGAGCCGGTCGCCGACCTGGTGCAGACCTACCAGCGGATGGGCGGTCAGGGACCGCGCTACGCGGAGGTCCCGATGGCCTGGGCCACCGACGAGGAGCAGGCGGTGCGGGCCGCCTGGGAGACCAGCCGCTGGGCGGTGACCGGCTGGAAGGTGATGAGCGAACTGCCGAACCCGGTCAACTTCGAGGCCGCCGCGCGGACCGTCACCCCGGACGACATCCGCGCGCTGTTCGCCGTCGGCCCCGACCCGGACACGTACGTCCAGGCGGTCCGCACCTACGTCGACGCCGGCTTCGACCACATCGTGCTGCAGAACGCCGGCCCCGACCCGGACGGGTTCCTCGACTTCTTCCGCGACGTCCTGGCCGAGCGCCTGCGCGCACTCGGCTGACCGCCGCGCTGCCGTGCGCGCGCCGCGTACCCGCCTCGTCGCGGGCTGTCGCGGCGCGTCGTCGTGCTCTGCCCCGGTGCGCAGGCGCGGCTAGGCTCGATCATGCCGCCCTCGCCGCACCCCGTACGCGGCCTGCGTCGACCCGTCCTACCTGGGAGAGCTGTGACCCTCGTCAGCGCCTACACCGCCTCGTCCGCGACCGCGCCCCTCGCGCCGGGTCAGATCCGTCGGCGGGAGGTGGGACCGCGCGACGTGCTGATCCAGATCGCCTGGGCGGGAATCTGCCACTCCGACATCCACACCGTGCGCGGCGACTGGGGCACCGTGCCGTACCCGCTGACCGTCGGGCACGAGATCGTCGGCGTCGTCACCGAGGTCGGTGCGGAGGTGACCCGGCACGCCGTGGGCGACCGGGTCGGGGTCGGCTGCATGGTCGACTCGTGCCGGGAGTGCGCCAACTGCCAGGCCGGTCAGGAGCAGTACTGCCTGCGCGGGTTCACCGACACCTACAACGGCACCGACCGGGACGGCTCGGTCACCCAGGGCGGCTACTCGACGCACATCGTGGTGGACGAGCACTTCGTGCTGCGGATCCCCGAGTCGATCCCGTTCGAGAAGGCCGCGCCGCTGCTCTGCGCCGGCATCACCACGTACTCGCCGCTGCGGCACTGGAAGGCCGGTCCCGGCCGCCGGGTCGCGGTGGTCGGCCTCGGCGGTCTCGGCCACATGGCGGTGCAGCTCGCCGCCGCGATGGGCGCGGAGGTGACGGTGCTGTCGCAGACGCTGAACAAGCGCGACGACGGAATCCGCCTCGGTGCCGCGCACTACCACGCCACCAACGACCCGGAGACCTTCACCCGGCTGCGGTACGGCTTCGACCTGATCGTCAACACGGTGAGCGCGCAGATCGACCTGGAGGACCACCTCAACCTGCTCGCCCTGGACGGCACGCTGGTCACCGTCGGCGCGCCGCCGGAGCCGATGCCGGTCCGCATGTTCACGCTCTTCGACAACCGGCGGTCGCTGGCCGGGTCCACCATCGGCGGGATCCGCGAGACCCAGGAGATGCTCGACTTCTGCGCCGAGCGGGGGATCGCCCCCGAGGTGGAGGTGATCGAGGCCGCCCAGGTCAACGACGCCTGGGCGCGGGTGCTCGCCGCCGACGTCCGCTACCGGTTCGTGATCGACATCTCCACCCTGGCCTCGTGACCCGAGCGGTCGTCGACCGCACCCGCCCGGGTCTTTTCCTCAATTTTCGCCACCGCCTGGTTCGCTGCTCGCAGAACCGGGACGACGCAGCAGACCGTTGAAGGAGACGAATGCGATACCGAGTGTGGGCCGGATCGGCCCTGGCCGTACTGCTGGTGGCCGGGACCGCCGCGTGCGGCGACGGTGACACCGACGCCACCGGCCCGAGCCCGGTGGCCACCAGTACGGCGAGCAGTTCCCCGTCGGCGACCCCCGACCTCGACGCGGGGGAGGAGCTGGCCCGGGGCATCGACGTGCCGTGGGGCCTGGCGTTCCTGCCCGGCGGCGACGCGCTGGTCGCCGAGCGCAACACCGGCCGGGTCCTGCGGATCTCCCCGGGTGGCGGCACGCCCGACGAGGTCACCACGGTGCCCGGCGTGACCGCCGATGGCGAGGGCGGACTGCTCGGGCTCGCCGTGTCACCGGACTTCGCCGACGACGATCTGGTCTACGCCTACTTCACCGCCGCCGACGACAACCGCATCGTGCGGTTCCGGCTCGACGGCGGCCAGCCGGAGGTGGTCTTCTCCGGCATCCCCAAGGCCGGCTTCCACAACGGCGGACGCATCGCCTTCGGACCCGACGGCATGCTGTACGTCGGCACCGGCGACGCCGGGGACACCGGCAGCTCGCAGGACCCGGCCAGCCCGGCCGGCAAGATCCTGCGGCTGACGCCGGACGGCGAACCGGCACCCGGCAACCCGACCGCCGGTTCCCCGGTCTACAGCCTCGGGCACCGCAACGTGCAGGGCCTGGCCTGGGACCCGGAGGGTCGACTCTTCGCCACCGAGTTCGGGCAGAACGACGTCGACGAGGTCAACCTGATCGAGGCCGGGCGTAACTACGGCTGGCCCGAGGTCGAGGGCGAGGGCGACACCGCGGGCGGGCGCTACACCAACCCGCTGGTCACCTGGTCCACCCGGGAGGCGTCGCCGTCCGGCATGGCGATCACCGGCGGTAACGCCTACGTCGCGGCGTTGCGCGGCGAGCGGCTCTGGGTGGTGCCGCTCGACGGCGACCGGCTCGGTGAGCCGTCCGCGCGGCTCGACGGGTACGGGCGGCTGCGCACCGTGCAGGTGGCCCCGGACGGGGCGCTCTGGGTCACCACGTCCAACACCGACGGGCGCGGCGACGTCCGCGACGGCGACGACCGGGTGCTGCGCTTCCCGGCCCGCTGACCCGTGACCCGGCGGGGCTCGGCGGCACCACCACCGCCGGGCCCGCCGGATGCGGTGTCAGGCCACCGCGCCGTGCAGGACCACGTGATCCGGCGGCGCGGTGCCGAACACCACGTCACCGTGGAAGACTGCCCGCCCCGACGGCCCGTCCAGGGTGAACGAGACGTGGTCGAACCGGCTGCCGTCGAGTCGGGTGGTGCCGTGGAACTGGGCCCCGGTGAAGTCGACGTACTCCGCCTCTCCGCCGCGCAGGTCGAGGTCGACCAGGGTGGCGCCGCAGAGCCACAGGTGCACCCCGCGCCACTGTCCCGGGCCGGGCCGTAGCCGGTCGGCGAGCAACCGCTGCGCCAGCCGCCGTTCCCGCAGCAGGGCATCCTGGCCGGCGGTACGGGCCTCGGCGTCCACCGGGAACGGCACCGGCACCCGCAGGAAGGCGCAGAACGCCGCCACGATGGGCTGCCGCAGCTCGGGCCGGTCGTCCCCGAGCCGGGCCAGGATCCGCAGCCCGGCCGCACGCACCACCGGGTCGGCGTCGGCCAACTGCCGGGAGTAGGGCGTGACCGAGGCGTCCGGCGTCAGGGGACCGCCCGTGGCGACCACCGCCCAGCCGAACGGCCACTCCGACTCGCCGTCGTCGGTCCCGCCGGCCCAGTGGGCGCCGGTCAGGTCGCTACCCGGATGGGCGAGGTGGACCCGCCCGGCGAACCGGGCACCGGCGAAGGACGCCCGCGCCCCGAACCGGGCGTGGTGGAACCAGGCCGGGCCGTCGAAGCGTACGTCCCGGAACGAGACGTCACCGGCGAACCGCGCGCCGTCGCCGCCCTCCTCCCAGTCCTGGTAGTCCTCGATCAGGACCGCCACCGGCCAGTGCGGGTCGTCCTCGTTGGGCTCGTCCCACGGTGCCGGGGTGATCTCGTCCACCGTGTCCCACGCCTCGTCCTCCTCCCACCAGGTCTCGGCGCCCCGGCCGAACCAGGCCATGCCGGCGAAGACGGCGCCGGTGAAGTCCGTCCGTCCCCGGAACCGGGTCCGGCCGAAGGCGGCGTCGCCGCCGACCCGCAGGCCGGTGAAGGTGGTGTCGTCGGCGAAGACCGCCCGTGCGAAGGACACGTCGGTGTCGACGGCGGCGCCCTCGAAGGCGGTGACCCCCGCGAACCGGGTGTCGGCGAACCGGGCCGCCCACAGCCGACAGGCCCGGAAGTCCGCGTCGTGCAGCGTCGCGCCGGACAGGTCCACACTGATCCCGTCCCAGGGCGGGGTCCTCGGGGCCGGGCCGGAGCCGCGCAGCCGATCGGTGAGCAGGCGCAGCGCCGTACGACGTTCCTCGGCGTCGTGGCCGTCCGGCGCGGGCGCGGTCCGCAGCCACGCGCAGATCGCGTCGGTGATCGGCTGTCGCCGTGCGGGGTCGGTCGCGCCGAGGGCGACCAGTGCCTGCGCCGCCGCGAACCGTGCGCCGGGCGCGGTGGTGGTGAGCCGTCGCACCGCCTCGCGGTACGCCGTCGAGGTGTCGTCCACGGCGCGAGCCTAGTACGGCGACGCCCGTCGTGATCATGGTCGACCGGGCTGCGTCGCTGCGGCGCCGCTCAGGACGCGGATGCGGTGCGGGCGCCCGCGGTCAGGATCGCCTCGGCCAGTGCGGCCACCGTGTCGGCGGGTGCGCCGTCGCGGTGCAGCAGGACGAACTCCACCTCGCCCAGCGGCGGCAGCCGGTGTCCGGTCGGGGCCGGCACCAGACCGGGCGGGACCAACTCGGCGGAGTGCGCCATCACCCCGAGACCGGCGCGGGTCGCCGCCACCAGCCCGCCCAGGCTGGTGCTGGTGCAGGCGAGCTGCCAGGCACGACCGGCCGCGCCCAACGCGTCCAGGGCCTGCGCGCGGGAGATGCTGGGCGGTGGGTACGCGACCAGCGGCACCGGCTCGTCCGGACCGAGCCGGTGACCGGGGGCGGCCAGCCAGATCAGCCGGTCCCGCCAGACCAGCCGACCCCGGTCCTGCCCGACCAGGCGCTTGGCGAAGACCACGTCCAGTTGCTGCGCGTCGAGCCGGTGGTGCAGGGTGCCGCTCAGGTCGACGGTCAGCTCCAGGTGCACCAGCGGATGCCGGTGCCGGAAGTCGCGCAGCACCCGGGGCAGGTGGGTGGAGATGAGGTCGTCGGAGACGCCGAGCCGCAGTCGGCCGCGTACCGGGCCGGTGGCGAAGTGTCGTCGGGCCCGGTCGCCCGCGTCCAGGATGTCCCGGGCGAAGGTCACCATCGCCTCGCCGTCGACGGTGAGTTCGACGCTGTGCGTGTCCCGGACGAACAGCGGTCGGCCGGTCTCGGCCTCCAATCGCCGGACGTGCTGACTCACCGTGGACTGGCGCAGGCCCAGTCGGGCGGCGGCCCGGGTGAAGCTCAGGGCCTGGGCCACCGCCAGGAAGCTCCGCAACTGCACCGGGTCGTACACCCGGCGAAGCTATCACGTTCCGTGATCGCAGTCAGCATGATGATCGCCTTTCCCACTGATCCATCCGGGCCGACAATGGTCGGCAGCCGCCGAGACGCGCCGGACGGCGCGGGCGACCGGAGGGGAGAGAGGCGATGCGCTGGCCCCGTCGGCTGCCGATCGACCCGTTCATCGCGGCGCTGTTCGGCACCGTGGCGTTGGCCGCCCTGCTCCCGCTGCGCGGCACGGCCGCCGACGCGGGACGGGTGGCGGCCCAGGTCGCGGTGGCGTTGCTCTTCTTCCTGCACGGCGCCAAGATCGCCCCGAGGGCGGCGCTCGCCGGTGCCCGGCACTGGCGGCTGCACGCGGTGGTGCTGCTCGCCACGTTCGTCCTCTTCCCGCTGCTCGGACTCGCCGCCGCGCCGCTGCGACCGGCGGTGCTGACCCCCGAGCTGTACCAGGGGCTCCTCTTCCTCTGCGCGGTGCCGTCCACGGTGCAGACCTCGATCGCGTTCACCGCCATCGCCCGGGGCAACGTGCCCGCGGCGGTCTTCACCGCCTCCTTCTCCAACATCGCCGGCATCGCCCTCACCCCGCTGCTGGTCACCCTGCTGCTCCAGAGTTCCGGCGAGGTACGCGTCGACGCCGGCTCGATCGGCACGGTGGTGCTGCAACTGCTCGTGCCCTTCGTCGCCGGGCAACTGTCCCGCCGCTGGACCGCCGGCTGGATCGAGCGGCACCGTGCACTGACCGGCCGGGTCGACCGGGGCGCGATCCTGCTGGTGGTCTACTCGGCCTTCAGCGCCGGCGTGGTGGCCGGAGTCTGGGACGAGGTCTCGCCGGGGCGGTTGGCCGCCCTGATCGCCGTCGTCGCCGGGCTGCTCGCGCTGGTGCTGGGGCTGCTGTACGGCGGTGGCCGGCTGCTCCGCTTCGACCGACCCGACCGGGTGACGATCCTGTTCTGCGGAGCCAAGAAGAGCCTGGCCACCGGGCTGCCGATGGCCGCCGTGCTGGTGCAGCCCGAGGCGCTCGGCCTGCTGGTGCTACCCCTGATGATCTACCACCAGATCCAACTGGTCGTCGGTGCGTGGATCGCCCGCCGCTGGGCCGACCGGATGTAAGGAAGGGCACCCTGCTAACGCCTCGTGTATAGCAGGGGTCCCCTCCTTACACCTCAGGGCGTCCGGCGCGCACGGAACGCGCGGCCTCGGCCCAGCGCGTCGGTGTACCCCCACCGGCCGGGTATGTCGAGCAGCTCGATCTGGCCCATCTGCTCCGGCACCCCGGCCTCCACCGCCAGGTGGTTCGCGTACGGCTCCAGGCCGAGCAGCGTCCGCACCAGCATCAGCGGCGTACCGCTGGACGGGGCGTACGGGCTGTCGGCGAGCCCGTACGGCACCGGGACCTTGGTGACGGCCCGGTCGTAGCCGGTGAGGTACGCGGGCAGCCGACCGTCGAAGTAGCGGCTCGCCTCCAGCATGCCCTCGGCGATGCGCGCCGCCTCCCGCCGGAACCCGGCCCGGCACAGGCCCCAGGCGATGATCGAGTTGTCCCAGGGCCAGACCGCTCCGGTGTGCCGCCCGAGCGGGTTGTAGCCGGGTTCGGTCTCGGCCAGCGTGCGGATGCCCCAGCCCGACCAGAGGCCGGGACCGAACAGGTGCCGCACCACGTCGTCGCGCCGCGACCTCGGGATCATGTCGCTCCAGAGCAGGTGGCCCATGTTCGAGGCCAGCCCGTCCACCGGTCGGCCGTCGGCGGACAGCGCCACCGCGTAGTGGCCCCGGTCCGGCAGCCAGAAGTCCCGGTCGAAGCGGCCCTGCAACTCGGTCGCCTCGCGGTCCAACCGGTCGGCCCACGCCGGGTCCCGCCAGAACAGGCGCGCCATCCGGGCGGCCCGCCGTTTGGCGTCGTAGGTGTAGCCCTGGACCTCGCAGGTCGCCTGGGGAAACCCGGCCGGGCGACCGTCGGCGAAACAGATCGCCTCCGCCGAACTGCGCCAGGTGCCGCCCACCTGCTCGGTGCGGCCGGTCTGACACCCGGCCCAGACGTACCCGGTGCGCAGCGGATCGGCGGGACCGTCGAGCCAGTCGATGGCCGCCCGCACCTCGTACTCGTACCCGCGGACCAGGTCGGCGTCCCCGGTCCACCGTTCGTACTCGTCGAGCAGGATGACGAAGAGCGCGGTGGTGTCGACGGCGGTGAAGTTGGCCGATTCGGGGGTGTCGTTGAAGGCGGCCGAGTCGCCGTACCGGCACTCCTGGACGATCTTGCCCGGCTGCTCACCCCGGAACGGGTCGTCCCGCGCGCCCTGGGTCAGCGCCAGGATCCGCAGCGTCCGGGCGGCCCGTTCCGGCAGGACGGGCAGCGCCTGGAAGCTGCTGATCAGGCTCTCCCGCACCAGCAGCGTCATCGACCAGGGCAGGCCGGTGGCGGGCAGCGCGTCGAGGTAGTTGAGGCCGGGGTAGTGCAGCGCGGCGAGGTCGGGCACGGACCGCTCGTACGCCTGTTGCAGCGGCGCGTAGTCGGCGCGCAGGCGGGGTGCCGACTCGGTCAGCCGGGTGATGTCGTTCAGGAGCCGGGTGTCGGGACTTCCGGTCGAACTGTTCAGCCGCTCCCGCAGGTCACGGCTGTGCAGGTCACGGACGAGGGTGAGCACCCGTAGCCGGGTGCTCCAGGCGCTCTTCGCGTCGATCGTGACCGTGAAGGTCAGACCGTCCTCGTCGATCACGGCCGGTTCGCTGGCCGTGACCACGGTCTCCCGGTGCAGGCTCTCCCGCTTGTAGTGCAGCCGCAACGTGTCCCGCTCCACCGTCGCGACCACCGGTCGGTCCCGGCGGAGCCCGCTACGGACCTCGGGGACCTCGGCGAAGTCCGCGGCGACCGCCAGCCGCATGGTGTAGCGCTTCGCGGTGGGCGCGTGGTTGAGCAGGGTGATCTCCTCCTGGAACTCCTTGTCCACCCGGCGTCGCCGCATGACCGAGGTGGTCGCGCTGACGTAGTGGGTGGGCTCGCCGGGCACCAGCCCGAAGCGGGACTCCCAGGTGTGCACCGCGTCGTGGGAGAGCACCGAGAGTTGCTCCCCGTCGAGGGTCAGGTCCCAGGTCGACAGGAACCGGGTGTCGAAGAAGTAGAGGCCCATCGGGGTGGTCGGCGTGGTCCCGACGTTCCCGTTGGCCTCGCTGATCACGAACAGGCTGCCGGCGAAGATGCGGGTGGCCTGCTGGAGCCCGACCAGACCGGGCTCGGCGAAGGTCGTGCCCGGTGCGACCGGCTCGACGGCCCCGCTGTAGGCGGCCACCGGCAGCAGGCGGCGGAACAGGTGCATCAGGACGAGGTCGCCCTCGACCGAGAGCACGCCCCGGAACAGCATGGAGACGAAGTGGTCGTGGCCGGCGAGCAGACGCTCGAAGGAGGCCCGACTCATCTCCACCCGGCAGTCGGCGTGGGTGCCGTCCCGGTGCGCGTGGGCGCGGCCGTCGGCGAGCGTGACGAACCAGGTGTCGTCGCCGTCGAAGTCGAAGCGGAGCACCCCGGTGGGGGTGGTGGGCAGGCGGCCGGGCGGAGTCTCGGCGAGGCTGGCGAAGAAGCTGTCGAGCAGTCCGTCCACCTGCCCCTCCCCGTGTACCGCCGCGCCGGCAATGCAGTAAATCGGACATACAACATATAATTGTGTCCTGGTGTGCGGTCGTGCTTCAGTGGAAGTACGGCCACATCAGTCGGGGAGGTGCGACGGTGGACGGACGGATCGCGGCAGGAATGCACTACCGCACGTACGGGCCCGGACGGGGCGGCACGTTCCTGCTCGTCCACGGCTGGTGCGGCGACCACACGTACCTGGAGCCGGTGGCCCGGCACCTGGCCGCCCGACCGGCCCGGGTGATCGCCGTCGACATGCCCGGCCACGGCGACAGCCAGCCCTCGCCCAACGGGTACGGCGTCGACCAGATGGGCGGTCACCTGCGCGCCCTGGCCGAGGCGCTGGACCTGCGCCGGGTCACGGTGATCGGGCACAGCCTCGGCGGGGTCTGGTCGTTGGCCGCCGCAGCCGCCGACCGGAGTCGGTTCACCGGCCTGGTGCTGCTCGACTCCGCGGTGGCCGGGCCGCCCGGGGCCGCCGACGCGATCGGCGAGGTGGCCGAATCCCTGCGCGACGACACGTCAGGTGCGGCGCGGGAGCAGATCGTCCGCTCGTACTTCCGGCCCTACTCCGAGCCACGCCTGGTGGAGCGGGTGGTCCGGGCGATGGGCCGACCCGCCACCCGGATCGCCTACGAGCCGATCGCCGGACTGGCCGCGTACGTGCGGCAGGGCGGCGACGTGGCGGCGCTGACCACCTGGGCCCGGCCGCTGTTGATGGTCGGCACCGACGCACCGTTCGCCGACTACGCGCACCTCAGCCGACTCGTCCCCGAGTCGCACATCGGGCAGACCGCCGGCTCCGGGCACTTCGTGCAACTGGAGGTGCCGGCACAGGTGAACGCCATGCTCGACCGCTATCTGGAGATCACCCGCTGAGCGCGCCGCACACGGGACGAGGTCGGCGGACGCCGGAGCGGACCGCGCCGACCGGACGGCCACGCCACGGTCCGGCGCACGACGGGGGAGCGGTGACGACGCACGACGTACGCAGACGGGCGCTGCTCCTGGCCGGGGTGCTGCTCGGCGCGGCCGGGATCTTCGACGCGGTGGCGGCCGGCGCCGACCTCACCGGCGACCGGTACGTCTCGATCGGCGCCGGCGTCGTCCACCAGCACGACATCACCGGGTGGGTCTGGCTGCGCCTGGCCGCCGGGGTGGGTACGGCACTGGCCGGGGCGCTCGTACCCCTCGGCCGCCGCTGGTCGGCGCTGCTCGCGCTGGCCGCGGTGGCGGTCTTCGTCGTGCTGCACCTGTTCCTGTTCACCTACCACCCGGTGCAGACGGTGCTGGTGCTCGGGCCGGCGCTGGCCGCCGCCCGGCTGATCCTCCTGCACCGCGCCCCGCTGACCCGTCGACCCGTCGCGTCAGGCCGGGTCAACGGGTCGGCAGGCAGACCTTCCCGGTGAAGGCGGGGTCCGGCTGCCGGAACCCCGCCCAGGCCGGGTTGGCGGCGATGGCCAACGGCGGCGCCTGCCACGCGGCACCGAGCCGCTGCAACAGCGGGTACTCGTCGCGCTCCTGCCGGATCGGTTCGCCGGACAGGAAGGCGACCAGCCGGTCCTCGACCAGGGCGCGGTTCAGCAGGCCGCCGTGGACCCCGGGCATCTGGAACACCGGGATGTCGGAGTAGTCGCCGGGTGGCGCCTCGGCCGCGGTCGAGGTGGGGACGAAGGCGACCATCCGTACGCCCGGCACCGGGCACATGAGCTGGTTGCGGTAGAACGGCGCGTTGTCGACCAGCGAACGGATGAACGGCTCGTCCGGTCCGGTGCCCTTGTGCAGCACGCCGAACATGAGCCGCAACTGCCATCCGGTGACCACACCCCAACCCCGGTCCTGGTGTGGCGGCGGATAGTAGGCGCGTCCCGCGTTGATCAGCGGGCTGAACATCGCCAGCGCGTCGACCGCCGGATGGGCGCCCTCCTGGAGGTAGGTACGGGCGACCATGGCCCCCTCACTCTCACCGATCAACGCGATCGGCCGACCGGTACGCCCGTGCAGCCGCTGCACCTGCTCGCCGAGCAGCCGTACGCTCTGCGCCACCGAGATCGTGGTGTCCCGCGGCCCGTACGGCAGGGGCGTGCCGTCCGGGTCCAGTCCCCGGTAGGAGAACCGCTCGACGCGGTCGTCGACCGGCGCCTCGCCGCCGTACGCGGAGCCGTAGCCGGCCAGGACGATGACCGCCTGCGGCACCTCCGGGGGCAGCGGATGATCGAGCACCACCGCCTCGGCCCGCAGGTCCTTGCCGGGGACCGCGTGCACCAGCGGCGGGATGAGCAGCGGCACCGCCAGGGCGAGCACGGCCGCGACCGGGGTCGCCGGCAGCCACGCCAACCGGACCCGGGGCGTGCACAGGGCGGCGTGCACCGTCCGGTCCCACAGCAACCCGTTCACCACCCCGGCGGCGGCGGCGACCGGCACCGTCCACCAGCCCGGCACGCTCCAGCAGACGGCTCCGGCCATGGTCAGCACCACGAAGTTCAGCAGCGACCAGCCGACCAGGGACAGCGACGGCAGGCCACGCCACCAGGGGCCCACCACGGCGGCCCGTTGCAGGAACGGCGCCAGCAGGAACATCGGCAGCAGGGAGGCCAGCAGCACCCAGGACAGCGCCACCACCGACGCGGCCACCGAGATCAACGCCCACGGTGCCACGATCACCGCCACCAGCAGGGCCAGCCCCAGACTGCGCCGCAACAGCCATCGCACCGGTGGCCGGGGCACCCCGTCCGGCCAGGCGAGCACCACCAGCACGGTGTGGAACACACCCCGCGCCGCCACCAGCACGCCCAACCAGAGCAGGAACTTCGGCCAGGACTCGTGGTAGACGTACAGCCACCGCAGGTCGTGGTAGGTGTCGTACGGCCAGACCGCTGAGGTCTGCGGCGCGAGCCCGGTGGCGGCGACGAAGCCCAGGGCGACCAGGACGGTGGCCTCGACGGTCGGCGGCACGGCGGTGAGCAGCAGCAGTCCCGCCCGCCTGCGCTGCCGCATCCCGCCTCCCCCGCCGTCTCCTCCCTGGCAGACTCCACCGGGAACGGCCGTCGTGTCGGGCAGTTCGGCAACTTCGCGGCGCGCAGGCGCCCGGCAGACCGGGTGACGACGCCCCGGCGGGCGCCGCCACCCGGCAGGACACGCACTAGTCGAGCGCCGGGTACGGGGCCTCGACCTCGGTGGTGATCTCCTCGCCGTCGACGGTGCCGGTGATCCGCACGCTGGCGGTGCCGGCCGCTACCGCCGTGCTGCGCGTGTTGAACTGCTGGAACGCGGTCCGGCCCGGGGCGACACCGGTCACCGTCCGCGAGCCGAAGGCGGTGACCAGCTCGATGGTGAGCGGCACCTGGTCGGCGTTGCGGGCGGAGACGGAGAGGTACGCGTTGGTGCCGACGCGCTGCGTCTTCGCGGTCACCTCCACCTCGAACGAGGACCCGGGGTCGAGTTCCGTCCTCGCCCGGTCGGCGTCGGCGACGATCCGGTCGCGTTGCGCGGCGGTGAAGACGTCCGCCTCGACGAACGCGTCGGCGAGGCGGGTGACGGCCGTGACGAACTGGCCGTGGCCGGCGAACGGCGCCTCGTCCCAGAGCAGGTCGAGGAAGGTCGGACCGTCGGTGCCGGGTGACGACACGCCGGTGACCGGGACGTCGTACGCGGGCAGGCCGTCGTTGCGCTTGTGGTTGGGCACGCCGGTGTCGATAGCGCCGAACACGACCGTCGGTTCGACGCGCCGGAAGTACGACGAGACGGCCTGCGTGTCGGCGATGTAGTACGGCCGCAGGGTGAACCCGTGCGTGGCGAAGAGCTGGTCACCGGCGGCGGTGCTGCTGCTCGGGGTGATGGCGGCCCGGCTGTAGTCGCCGTCGCGCTTGAGATGGCGGTACAACGACAGCTCCCGGAACGCGCCGCCGCCGGGGTTGCCGAGGATCTGCATCAGCACCGGTCCCCAGAACACGGCCTGGGTGTCCGGGCGGTCGATGGCGCGTTCCACGCGGAGGCTGAACGGCATCCGGATGTCGACCGTGTCGCCGGAGCGCCAGGTGCGGCTCAGCGTCAGGTAGCTGCCCGGGGTGGCGGTGTGCGCGTGCGCGACCCCGTTGACGCTGACCTGGAAGCCCTTGCGCACCCAGCCCGGCACGCGCAGCTTGAGATCCAGTGGGCCGTCGCCGTCGACGGTCAGCCGGACGTGGTCCTGACGGGGGTAGTCCGTCTCCTGCACGACCGTGAGGTCCCTCTCCGACCAGGTCAGGGTCGACGGCACGTACAGGTTGACCCAGAGGGTGGAGTCGTCGGCGGACTTGAAGTAGATCGTCTCCTGGTACTTGGTGTGGTTCTCGATGCCGGTGCCGCCGCAGCAGGTGCCGGTGTTGCCGTAGCCACGGGCGGCCCCCGGAGTCAGCGGCTGGAAGTAGGTGACCTGCGGGTTGCTGACCGTGCTGGTGTCGGCGCGGGAACCGGCGATCTGGTTGATCAGGCCGCGCTCGTAGTAGTCCAGGTACGCCGGATCCTGCTCGTGCAGGAACAGGTTGCGGGCGAGTTTGATCAGGTTGTACGTGGTGCAGGTCTCGGCGCCGCCCTGGGCGATCGAGTTGGCGATGTTGTCCCGGTTCTGGAACAGCTCGATGTTGTTGTTCGAGCCGGGGTAGTTGCCGCCCGTGCCCCCGTTGGCGTACGCCCGGTGCGGCACCACCATGCCGTAGAAGTTCTTCGCGGCCTGGAAGTACTCGGTGTCGCCGCTGTGCTCGTAGACGCGCAGGTAGCCGACGAACTGCGGCACGTGCGAGTTGGCGTGCAGCCGGTCGGGGCGGCGTCGGCCCGGGTTGGTGGCCGGGGTGGTGACCAGGATGTCGCGGTTCTCCACGCAGGCGTCGAAGAGCGACTCGCGGTTGTCGAACAGCCTGGCGGTCTCCAGGTGCCGACTGTCGCCGGTGAGCGCGTAGATCTCCGGGAACACCTCGTTCGCGCCGCCGGTCTCACCGGCGATGTAGAGATCCCACATGTAGTTCAGGTTGTCCCGGGTGATCGGCCCCGGGTAGTCGGGGTGGTTCTTGTCCCCGACCGTCAACGCCAGGTGCGCCCAGTCGGCCATCCTGGTCACCACGTCGAGCGCCGTGGCGTTGTCGGTGTGGTAGTACGCGTCGAGCAGACCCCGCATGATCTTGTGCTGGGTGTACCAGGGTGCCCAGGTGTTCGTGGCCGCGTTGCTGCCGTACACCGCCCACCGGGGCGGCCCGAGCCGCAGCACCGCGTCCTCCGGGATCGCGCCGAGGTAACCGGGGTGGGTCGGCACCCACAGCTCGGTCCCGCCGCTCTGGGTGGCGACGATGCCGCCGTCGCGCCCGTTCGGCGACGAGTCCAGGATCGTCGACCCGCCCTCCTCCTCGAACCGGTACCAGGCGATCGAGCCGCCACCGGTGCTGCCGGCGGGGGAGTCCTGGAGGGAGGCGACCTCCTGGGCGCTGAGCGCCCGGTCGAAGATGTGGAACTCGTCGACGGTGGCGTTGAGCATCGGGTCGCCGTACTGCGACCGTCCGATCCACCGGTTGCCGGGGTTCCCGAGGTTCGCCGGGCTCAGCGTCATGTTGGTGTTCTGGCCGGCCTGGACGCCGTTGACGTACAGCGTGCCGGTGTTCTGGGTGAGCGTGACGGCCAGGTGCACCCACTGGTTGACGGGCAACGCGGTGGTGCCGTTGATCTGCTGTTCGCCGCTGCTGCCGCCGACCGTGATGGCGAACCGGGGCGCGTTCCCGGTCGACCCGGCGCGTGGGGCGAGGAACATGTTCACCGTGCTGTTCTGACCGAAGTCGAACAGCCGGCTCCAGTTCTGCGTGGCCGCCAGGTTGACCCAGGTGGCGATGGTGAAGTCGGTGAGCTGGCTGATCGCCTCCTGGGGCAGCGTCACGTGCTCGGCCCGGCTGGGTCCGCCCAGTCGCAGGCCGCTGCCGAACCGGCCGGTCACCCGGCCGATCTCGGGCTGCTCCGGCTCCTGCGGGTCCCCGCCCGGGTCGCCGGTGCCCATCCGGGCGGTGATGGCCGCCTGGCAGGCGGCGAGTTCGCCGACCATCCAGTCGAGCTTGTTCTTGAAGATCGGTTCGCCCAGGTCGGCGTACCCCTGCGCGAGGGCGGTCATGAAGTGCCCGGCACAGTGGCCGCTGAGCAGCCCGCCGTCCTCCCAGCCGCCGGGTGTGGTGACCCCCGCCGGGTTGGGGCGGCCCGCCTGGTTGTTGAACAGCACCAGGAAGCGCCGCTCGTCGAGCTGCCGCAGGTAGTTCTTCATCCGGTCCCGCTTCTCCTGGAGCAGGCCGTCGCCGAGCCGGACGTCACGGAGCGGGAACGGCCGGACCGGAGCGGTGCCGCCCGGACCGGGGTCGGCGACGACGCCGCCCGGGGCAGGCGAACCGGGGCTCGAACCCGGGATCGGCGTCGCCTGTGCGGCGGCCGGGAACGCAGCCGCGGTGGCGACCGCGGCCACTCCGGCGGCGGACACCTGTAGGACCTGACGTCGGCTCACGGGGATCTCAACGGATTCAGCCACTTAGGATCGTCCTTCCAGGTGGGGTACGGCTCGACCGGTGCGGTGGCGCAGAGGCGGATTGTCAGCGAGTGTGAGCGTTAACTTTCCGCTCGTCAATCCCTGCGACCCGGCAAAGTGCGGACTCCGACACCTGCGGGTAACGAGGTGATGTTAGCGCTCACACGCCCGGTCAACTGGGGTTCCGGGCACTGTGGAGACGCCCTCTCAGCCGTGGTCGACGTCGGATCCGTCGTCCTCGGACGCGGCCAGCCACCCCAGCGACAGCGGCGCGGCGATCGGTCGTTCCGCGAAGGCGCGCAGGTCCGCCTCGGTGACCGCCCGGCCGGCGAACCGGGCGGTCAGGCAGGCGGTGGCGAACCCGCACACCCGGCCCTGGCACCACCCCATCCCGGGCCGGGCCAGCAGCTTGACGGTACGGGCCTCGGTGGCGCCCAACCCGGTCACGGCCTGCCGGATCTCGCCCGCGCCGACCTCCTCGCACCGGCAGACCACGGTCTCGTCGGCACACCGCGCGAGCACGTCGGCGGGGACCGGGTAGGCCCGGTGCAGCGCGGCGGCGAACCGGCGCAGGGCGCGGCGTCGCCGACGTGCCACCCGGTCGCCGGGCGGCGCTGCGAGGTCGAGCGAGCCCGCTGCCGAGGCACCGGCGATCCGGCCCTCCACGGTCGCCAGGTCGGCACCGCCGACACCGGTGACCTCACCGGCCGCCCACACCCCGGGCACGCTCGTGGTCTGGTCCTCGTCGACGGAGAGCACCAGGCTCTGGTCGACGTCGACCCGGGTCGCGCAGCCGAGTTGAAGCGCCAGGTCGAGCTGCGGCGTGAACCCCCAGCCGACGGCCAGCACGTCGCAGTCGATCCGCCGCTCGGTGCCGGGGCTGATCCGCCCGTCCCGGGTGCGCCGGCCGACGACCACACCGGTCAGCCGGTCCGTGCCGGTGGCCCGCAGCACCACGTGCCGGTGCCGGACCGGCACCCGGTGCCGCAACAGCCGGACGGCGTACCCGGCGGCCTCGCCGACCTTTCCGGCCGCGCCGAGCAACGCCGGGGGATGCCGGGTCAGGGCGAGCGGACCGTTCGCCTCCAGCACCGCCGCCACCCGCGCGCCGTACCGGGCCAGACCGTCGGCGACCGGCAGCAGGAACGGGCCGGTGCCAGCCACCACCACCCGCCGTCCGGGCACCACGAGGTGGCCCTTGAGCAGGGCCTGCGCCCCGCCCGCGGTGAGCACGCCGGACAGGTCCCAGCCGGGGAAGGGCAGTTGCCGGTCGTACGCGCCGGTGGCGAGCACCAGTCGGCGGGCGGACACGGTGACCGGGCCGGGGGTGCCGTGCTGTCGGGGCTCGGCGCCCACCAGGCAGCGCAGCGCCCAGCCGTCGTCCTCCGGCGTGACCGACCAGACGTGGTGCCCGGCCAGCCGCACGACCCGACCCGCGTCGGCCAGCGCGGCGAGACGACCGACCGTGGAGGTGAACCGCGTCCAGCCGTGGTGCAGGGTGGCCGCCCGGAACCGGCCGGTGCCGGGAGCGGGGGAGCGCCAGTACTGCCCGCCGGGGCGTACGCCCGCGTCGACGATCGCCACCCGGGCCCCGGCCTCGGCCGCGGCCAGCGCGGCGGCCAGTCCCGCCGGCCCGGCCCCGACCACCGCCACGTCCGCCTCTGTGCCCGTCATCGGCCGGTGCCCCGCTGGGTGCGGACGTCGTCGCCGGGCGTGGCCGGCACCAGGCAGGCCCGCAGCGACGGTTGTCCGTTGACGGTCACCAGGCAGTCGAAGCAGATCCCGATGCCGCAGAACAGCCCCCGGGGTCGCCCGCCGACGCGGGTGTTCCGCCAGGACAGCACCCCGGCGGCGGTGAGGGCGGCACCGACGGTCCAGCCGTCGCGGCAGGGCACCGGCGTGCCGTCGAAGAGGATCTCGAACTCGTCGGAACGGCTCACCGGGACACCTCCGGGTCGAACCGGTCCGGCCGGAACGGGGTCAGGTCCAGCTCGGGCGGGGTGCCGAGCAGGGTCTGCGTGACCAGACGCGCGGTGCCCGGGGCCAGACCGATCCCGGCGCCCTCGTGACCGCAGGCGTGGTGCAGCCCGGGTGCGCGCGGATCCGGGCCGATCACCGGCAGGTGGTCGGGACAGTACGGCCGGAAGCCCCGGTACGCGCGGATCACCGCGACGTCGCGCAGCACCGGGAAGAGGCGGACCGCACCGGCGGCGAGCTGCCGCAGGGCCGGGATCGAGACGCTCCGGTCGAAACCGACGCGTTCCCGGCTGGCGCCGATGAGCACGGTGCCGGCCCGGGTGCCCTCGACCACCGTGGACGTCCGCAGCGCGGCCGAGTCGCTGGCCACGTCGGCGACGTAGTCGGCGAGGTACACCTTGTGCCGGATCAGCGCCGGGAGCGGCTCGGTCACCAGGATGTAGCCGCGTCGGGGCGCGATCGGCAGCGCGACACCGGCCAGCGCGGCGACCTGACCGGCCCAGGAGCCGGCGGCGTTGAGCACGGCGGCGGCGGGGAGGTCGCGTCGGGGCGTTCGCACGCCGACCACCCGTGGACCGTCGCGCAGCAGGCCGGTGACCGGCTCGTGCGGCAGCACGGTGACGCCGTCGTGGCGGGCCAGCCGCAGCAGGTGGGCGGCGGCGAGCATCGGCTGCACCTGCATGTCCTGGGGGTAGCGGTAGCCGCCGGTGAGGTCGTCGCCCAGGTGCGGTTCGTGTTCCCGCAGTCGGTCCCGGTCGACCGCGACCGCCTCGACACCGAGGTCGTGTTGTCGCGTGGCGAGCCGGGCCAGGCCGTCCAGGGACGCCCGGTCGGTGGCGACCACCAGCCCGCCCTTGGCCTCCATCTCCACCAGCTCACCGAAGGTCGTGTCCTGCACCGGCAGGTCGGCCAGGGCGCGCCACTGCCGGTGCGAGTGCAGCGCGAGGTCGAGTTCCGGGCCCGGCTCCTTGTCGGAGACGAGGATGTTCCCCTCGCCCGCCCCGGTGGTGCCGCCGACGATCGGTCCACTGTCGACGACGGTGACCGACATGCCCGCCCGGCTCGCGTGGTGTGCGCAGGCCGCGCCGACGATGCCCGCGCCCACCACGACCAGGTCCACCGCTCCGCTACGCACGCGACCACCGGAGGGATCGGCCGGTGCCGCAGGGGCGGGGCGCAGGCATGGCACCTCCGACGTCGAGGGCTGGAGGGTGGTGGGACGCCGTTGTAGTGTGTGACATTGTACTGGCCGAACCGGATAGGAGCACCCCGATGCCCCCTCGGTCCAGACCATGGCACGGTGTCCTGGTGGCCACCACGGTGCCGCTCGACGAGCGACTCGCGGTCGACGTCGACCGGTACGCCGCGCATGTCCGCTGGCTCGCCGACGAGGGCTGCGACGGGGTCGTGCCGAACGGCTCGCTCGGCGAGTACCAGACCCTCACCCCCGAGGAGCGCAGCACGCTGGTCCGGGTCGCGGTCGACGCGGCACCCGACGGCTTCACCGTGATGCCCGGCATCTCCGCGTACGGCGCGATCGAGGCGCGGCGGTGGGCCGAGGACGCCGCCGAGGCCGGCTGCGCGGCGGTGATGCTGCTGCCGCCGAACGCCTACCGGGCCGACGAGCGGGCCGTGGTCGCGCACTACCGCGAGGTCGCCAGGGTCGGCGTGCCGGTGGTGGCGTACAACAACCCGATCGACACCAAGGTCGACCTCACCCCGGAGTTGCTCGCCCGGCTGCACGGCGAGGGCCTGATCGTCGGCGTCAAGGAGTTCACCGGCGACGTGCGCCGCGCCTACCGGCTCGCCGAGGCGGCACCCGACCTGGACCTGATCGTCGGCGCCGACGACGTCACCCTGGAACTCGCGGTGGCCGGTGCGCCCGGCTGGATCGCCGGGTACGTCAACGCGCTGCCCCGGGTCTGCGTCCGGCTGTTCGACGCGGCGGCCGACGGTGACCTGGCCACCGCGCTGCCGCTCTACCGCACGCTGCACCCGTTGCTGCGCTGGGACTCCCGGACCGAGTTCGTGCAGGCGATCAAGCTCTCGATGGACCTCGTCGGGCGCTACGGTGGGCCGTGCCGCCCGCCGCGGGTGCCCCTCACGCCGGAACAGGAGCGCATCGTCCGGGAGGCCACCGAGAGGGCGGTGGCGGCCGTCGGCCGGTGACCGGAAGGGCGGTAGGGCGATGCGCAGCACCCGGGTGTTCCACGCGGTCGACTCGCACACCGAGGGCATGCCGACGCGGGTGATCACCGGCGGGATCGGTGTGGTCCCCGGCGACTCGATGGCGCAGCGGCGGCGGCACTTCGTCGCGCACCTCGACCACCTCCGCACCCTGCTGATGTGCGAGCCGCGTGGACACGCCGCGATGAGCGGGGCGATCCTGCAACCGCCCACCCGGCCCGACGCCGACTGGGGCGTGCTCTTCATCGAGGTCAGCGGCTGCCTGCCGATGTGCGGGCACGGCACCATCGGGGTCGCCACCGTGCTGGTGGAGACCGGCATGGTGACCGTCACCGAGCCGGTCACCGCGATCCGGCTCGACACCCCGGCCGGGCTGGTGACGGTCGACGTGGCGGTCCGCGACGGGCACGCCGAGTCGGTGACCCTGCGCAACGTACCCGCCTTCGTGTCGGAGCTGGACGCCACGGTCGACGTGCCCGGGTACGGACCGGTCACCCTCGACCTCGCCTTCGGCGGCAACTTCTACGCCGTCGTCGACCTCGACCGGCTCGGCATCGCCTTCACGCCCACCGACCCGCAGGCCCGGCAGCGGATGCTCGACGCCGGGCTGGCCGTCATGGACGCGGTCACCGACCAGCTCCGACCGGTGCATCCGGAGGACCCGACGATCGCCGGCTGCCACCACGTCTACCTCGCCGCACCGGGCTCGGACGCCCGGCACTCGCGGCACGCCATGGCCATCCACCCCGGCTGGTTCGACCGCTCGCCCTGCGGCACCGGCACCTCCGCGCGGATGGCCCAACTGCACGCCCGGGGCGAGCTGGCGCTGGGCGCCGACTTCGTCAACGAGTCGCTGATCGGCAGCCGTTTCGTCGGCCGGCTGCTGGAGCGCACCACCGTGGCCGGTCGACCGGCCGTGGTCCCGACGGTCACCGGCCGCGCCTGGATCACCGGCACCGCCCAGTACCTCCTCGACCCCACCGACCCGTTCCCCGCCGGCTTCCAGCTCTGACCAGCACCGGAGTTCTCATGTCCGTCGTCGTGTCCGCCTGCCCCCAGCGTCCCGAGGACGTCGTCGTCTCGGTGCCCGCCGCGACCGCCGAGGACGTCGGCACGGCCGCCGAGGCGGCCCGCGCCGCGCAGTCCGGCTGGGCGGCGGCACCACCCGCCGGGCGGTCGGCGGCGCTGCACGCCGCCGCCGAGAAGGAGACGTGGTGGTGACGGACGCCCTGGAGTTGCCGGCGCTGGGGGCGCGTACGAGCCTGCGCGGGCAGGTCGCGCACGCCCTGCGGGCCGCGCTGGTGGCCGGCCGGATGCGCCCCGGCGAGGTCTACTCCGCACCGACGCTCGCCGCCCGACTCGGCGTCTCCGCCACACCGGTCCGCGAGGCGATGCTCGACCTGGCCAAGGAGGGCCTGGTCGAGACCGTGCGGAACAAGGGTTTCCGGGTCACCGAACTGTCCGACCGGGAACTCGACAACCTGACCGAGATCCGGCGGTTGATCGAGGTGCCGACCACCGTGCGGGTGATCGGCGTGGCCACCGCCGAGGACGTCGCGCGGCTGCGGCCGGTCGCCCACCGGATCGTCGAGGTCGCCGAGCGCCGGGACCTGATCGCCTACATCGAGCACGACCGCCGGTTCCACCTGGAACTGCTCGCGCTGGCCGGCAACAGCCATCTGGTCTCGCTCGTCGGTGAGCTGCGGGCGAGGTCGCGGCTGTTCGGCCTGGCCCGGCTCGCCGAGACCGGGGAACTGGTGCCGTCCGCCCGCGAGCACGTCGAGATGCTCGACCTGATCGAGGCGGGCGACCGGGTCGGCCTGGAACGGCTGATGCGCGTGCACATCGGCCACGTACGCGGCCGGTGGGCCGGTCGGGCGGAACCGGCCGCCGACTGACCGCCCCCGCCGGACGACCCTGACCTTCGCCGGACGACCCTGACCGGCGGCCGTACGGTCAGCGTTGCCAGGCGGCCCAGAGTTCGGCGTACCGGCCGCCCGCGGCGACGAGTTCCGCCGGGGTGCCCAGCTCGACGATCCGCCCGTGTGCCATCACCGCGATCCGGTCACAGCTCTGCGCCTGGGTGAGCCGGTGCGCGACCACCACCGCGGTGCGTCCCCGCACCAGGGCGGCACTGGCCAGCTCCAGTTGCCGGGCCCCGGCACTGCCCGCCTCGGCACTCGCCTCGTCCAGCACCACGATCGGCGGGTCGAGCAACGCGACCCGGGCCAGCGCCACCTGTTGCGCCTGCCCCGGGGTGACCGGGTGCTCGCCCTCGCCGACCCGGGTGTGCAGCCCCTCCGGCAGGGCGGCGACCCACTGGTCGGCACCGACCAGCCGCAGCGCGTCCCACATCTGCTCCTCGGCCGCGTGCGGCACCGCCAACCGCAGGTCGTCGGCGAGAGTGCCGGCGAAGACGTGCACCTCCTGGGTGACGACGCCGACGGTACGACGCAGTTCCACCGGATCCAGGTCGGCGATCGGCCGCCCGCCGAGCAGCACCTCGCCCTCGGCGGCCGGGAACACCCCGCCGAGGATGGCCGCCAGCGTCGTCTTGCCCGCACCGCTCTCGCCGACCACGGCCAGCGACTCACCCTCGGCGATCTCCACCGACACGTCGTGCACGACGGTGGGCCCGCCGGGGTAGCGGTGCCCGATCGACTTCGCGCCGATCCCGCCCGCCGGCCGGTCCCCGGCACGCGGGCGCGACTCCGGGACGTCGAGTCCGGTGATGCCGACCAGCCGGGCGAGCGCGGCACCGGCCGACTGGACGTCGTTGAACGAGATCAGCAGCATGCCGAGCGGGCCGAAGAGGCGGTGGAACAGCAGCGCGGCGGCGGTGACGTCACCCACGCTGCTCTCGCCCGCGCGGACCAGCAGGAAGCCGGTCAGCAGCACGGCGGTGAGGCCGATCGCCTCCGCGTAGTTCATCATGTTCGCGAACCACAGGAATCCGCGTACCGCCCGCAGCCGGGCGGTGACCGCCTTGCGTGACGCCCCGTCCACCCGCTGGCCCTGCCGCTGCGCCATGCCGTAGGCGTGCACCGTCCGGGCACCGGTGAACGTGGTCAGCAGGCTCTGCGTCCGCTCCGCCGCCGCCTCGCGCTCGGCGGCGTAGAGCCGCTTCGCCTGGGGCACGAACCGGCGCAGGCTGAGCACGTGCACCGGGAAGACGACCAGGAACGCGAGCGCGATCCGCCAGTCCAGGGTGGCGAAACCGGCGAACGTGATGACGACGGTGACCAGGGCGGTGAAGATCCCGGCGGCCAGCCGCACCGAGTCGGTGACCTGTTCCACGTCGTCGGTGACCCGGGCGGCGACGTCGCCGGAGCCGGCGCTCTCCAACCGGGCCGAGTCCATCCGCAGGGCCCGGTCGAGCACCTCCTCCCGCAGGTCGGCGCAGGCCCGCATGCCCCACTCGGTGACCAGCCACCGGGACACGCCGGTCAGCACCGCGGCCAGCAGGCCGATGCCGAGGATCCAGGCCGAGGTCACCAGCAGCGCGTCGACGGTGCCGCCCGCGACGACCAGGTCGACCAGGCGACCGAGCAGGATCGGCACCACCACGGCCGCACCGCTGGCCGCGACGGATGTCAGGACCGACGCCCAGGCCAGCAGCGGATAGCGGCGCAGGTTGCGCCAGAAGGTGGCCAGGGTCTCCCGGCCGGAGGCGACCGGCAGCATCGTCGTCGCGCTCATCGCAGGACCACCTCGGCGTACGCGGACTGGGTGAGCAGGTGCCGGTGCGATCCGACGGCGGCCACCCGCCCGGCGTCGAGGAAGACGACGCGGTCACACCGGTCGAGCAGGGGAGCGCTGGTGGTGACCAGCACGGTGGCGCGTTCGTCCCCGGACCGGCGGGAGCGGATCCCCTCGGCGATGGCGTGCTCGGTGACCGCGTCGACCGCCGTCGTCGGATCGCGGAACACGGTGACCGGCCGGTCCGCGAGCAGCGCCCGGGCCAGGGCGATCCGCTGCCGTTGCCCGCCGGAGAGGTTCAGCCCGTGGTCGAGCAGTTCACGGTCCAGGCCGGTGCCGCCCTCGGCGAGCAGGTCGTCGACGGAGGCCGCCGCCATGCTCTGCCGCAGTGCCGCGTCGTCCCGGTCGTCCCCGCTCTGCAGCACCTCGCGCAGGGTGCCGCCGAACAGGTCGACCGCGTGCGGCTCGACGAGCACCACCTGCCGCAGCGAGGCGACGTCGAGGTCGCCGAACGGTGTGCCGGCCAGGGTCACCTTGCCCCGCTCCGGTGCCCGTGCCCCGGCCAGCAGGTCGGTGACGTCGTCGGCGGTGGTGGTCTGCCCGGTGACCACTCCGAGCACCTCCCCGGGACGCACCTCGAGAGTGGCACCGTCCAGGCCCGGGGTGTGCACCTCGGCGAGGACCAGCGGGCCGGGCTGCGCCGCCCGTACGCCGGAGGCGGCACGCTCGGGCGCGGCCAGCACCTCGGCGACCCGGGTCGCGCTGGCCCGCGCGGTGGCCAGCCGGAAGACGCAGTCGGCCAGGTTCAGCACCGGGTCGGTGATGAACGCGGCCAGGCCGACGATGGTGATGAGCTGCCCGACCGTGATCCGCCCCTCCAGGGCGAACCAACCGGCCAGGGCGGCCACGACGGTGATCAGCAGGCCGGTGGTGAAGGTCGACACGCCGACGAACGCGGCACCGGCCTTGACCGCGCCGACGTTGGCGCGCAGCGAGGTGCGGCTGGCGCTGCGGTAACGCCGCGACGCCTCGTCGACGCCGCCGAACCCGCGCAGCGGTCGTAGCCCGCGCAGCAGGTCCGACGCGGTCGCGGCAGCCCGGCCGATGGCCTGCTGCTGCGCCGAGGTGTGGCGTTCCACCACCGGCCCGAGCGCGTGCAGGCCGAGCACCAGCACCGGGATGCCGATGACCAGCCCGAGCCCGAGCGTCCAGTCGATCCGCAGCAGGACGATCGTGGAGACGACCAACCCGAGCAGCGCGGAGACCACCCGGCTGCCCAGCTCCAGTGAGTCGGCGGCGGCCTGGGTGTCGGTGGTGGCGATGGAGAGCAGCTCACCGCTCTGCCGACCGGTGCGGATGCCCTGCCCGCCCAGCAGGCGCCGGACCACACGCATCCGCAGCAGGTGCGACTCCTCGGTCACCGCCTTGGACAGGAACCAGAACCCGGACCGCCAGCCCATGGTCAACGCGGTGAACAACGCGAAGATCCCGAGGACGGACCAGATCATCGCCGAGGTGGACCCGGTGCTCACCGCCTGGTCGATGACCAGGCCGATGGCCACCGGGACCAGTGCCTCGCACACCTGGTGCAGCGACCAGAAGGCGGTGCAGAGCGCGGTGTCCCGGCGCTGCCGCCAGAACATCTCGCCGAACAACCGGCCGGTCGGACTGATCCGCACGGTCACCTCACCCGCCGTCGGTCGGTGCGGCGGACCTCCGCCGTCGGCTGTGCCATCTCGCCTCACTCTCCACAAGTTAGGTTAGGCTAACCTGTGGTCGTGGCTCGACGCCATCCGGTAGCGGGTGTCGTCCCGGCGGTCAGCCGGTGACCACCACCGCTTCCCGCGCGAGCGTGACCGCGCCCAGCAGGGCGGCGTCGTCGGCGAACCGGGACAGTACCACCTCCGGCCGGTGCGGCAGCACCTCGGTGAGCCGGTCGACGAGCAGTTCCCGGATCAGCGCGCTGCCGGCCACCCCGCCGACCAGCACCACCCGCTGCGGGTCCAGCAGCAGGCAACTCGTCACCAGGTGCCGGGCCAACTCGTCGAGCCGGGCGGTCAACGCCCGCCGTTCCGGCCCGGGGCGTCCGGCCGCCTCGGTGAGAGCCGCCGCGCCGCCGACCAGTCCCAGTTCGGCGGCGAGCCCGTCCAGGGCCCGGCCGGAGAAGTCCAGCTCCAGCATGGTGCCCGGCCACGGGCCGCCGGAGACCGCGTACCCGATCTCACCGGCCGCGCCCCGGTGGCCGGAGACCACCGCGCCGCCGACCGTGATCGCCGCGGCAACCCCGGTGCCCAACCCCAGCACCAGGCCCGGGTCGGCGTCGCGCAGCGCACCGAGCCGCAGTTCGGCCAGGGCGGCGGCGTTGAGGTCGTTGTCCACCGCCACCTCGGTCACGCCGAGCGCCTCCCGGACCGCGTCGGCCAGCCGCAGTCCCTCCCAGCCGGGGACGTTCGGCGCCAGCTCGATGCCGTCCGGCCGGATCACCCCGGGCGAGGCCACCCCGGCGGCCAGCAGCGGGCCGCCCACCTCGGCCACCAACCGGGCGGCCAGGTGCAACGCCCGTTCCAGCGCCTGCGGCGCACTGCGCTCGGCGTACGTGGGGACCCGCTCCCGGGCCACCAGCCGGCCCCGCCGGTCGGCCACCCCGACGGCCATCTTGGTCCCGCCGAAGTCGATGCCGAGCAGCAGCCCGTCGGTGTGCGCGCCCGCCTCGGGCCGCGCCAGTTGCACGCTCATCGGGCCGCCAGTTCGGCGGCGACCGCGTCCAGCGCGGCGTCGGCCCGGTCGAGTCGGTCGCGGACCGCCGCCAGCCGTTTCCGTGCCGCGTCGAAGCCGCTCCGCAGCGTCGCCACCTGGGTGCGTACCGCGTCGCTGCCCGGCCCGTCGGCTTGGGCGCGGCCCAGCACCAGCTCCGGTCGGACGGCGGCGGCGATCAGGTCGTCCACGGCGGGGTCGTCGAGCCCGCCGGGCACCAGCCCCTCGGCGGCGGCCCGCACCTCGTCGGCGGTCCAGCCCTGCGGATCACCACCGCGCACCAGTCGACCCACCACCGAGTGCGCGGCCCGGAACGGCACACCGTGCCGGGTCAGGGCGTCGGCGGCGGCGGTCGTGGTGGCCCCGGAGGCGACGATCTCGGCCGCCGACGGCGGCGTCAACGGCGCGATCTCGGCGAGGAAGCCGCCGAGCAGGGCGAAGAAGCGGTCCGCCCGGTCGTTGCTCTCCCAGAGCCGCACCTGCACGTCGGTGGTGGCGTTGTTCGAGTCCTCCCACCAGGCCGCGCCCACGTTGTTCAGCACCGAGGCGGCGTCGGCGGCGGCCTGCCCGGCGTACGAGACCAGGTGTTCCAGCACCACCGGGTTGCGCTTCTGCGGCATGATGCTGCTGCCCTGGGTGAAGTCACCCGGCGTGGTCACCCACTGCCAGCTCAGCCAGTCCATCAGGGTACGTGCCAACCGCGCCCCGGTGGCCAGCGCCTGGGCGTTGAGGGTGCCGACCCGCACCAGGTGGTCGGCGCCGGCCACCGCCTCGTACGAGTTGGTCACCAGGGCGGCGAAACCGAGCAGCTCGGCCACCCGGGCGGGGGAGATGTCCAGGTCGGTGCCGGCGAACGCGCAGGACCCCAACGGGGAGACGTTGAGCGCCTCGATCAGGTCGGCGTAGGCGACCGCCTCCCCGGCCAGCGCCTCGGCGTACCCGGCCAGGGCGTGCCCGATGGTGGTCGGCTGGGCCGGACGCCGGTGGGTGTAACCGGTGATCACCACGTCCGCGTACCGGTCCGCGGCGTCCAGCGCGACCGTCCCGGCGTCCAGCACCCGGTCGAGCACCCCGGCCACCTGGTCGCGCAGCAGCATCCGGAACACCCCGGCGTCGAGGTCGTTGCGGCTGCGCGCCATCTGCACGTCCAGCTCCGAGGTGGGCACCCCGCAGGCCGCCGCGAGGCGCTTCTCCACCAGGTAGTACGTGTCCTCGAAGGTGCCGTCGAAGGGCGGCGCGTCGGCCTGGTCGGCGCGCAGCTCGGCCAGTCCGCGCAGCAACCGGGCGCCCCGCTCGGCGGGGACCAGTCCCTGCTCGGTCAGCATCACCACGTGTGCCTGGCTGGCCCGCACCATCGCCGGGAAGAGGTGCCCGACGTGGTGGTCGTAGGTGGGGCGCAGGTGGTGCCGCTGGTAGGTGGTCAGCGCGGGTGTGCTCATGACGGAGTTCCTTATTCCTCTCCAGGCCGGGCCGGCGTGGTGGCCGTCCCGGACGGTCGGCCGGTCAGTCGTCGAGGCCGAGCAGGCGCTCGGCGTTACCGGCGAAGATCGCACGCAGGTGCTCGTCGGGCAGGCCCAGTTCCCGGCAGATGCGGAGCTGGTCGTCGAGGTAGCGGGTGACGTACCCGCGCGGGAACCACGACGAGTCGCTGCCGAACACGATCCGCTGCGGGCCGATGGTCTCGTAGCAGCGCCGGAACAGGTCCTCCAGCGTCAGCTTGTACGGCATCCAGCGCACCCACTGGTTGGAGCCGGAGGTGTCGACGTGCACGTTCGGGCAGCCCCAGGCGGTGAAGAGCAGCTCCTGCACGTACTGCACGCCGAAGTGCGGCACCACCACCGGCAGCTCCGGGAACCGGCGGGCCATCCGGGCCAGTTCCTCCGGGCCGCCGTGCCGGCCGAAGGTGAGGCCACCGGCGCTGCCGTAGTGCCCGATGTGGATCAGCACCGGCACACCGAGTCGCTGCGCGGTGCCCCAGAGCGGATCGAGGTCCGGCCCGTCGAGCGGTCCGCGCAGCAACGGCGCGAACAGCTTCAACCCGCGCAGGCCGCGTTCGGTGACCGCCCGTTCCAGCTCGGCGGCGGCGTCCGGCGCGTACGGGTCGTGGTGGGCGAAGCCCAGCAGCAGGTCCGGGTGCCGGTCGACCACGTCGGCCACCGCGTCGTTGCCGCCGCCGGTGACGAACACCGCCCGGCGTACGCCGACCCGGCGCAACTCGTCGGCCCAGCGGTCGGCCTCGTCCGGCCAGTGCGCGGCGGGCGGCTCCGGTTCCGGGAACGACCACGCCTGTCGCCAGGCCCGCGCGTACGGGGCGGAGGCGGCGGCGCGGGCGGCCCGCTCGGACGCCCCGCCGGGATGCATCCCGGCGGCCTCCTCGCAGGCGTGGACCGTCTCGTCGGCGCCGATGCGGAAGTGCAGGTGGAAGTCGACGACGTCCAGTCCCCGGTCCACGGTCACCCCTCCTCCCCGGACAGCGGATCACCGGACGGCGGCGGATCGGTCGGCAGGGGATCGGCGGTGGGCGGCGCGGGTGGCGGCGCGGCGACCCAGGCGGCCACGATCTCCCGCAGCCGGGCACCGGCGAGGTGCCGGACCCGTTCGCCGCGCGCCACGTCGGCCAGCGAGATGTGCCCGGACCAGCCCTGCCACGGGTCGGGCCGGGACTCCACCAGCACGTACGGGTGCGCCACCGGCAGCTTCGGCTTCGGCGGCAGGTCCTCGACCGCGTCCAGGCGTACCGCGTCGGGGTCGAAACCGAGCACGCCGGAGGTTTCGTACGCCCCGCCGTGCCCACGCGCGGGCAGCTCGCCGTAGAGCTGGATGGTCTCCGCCGGGGTGACCAACTGGAACCAGTTGACCAGCAGCAGGCTGGCCTGGCGGCGGCCGGAGACCCACTCCATCGCGGCCCGGACGGTGGACATGTTGGCGTCGTGCCCGTTGACGATCAGCAGCCGGGGGAAACCGGCGGCGACGATCCCCTCGATCACGTCGGCCAGGTAGCCGACCGCGATCTCCGGGCGGATCGCCACCGTCCCCGGCCAGGGGCGGGTCTGCCCCGGGCAGGCCGCGTACGGCACGGCGGGGAAGAGCACCCCGCGCGGACCGTCGCCGCTCGCGCCGCTCTCGGCGGCGAACCCCTCGGCCAGGATCAGGTCGGTGCCCAGCGGCAGGTGCGGGCCGTGCCATTCGACCGCGCCGACCGGCAGCACCGCGAAGTCCGCGGCGGCGGCCACCGCCGCCAGTTCGCCACCGGGCACCCGGCCGACCGGCAGCAGGCCGGACTCCGGCCAGCTCACCGTCACCTCGGTGTGCGTCACGCCGTCCACTTCGCCGCCTCCCGGGACGCCGACCGGCCGCTCTGCAACCGACCGGAGACCACCATCACCACGAAGATCAGCGCCACCTGGAGCATGCCGTACGCGGCGGCGGTGCCGACCTCGAACGAGTACATCCGATTGTTGATCTCGACTGAGATCGGTGCCGTCTGCGACGTGTAGATCAGCACCGAGGCGACGAACTCGCCGACGCCGTTGACGAAGGCCAGCAGCGCCCCGGCCGCCACCCCGGGGACCATCAGCCGCAGGGTGACCGTGCCGAACGCCCGCCACCACGAGGCGCCCAGGTTGCGGGCCGCCTCCTCCAGCGAGGGGTCGATCTGCGCCAGCGTGGCCGAACTGGACCGGAACACCAGCGGCAGGAACCGCACGAAGTACGCCAGCGGCATGATCCAGAAGGTGCCGATCAGCACCTGCCCGAAGCTGAACGCGTTGCCGGTGCTGAACGCCGAGATCAGGTTGATCGCCACCACCGTGCCGGGCAGCGCCCACGCCAGCATGACCGCCACGTCCAGCAGCGCCCGGCCCCGGAAGTCCAACCGCCGCACCGCGTACGCGATGAGCACGCCGACCACCACGCACGCGACCGTGGCGATCAGGCTCATCTGCAACGAGTTGAGGATCGGCTGGAACGCCCTCGGGTCGGAGAAGATGGTGACGAAGTTCTGCCAGGTGTACGCCGACGGGATCACCTCGGTCGTCCACGAGCCGTCCTCGGCGAACGCCACCAGCCCGATCGTGCCCACCGGCGCCAGCAGCACCACCGTGGCCAGGATCGAGGCGGCCAACGCGGCCCACTTGCCGAACGGGTTGGTGATCTCCCGCCGGTGCGCGGCGACACCCTTGGACTGCGAGCGGTAGCTGCGCCGCCCCTCGTACCAGCGCATACCGAGCAGGAACAGGATCGACACCACCGCCAGCACCGAGGCGTACGTGGAGGCCATCGGCAGGTCGCCGTTGGTGCGGTTGATGTAGATCTGCATGGTCATCGTGCGGTCCACCCCGAACAGCAGCGGAGCGGTGTACGACGCCAGCGAGGTCATGAACACCAGCAGCGACGCCGAGACCAGCGCCGGGGTGAGCATCGGCAGCAGCACGGTACGCCACACCCGGACCCGACCGGCGCCCAGGTTGTACGCGGCCTCCTCCACCGACGGGTCCATCCCGGCCAGCGCGGCCGAGGCGGCGAGATAGAAGAACGGGTACATGGTGAAGGTGTGCACCACCAGCACACCGGCGATACCGGTGAACGGCAGCACCGGGCTCTCGGTGCCGAACAACTGCTGGAGCCCGCGCGGCAGGATGCCGGTCTCGCTGTAGAGCAACTGGAACGAGATGGCGCCGATCAGCGGCGGCAACGCGGCCGGCACCAGGATGATCGCCTCGATCAACCGGCGGCCGGGGAACTGGAAGCGCTTGAGCAGGAACGCCATCGCCACGCCGACGATCCCGCAGAGCAGCACGCTGGCCGCCGAGATGCCCAACGAGGTGAGCAGCGACGAGCGGGCCACGCCCTCGCCGCGCAGGAACTCGGTGTAGTTGGCCACCCCGTCCACCCCGACGCTCTCGGCGAAGGTGGCGAACATCGGCTGGACCACGTATCCGAACAGGATCAGCGCCAGCGGGAACACCAGCGCGTACGGGAACCAGCGGGAGCTGGCGCCACCGGCGAAGCGTCCGCCCAGCCGGGGACGACGACCGCCTCCGGCCGGGGTCGGGTCCTCGGTGATCGGCGGGACGGTGGCGGCGCTGGGTGCGGCCGTCACGGGTGCACCACCCACATGCGCTCCCGGTTGAGCCGCAGCCCGATCTGGTCGCCGACGGCGATGCCGGACGGCACGTCGATGGAGGCCACCTGCACCGACTCACCGGCCACCTCGACCACCAGGTTGGTGGCCATGCCGGTGAACTCCAGCTCGGTCACCCGGCCGGGCAGTGCGCCCGCCTCGGTGGCCGAGGTGAGGCCGATGTGCTCCGGGCGTACCGACACCAGCGCGGCCTCGCCGGGCCGCAGGCCGTGCCCGACCGGCGCGGCCACCGCGATCTCGGTGCCGTCCGGGCGGCCGACGGTGACCGTCTCGTCGGTGACCGCCGTGACCGGCAGCGACAGCACGTTGCTGCGGCCGATGAACCGGGCCACGAAGGCGTTGGTCGGCCGGTGGTAGATCTCCTGCGGGGCGCCGATCTGCTGCACCCGGCCGGACTCCATCACCGCGATCCGGTCCGACATCGCCATCGCCTCGGCCTGGTCGTGGGTGACGTAGATGGCGGTGGTGCCGCTCTCCTTCTGGATGCGGCGGATCTCGGTGCGGGTTTCCTCGCGCAGCTTCGCGTCGAGGTTGGACAGCGGCTCGTCGAGCAGCAGCGTACGCGGCCGGATGACCAGTGCCCGGGCCAACGCCACGCGCTGCTGCTGACCGCCGGAGAGCTGGTCGATGCGCCGCTCGCCGTACCCGCCCAGGTGCACCTCGCCCAGCGCCTCCTCGACACGTCGCCGGGACTCGGCCCGCCCGACCTTGCGGATCTTCAGCCCGTACGCGACGTTCTGCGCCACCGACATGTGCGGGAACAGTGCGTAGTTCTGGAACACCATGCCGGTGTCGCGTTTGTTCGGCGGGCGACGGGTGACGTCCTCGGTGCCGAAGCGGATCCGGCCGGAGGTCGGGAAGTAGAACCCGGCCACCATGCGCAGGGTGGTGGTCTTGCCGCAGCCGCTCGGGCCGAGCAGGGTGAAGAACTCACCGGCGGCGATGCTGATGTCGACGTCGTCGACGGCCGCGGTGTCGCCGGCGCGGGCGAATCGCTTGCTCACCGACTCCAGCGTGACATCGATCATGATGTCCTCCTTCTCGTGCTGCCGGCCGCGATGAAAGGAAGGGACCCTTCCTAACGCCTCCGGTATAGGAAGGGACCCCTCCTTGCATCGGCGGCCGGGCCGGGTACGCGTACCCGGCCCGGTACCGACAGGGTCAGCCCTTGTTCTTGATCTGGCTGTTCCAGTGGTTGATCCACTCGGTCTCGTGCTCGGCGATCACGTTCCAGTCGACGTTCATCGGGCGCAGGTCGAGCTGGGCCAGCCACTCCGGCTGGTCGGCGATCTCGATGGCGGGGATCTGGAAGAAGTCCTTGGCCAGATCGGCCCGGAGCCCGTCGTCGAAGAGGAACTCGATGAACTTCTGCGCACCCTCGGAGTTGCCGCCCTTGACCGCGGCGAGGCCGTCGACCAGCACCGGCGCGCCCGAGGTGGGCATCACGTAGCCGAAGGGCATGTTCGACTGGTTGGCCTGCAAGAGCACGTCCTGCAGGTTCCAGGCGCTGAGCGTGCCCTGCTGGCGGGAGAGCTTCAGGTACAGGTCGGCCGGGTTGGCCGCGTACGAGCCGGTGTTGGCGTCGAGGCGCTTGAGCCAGTCGTACCCGGGCTGCGGGTTGCTGCCGTCGGGGGAGAGACGCTGGATCATCGAGGCGTAGATCGACCGCATGGTGCCGGACGCGGCCACGTCCCGGATGATGATCTTGTCTTTCCACTGCGGGTCGAGCAGGTCGTCCCAGTCCTTCGGGGCCTGCTCCGGGGTCAGCGCCGCGTTGTTGTACATGATGACCTCGGGCAGCAGGATCTCCCCGAACCAGCGGCCCTCGGCGTCCTTGTACTGCTCGTCCATCTGCTCGGCGAACGACGGCTGCCAGGGGGCCAGCAGATCCTCGGCCGCGCCTGCGGACAGGCCCTGCTGGGTGCCGCCCCACCAGACGTCCGCCTGCGGGTTGGCCTTCTCGGCACGGACCCGCTCCAGGATCTCCTGCGCGCCGATGTTGAGGATCTCGACCTTGCCCTGGTACTCGGGGTACTTCGCGGTGAACTTCTCCACCACGAAGTCGGTGACCTTCTTGTCCCGAGCCGTATAGATGGTGAGCTGCTGAACGTCACCGGCGGCGTCGTCCGAGCCGCCACCGCCGCAGGCGGTGCCGACGGCGAGCACCGAGGCGAGCGCCCCGGCCAGGAGAAGTCGACGTTTCATGAGGTACCTCCGGAGGGGATCAAGGGGTGGGAAGGAGCTGGGGTGTGCCGGCCGCCGCGGCGGCCAGGGCGTAACTGATCGCGCCGTGTAACACCGCGCGGTCGCCGAGGACCGCCCGGCGTACCTCGGTGGCGGCGGGCGCGGAGGCGTCGACGAGCGTCTGGAGGCGGGCCACGGCGTCGTCGTCGAGCTGGGCGGCGGCACCGCTGAGCAGGACCCGGCCCGGGTCGACCACGCAGGCGCAGGAGACGATCAGCCGGGACCAGGCGGCCAACACCTCGTCCAGGTAGGCCGTCGCCCGCGCGTCGGTGCGGGCCAGCTCGACCAGGGCGGCCACCGGTTCGTCCGGCCGTCGGCCGGGGGCCAGCGCGACGACCCGTTCGGCGACGGCGTTCTCCGACCACCGGGCCTCGAACGGGCCTATCCCGTCGTGACCCCGGTCGGTCGGGTCCAGCGGCAGGAAGCCGACCTCGCCGGCCGCGCCACCGGCGCCCCGGCGGACCTGACCGTCCAGCACCAGTCCGGCGCCGATGCCGTCGGCGACGTGCAACAGCAGCAGATCGGCCACGTCGCTGCCGGCCCCGGCGGCGTGCTCGCCGGCCGCCATCAGGTTGACGTCGTTGTCCACCACGACCGGTACGCCGAGGTGGCGTTGCACCGATTCGCCTATCTGCCGGCCCTCGACCAGCCCCACCGAGGGGGCGAGCCGGACCGTGCCGCCCGAGGAGACACCCGGCGCGGCGATCGCCACCCCACGCAGCGCGGGCAGCCCGTCGCCGGCCAGTTCGGGGACGGAGCGGCAGATGGTCTCGACGATGTCCCCGCTGAGCCGGACCGCCCGGTGGGCGATGACGGCGCCGTCGCTGTCGGCGATCTCGCAACTGATCCGGGTGGGTTCCAGCGCCACCGCGGCGACCAGTTCGGCGCGCGGGTTGAACTCCAGCATGGCCCGGGGGCGGCCGGCCCGGGAGGTGCCCGGGCCGCGTTCGATCAGGTAGCCCTCGGCGATCAGTTCCCGCACGAGGGGCGTGAGCGTGGCGGGGCTCAACCCGGTCAGCTCGGTCAGCTCGGCGCGGGAGAGCAGCCGCACCTGGCGGGCGGTGGAGATCACCGAGAGGCGCTTGATCTCCTTCGACCGCTCCCGGCTCACCGGGCTCGTTGGTGGCGTCACCACGTCAGTCACACTTCCTTCCTACGGCGAACGAACTATTGAGTCAAGTAACGAGTTGGTATCGGGCGACCGTGAACACCACTGCGAACAGGGCGGATGCCCGTTTCGTGGCGGTGGTTCGAGGGGTGTCGGGAGGGGTGCCGCTGCCCTGAGAAGGCGGAGATTATTTGTTCCGCGTACAAAAGAAGCGATATGCGGCATCCGGTCGTCCTGGTGTCGTCAGGCGTGACGATCCAGTGTGTACGGACCGGTTCGACGGCGTGCGCCGGGTCGGCGCGCGACGCGTACCGCCGCGCCGACCCGGCGTCGGTCAGGCCGGTCGGCTCGTCGCGGCGGCCCGGATGTCGTCCAGGCCGAGCAGCGCCGTCGCGGCGGTGCTGGGATGCCGGCCGCCCGCGGTCGCCACCGCGAGCTGCCAGTGCGGCGGGTCGGTGAGCGGCACGAAACGCGCGGCCGTCCGCTTGCCCTGGAAGACCTGCGGTACGACGGCGACGCCGAGCCCGTGACCGACCAGGTCGAGCAACCAGTGCACGTCGTTGACCTCGAACGCGACGCGCCGCTCCACCCCGGCGGCGGCCATCGCCTGGTCGACGGCGTCGCGACTGATCCAGCCGGGGGAGAAGTCGACGAACGTCTCGCCCGGCAACTCCCGTAGGTCGACCGCGGCGCGGTCCCGCAGTGGATGGGCGGGCCCACACGCCAGCACCAGCGGCTCGGCCCGGAACGGGGCCAACGCGACGCCGGGCACCGCGCTCGCGGGCGCGGAGACGAACGCCAGGTCCAGGTCGCCGGTGCGGACCCGTTCGATCAGGTCGGGCGAGCCGCCCTGACGCAACCGGATCTCGACACCGGGGTGGGCGGCGTGGAAGCGGGCCAGCGTCGCCGCGAGATCGACCGCGCCGAGGCACTGCAGGGTGCCGATGGCAAGCGTGCCGCGCAGCAGCCCGCGTACGGCGGCCACCGCGTCCTTGGCGGCGGCCACGTTGGCCAGGGCGTGCCGGGCCTGGCTGAGCAGTGCCCGGCCCTCGTCGGTCAGCTCCACGCTGCGGGTGTTGCGGACGAACAGGCTGGCGCCCAGCTCACGTTCCAGCGAGCGGATGGAGGTGGAGAGGCCGGACTGCGCCACGTGCAGCCGCTCGGCGGCGCGGGTGAAGTGCCGTTCCTCGGCGACCGCCACGAAGTACTCAAGCTGGCGCAACTCCACGATTCATCACCGTCACCGATTGCTGGAATCAGATTCTTCTGTTGGACAGCTTAGCTATCGGGGTAGAAGGTGGAATCCGGGCGTTGCGGGCCACCGCCCGCCCGCCGAACCACACCGCTTCGAGGAGGAGCCTGTATGCAGACCCGCCGTATCGGTGACGTCGCCGTCGGCGCGATCGGCCTCGGCGCCATGCCGATGTCGATCGAGGGCCGTCCCGACGAACAGCGTTCGATCGCCACGATCCATGCCGCGCTGGACGCCGGGGTCACGCTGATCGACACCGCGGACGCCTACCACCTGGGCCCCGCCGACGCCGGTCACAACGAGTCGTTGATCGCCAGCGCCGTGGCGAGCTACGGCGGCGACACGTCCGACGTGCTGATCGCCACGAAGGGCGGCCACGTACGCCCCGGCGACGGCCTCTGGACGCTGAACGGCAGGCCGGAGCACCTCAGGGAGGCGGTCGAGGCGTCACTCAAGCGGCTCGGGGTCGAGGCGATCGGCCTCTACCAGTTCCACCGCCCCGACCCGAACACCCCGTACGCGGACTCCGTCGGGGCGCTGCGCGACCTGCTCGACGCCGGGAAGATCCGGATGGCCGGCATCTCCAACGCCGACCCCGACCAGATCAGGCAGGCCAACGAGATCCTCGGCGGTCGACTGGTCAGCGTGCAGAACCAGTTCTCTCCCGCCTTCCGGTCCAGCGAACCGGAGCTGACGCTCTGCGCCGAAATCGGCATCGCGTTCCTGCCCTGGAGTCCGCTCGGCGGCATCTCCAACGCCGCCGAACTGGGCTCCCGGTTCGCGGTCTTCGCCGAGGTCGCCCGGGAGCGCGGGGTCAGCCCGCAGCAGGTCTGCCTGGCCTGGATGCTGGCGAAGTCGCCCACGGTCATCCCGATTCCCGGCTCGTCGCGCCCGGAGACGATCCGGGACTCCGTCGGCGCGGCCGACCTGGAACTCTCGGCCGAGGAACTGGCCCGTCTCGACGCGGCCTGACCGACCGGCACCGCGAGCCCGCCCACCGGTCTCCGTGCCGTGGGCGGGCTCGCGGCCGGTGCGTGCACCTGATCGACCGTCTACTATCTACGGTGATCAGGTCGGCGTCGGGAGGTCGCCATGCGCAGGTCGATGCTGTGCCTCGTCACCGTGTCCGGCCTGCTGGCCGGGTTCCTCCTGGTGGTCACGCCGCCCGCCGCAGGCAGCGCCCGCGCGTCCACCCCGGCGGGCAGCGCCCGCACCCCGACCACCCCGACCACGGCGGGCAGCGACCTCGCCGCCTCCTGGACCGGCCCGCTCAGCACCCGGGGTCGGTACGTGGTCGACGTCCACGGCAACCGCTTCAAGCTCAAGTCCGGCAACTGGCACGGTGCCAGCGGCACCTGGACCGGCAGCGGCGACCGCGCCGACCCGGCCAACCACCACGCCGGGGAGATGGCCGACCAGATCCCGATCGGCCTGGACCGTGCCCCGATGGCCGACATCCTCGCCGGCTTCCACGAACTCGGCCTCAACAGCGTCCGGCTGCCGTTCTCCAACGAGATGATCCGCGACACCCGCCCGGTGCCGGACGCCGCCGTCCGCGCCAACCCGCAGCTCCGCGGCCGTACCCCGCTCCAGGTGTACGACGAGACGGTCCGGGCGCTGACCGCCGAGGGATTCGCCGTCATCCTCAACAACCACACCAACACCTCGCGCTGGTGCTGCGGAGTCGACGGCAACGAACGCTGGAACGCCAGCCAGAGCACCGCCCAGTGGGAACAGGACTGGCTGTCGATGGCCCGCCGGTACGTCGGCAACCCCCGGGTCGTCGGCGCCGATCTCTACAACGAGGTACGCCGCACCGTCCTCGACGACCCGAACTGGGGACTCGGTGACCGGCACGACTGGCACGCCGCCGCCCAGCGGGCCGGTGACCGGATCCTCACCGAGGCCAACCCCCACCTGCTGATCATCATCGAGGGCATCAACTGGTACGGCCTGCCGGTGGACGGGTTCCCGCACGGGCGCCCCACCCTCGAACCGGTCGGCCGGCTCTCACACACCCTCGTGCGCTCCCACAAACTGGTCTACTCGGCGCACTTCTACGGCTACACCGGCCCGAATCACAGCGGCGCGACCGGCATCGGTGAGACCAGCGACCCCCGCTACCAGGACCTCACCCGCGACCAGCTCGTGGAGACCGTCCGCCGGCAGGCGACGTACGTGGCGCTCGACGCCGACCGGCACTTCACCGCACCGGTCTGGATCAGCGAGTTCGGTGTCGGTGGCCGGGACAACACCGATCAGCGCTCGCGGGACTGGTTCCACCACTTCGTCGACCACCTGATCGCCGTCGACGCCGACTTCGCGTACTGGCCCCTGGTCGGCTGGCACGACAACCGGCGCGGCAACGGCTGGGCGCTGCTGCACTGGGACGCCACCGGCCACCGGATGGGTCTCTACGACGGCGACGACTGGCGGGCCGACACCTGGCGTCGCCTGGTCTCCGGTGGCCGGACCGGTCCGATCGCCCCGGTGCGGGAATGGTCGATGCTGACCCTCGACCACGCCGACCTGAACCAGTCGGTGCGGATGCGCGCCGTACCGGACTGGGACGCCGGCGCCCGCAAGGCGGCCTGCCCCGACGACCAACGGCTGATCGGCCTGAGCCGTACCGGCAACCGGGGCCTGTGCACCGACGCCCCGGACACCGGCGGTCACGTGGTGGTCCGCGACGAGTCGTACGTCGACGTCGACTGGGCCTCCGGCTTCACCAAGCTGCAGTGCCCGCCGCACCAGACGGTCGTCGGGTACGCCGTCCGTGGCGCCAACCTGTCGTCGGTGCTCTGCCGCGACGCGGGCACCACCGTCGGCGGCACCCGACGAACGGTCTGGTTCGACCGTGGCGACAACCGGCCGACCGGCAACCCGGGCGGCGACTTCGCCACCGGCCACCACAAGGGACAGTGTGCCGTCGGTGAGCACCTCGTCGGGGTCGCCTACCGCGCCTGGATCTGGTCTCCCGGCAGGGAACCCGACGCCCTGCTGTGCCGTAGCTGATCGCTCGGCTCAGCTCACCCCGAGGGTGGCGGCCAGCGAGACGACCGTCCCGGGCGCGTCGGGATGGCGGATCGTGTCGGCGAGTGCGTCCCGGACTGCGCGCCCGCGCCTCGCGCCCTGCGCCCGCGAGAATGCAAGGAAGGGTCCCCTGCTATGCACCAGGCGTTAGCAGGGGACCCTTCCTTGCACCAATGCGCGTCCGAGGGACGCGTGCGCATCAGCGGCGGTCGAGTTCCGACTGGAGGCGTTGCAGGAGGGTCTTGCGGGCCTTGCCGCCGCGTTCGCGTCGCAGCGCCGCCCGGAGCTGGTTCTTGTCCAGGCCGGGTACGAGTCGACTGGCCTCGGGGACCGTCAGCTCCGTCAGCCGCTCGGCCGAGGTGGCAGCCCGGCCTCGGGGCGAGGTCACCTCCTTGCGGGCACGTTTGGCCGGTCCGGTGTTGGCGACGAACTGCCGACCGGTTCGCGACGCCTGCCGCTTCTTGGCCTCGGTGTCGCGCTTCTGCTCGTCCGAGAGCTTGTCCCACGCCTTCTTCGGCAGGTAGCGTGCCGTTTCGTTGCCCTTGCGGGCCCGGGTGGAGCCGGAGCTGGTCTGCCACTTCTCCGCGCCCCAGCGCTCCAACGACCGCTGCCGCGAGTCCTTCGGCCCCAGGAAGCCTCCGCCGCGCCGCTCGTACTCCTTGGTGAGCAGTTGCGACTTGCGGGCCGACCACTGGCCGGGGCGTCCGCCCCGGTCGGAGGCCATGATCTCCGCCTTGATCTGCTCCCGGAGCTCCGGTTTCGTGTACCGCGCCATACCGGGGCGTTACCCGAACTCGGCCCCGTCGAACGTGGCCGTCGCGGTCCGGCCCGGCAGCGGTGGGGCCACTCGTCGGGCTCTGCCATGCTTGGCAGGGTGACGACCGGCCATCCCCGCACCCATCGTCGTACCCGCCGTCCCTGGTGGCTCCTGCTCGCGCTCGGTGCCGTCGCGGCCCTGGGCGCGGTCGCCTACGTGGTGGTGCCGCAACTGCTGCCGCCAGGTCCGCGCCCGCTGTTCCAGATGCCGGTGGGCTGCGGCGAGACGTGGCAGGTGGGCACCTACCCCGGCCACGGCGAGTACGACGTCGACTTCTTCCCGCTTCAGGGTGAGCAGTGGGGGCAGCCGGTGCTCGCCTCGTACGGGGGCACCGTCACGGTGGCCGGCATCAACGGGTCGCTGGGTGGGCGTACTCCGGAGAACCCGGACGGCCCCCGGGGTCGGGGCGGCGGCTACTGGGTCAAGATCGATCACGGCGGACGCTGGGAGACGCAGTACCTGCACCTGCTCGAACCGCCGTTGGTCGAGAAAGGGCAGCGGGTCGCCCAGGGTGAGCAGATCGGGCGGATCGGCAGCACCGGCAACTCGGGCGCCCCGCACCTGCACTACGAGCAGCGGGTGGGCTGGCAGAAGGTGGAGACCTGGTTCGACGGCGTGCCGTCCGGCATCACCAGCGACGACGCCGAGTACACGATGAAGCTGACCAGCAACAACTGCCCCGACGGGCAACCCTGAGGAAGCTGCGAGGACGGCAGTGTCGGACCCCTCTGCTGGGATACCGGCATGGGTGTTCTGTACGACTACTTTCGCGCGGCCGACGACGCCGCGGCGGTGCGGCTGATGGCGGAGATCGACGGCGGGCCGGTCGTCGTGGCCGACGGACGACCCGGGGTCGACGCGATCGACTGCAAGGGCATCGACCCGTCGGCGACGCTGGGGGAGCTGGTGGCTCTCGTGCGAGGTCCGGCCGAGGCCGACGACCTGGTGGAGGACCGGCTGGTGTGGAGCGGCGCCGAGGACGGCCCCTGGTTGACCGTGCTCGACGATGCGACCCGGGACACGCTGGCGTCGATCACCGCCGACCAGGTGCCGGAGCTGTCGGCCCGGTGGGGGAGCGGTGCGGAACTCGCCTGGGACGGGCCGCTCCCCGACGACCAGATGCAGCCGGTGATCGAGGAGGTCAGCGCGCTCGCCCGACGGGCCCGGGACGCCGACGAACACCTCTACTGCTGGTCCTGCCTGTGATCCCGCCGCCGTACGCGTCCTGCCGTCACGGCCGTTTGCGGTTAGCGTGAGGTCCAGGAGGGAGCCGGCGGCACCGCGTCCTGCCAGATATACCCCGATTTATGTTGACAACCGCCGGAGAGCAGGCCAGACTCGCCAAAATCTTTCAGTAGTAGCCGAAAGAATCCAGGGGAGGACCATGTCCAGCACCAGATTCCGGTTGGCCGGCGCCACCTTCACCCTGATGCTCGTCGCGGTCGCGGGCTGCACCACGGGCGAGGGGGTCGACGTCGACGGGGCCGACGGGGCGAACGCGGGCGGCGTCCTCAACGCCGCCATCGGCGGTGAGCCCGACCAACTCGACCCGCACAAGACCTCCGCCTACTACAGCTTCCAGGTCCTGGAGAACGTCTACGACACCCTGGTCGAGCCGGACGCGAACCTGGAGATGCAGCCCGCGTTGGCCACCGGGTGGACCACCAGCGACGACCAGCTCACCTGGACGTTCACCCTCCGCGAGGGCGTCAAGTTCTCCGACGGGTCACCGCTGACCGCCGAGGACGTCGTCTACTCGTACACCCGGATCATCGACGAGAAGCTGAACACCGCCTACAAGTTCGGCACCGTCAAGTCGGTGACCGCGCCCGATCCCACCACGGTGGTCGTCGCGCTGACCGCCCCCACCCCGAACCTGCTCGCCAACCTGGGCGGCTTCAAGGGCGTGGCGATCGTGCAGAAGGCCAACGTCGAGTCCGGTGAGGTGACCACCAAGCCGGTCGGCAGCGGCCCCTTCGCGATCGGCTCCTACACCAGCGGCGACAGCATCCGGCTGGTCCGCAACGACCACTACTGGGGCGAGAAGCCCAAGGTGGACGGGGTGCACTTCACCTTCGTCAGCGATCCCACCGTGGCCCTGCAGAACCTGCGCGGCGGTGAGGTCCACTGGACCGACAACCTGCCGCCGCAGCAGGTGCCCGCGCTGCTCGACGCCGACGAGCTGACGGTGCGCTCGGTGCCGTCCACCGACTACTGGTACCTCGCCCTCAACCAGGCCCGTAAGCCGTACGACAACGTCGCCGTGCGCCGGGCGATCGCCTTCGCCCTGGACCGGGAGGCGATCACCAAGGCCGCCAAGTTCGGGCTGGCCACCGTCAACCAGACCGCCATCCCGCAGAACAGCGCCTACCACTACGAGTACGCGCCGTACACGCACGATGTGAACCAGGCCCGGCAACTGCTGGACCAGGCCGGTGTCAGCGGGCTGACCCTGGACCTGATGGTCACCAGCGAGTACCCGGAGACCGTCACCGCCGCCCAGGTGATCGCCTCACAGTTGGCGGAGGTCGGCGTCACCGTCAAGATCCGTACGCTGGACTTCGCGCAGTGGCTCGACGAGCAGGGCAACGGCAACTTCGACGCGTTCATGCTCGGCTGGCTGGGCAACATCGACCCGGACGAGTTCTACTACGCCCAGCACCACAGTGGCGGCACCTTCAACTTCCACAAGTACGCCAACCCCACCGTGGACCGGCTGCTCGACCAGGCCCGCACCGAGACCGACCAGGGCGCCCGCAAGCAGCGGTACGAGCAGGTGGCCAAGCAGATCGTCGACGACGCCAGCTACATCTACCTCTACAACCCGGACGTGGCGCAGGGCTGGTCCAGCGGTCTGACCGGCTACGAGGTACGCACCGACCGGGCGATCCGGTTCCGCGACGCGGCGCTGGCGAAGTGACCGGGGCGGGGACCGCAGGTGGCCCGCTTCGTGATCCGCCGGCTGGTGCAGTCCGGTGTCGTGCTGATCGGCGTGACCCTGGTGGTGTTCCTGCTGATCCAACTGGTGCCGGGTGACCCGGTACGCGTCGCGCTGGGCACCCGGTTCGACCAGGAGACGTACGAGGCGCTGCGGGCCCGGTCCGGGCTGGACAAGCCACTGGTCCCGCAGTACTTCGACTACCTCTTCCGGGCGCTGACCGGCGACCTCGGTGTGAGCTTCCGCAGTGGCCGACCGGTCACCGCGATCCTGTTGGAACGGCTGCCGGCGACGCTGTCGCTGGCGCTCACCGCGGTGCTGTTCGCGATGCTCGTGGCGTTCCCGCTCGGGATCGTCTCGGCCATCCGCCGGGGCACGCTGGTCGACCAGGCGGTTCGGGTGTTCAGCCAGTTCGGGGTCTCGGTGCCCGACTTCTGGATGGGCATCATGGGCATCCTGCTCTTCGCCGGGGTGCTCGGGTGGTTCCCGCCGTCGGGGTACGTGGCGCTGACCGAGGACCCGGCACGGTGGGCCTCGCACGTGGTCCTTCCCGCCGCCACGATCGGCCTGGTCACCGCCTCGATCCTGACCCGTTTCATCCGTTCCTCGATGCTGGAGGTGCTCTCTGAGGACTACGTCCGCACCGCCGAGGCGAAGGGGTTGCGGGCCCGGGTGGTGGTGCTGCGGCACGTGCTGCGCAACGCGCTCATCCCGGTGGTGACCGTCGTCGCGGTGCAACTGGCCAGCCTGCTCGGCGGTGTGATCGTGATCGAGGTGCTGTTCGCCTGGCCCGGCATCGGCCGGCTCACCTTCGACGCGGTCCGGGCCCGGGACTATCCGGTGCTACAGGGCGCGGTGCTGCTGGTCGCGGCACTGTTCCTGCTGGTCAACCTGCTGGTGGACGTTCTCTACGCCCGCCTCGACCCGAGGATCAGGGTCCGATGAGCGGGCGGCTCGGACGATTCGTACCGCCGTGGACCGGCCGGGGCTTGCGAGGCGGCGGCGGTGACGGTCAGGTGCGTCGCGCGTTGTCGGCGCTGTGGCGCGATCCGCTGGCGCTGAGCGGCAGCGCGGTGCTCGTCCTGCTGGTCGTGGTGGGGGTGGCCGGTCCCTGGCTGGCACCGTCGGGCATCAACGACGTGGACGTCGACCGGATGTTCCAGCCGCCGAGTTGGTCGCACCCGTTCGGCACCGACGAGTTGGGTCGCGACGTGCTCAGTCGGGTCATGGTCGCGGCCCGGGTGTCGCTCCAGGTGGGGCTGGTCAGCGTCGGGATCGCCCTGGCCGTCGGGGTGACCCTCGGGCTGCTCGCCGGCTACTACGGCGGCTGGCTGGACAACATCCTGATGCGGTGCATGGATGTGCTGTTCGCGTTCCCGGTGCTGCTGCTCGCGGTGGCGATCGTGGCGGTGCTCGGCCCCGGGTTGCTCACCGCGATGATCGCGATCGGGGTGGTCTACACCCCGATCTTCGCCCGGGTCACCCGGGCCGGGGTGCTGTCGGTGCGGGAGCAGGTCTTCGTCCGGGCGGCGGTCTCCATCGGCGCGTCTGACCTGCGCGTCATGGGTCAACACGTGCTGCCGAACATCGCGGCGCCGCTGATCGTGCAGACCTCGTTGTCGCTGGCCTTCGCGATCCTCTCCGAGGCGGCGCTCTCCTTCCTCGGTCTCGGCGTGCAGCCGCCGGAACCGGCCTGGGGCCGGATGCTCTTCGACGGCCGGGAGTTCGTCACCGACGCGTGGTGGCTGGGTGTCTTCCCGGGGGCCGCGATCTTCCTCACCGTCCTGGCGTTCAACCTGGTCGGCGACGCGTTGCGGGACGTGCTCGATCCCCGACAGCTCACCGTCGCCGAAGCCCGAAGGAGCACCTCATGAGCGAGCGTCAGCGAGCGAATCATCAGGTTCAGCGCGGTGGTGCCTCGTGGCGGCGCGGAGCGCAGCGGAGTGCCGGCATGAGCGAGCGTCAGCGAGTGAATCGTCGGTGCGGTGTGGTGGTGCCTCATGGCGGCGCGGAGCGTAGCGGAGTGCCGGCGTGAGCGACCGGAGTGAGGTGCTGCGGATCGAGGACCTCACCGTGACGATCGGTACCCGCCAAGGACCGGCGCGGGCGGTCGTCGGGGTGGACTGGTCGGTGCGGGCGGGGGAGACGCTGGCCCTGGTCGGCGAGTCGGGCAGCGGCAAGAGCATGAGCGTGTTGGCCGCGACCGGGCTCGCGCCGCGCTCGGCCCGGGTGACCGGGCGGGTGCACCTGCTCGGTACGGAGCTCACCGGGCTGCGGGAGGCGCAGCGTCGTCGGTTGCGTGGGCGGCACGTGGGTTTCGTGTTCCAGGATCCGATGACGTCGCTCAACCCCGTGTTGACGGTGGGCCGGCAGGTGGCCGAGGCGAGCGAGGAGCATCTCGGCCTGAGTCGGCAGGCGGCCCGGTCCCGCGCCGTCGAACTGCTCGACATGGTCGGCATCCCGTCGGCGCAGCGGCGGGTGGACGCGTACCCGCACCAGTTCTCCGGTGGTATGCGGCAGCGGGTGGTGATCGCGATGGCGTTGGCCTGCGAGCCGGATCTGCTGATCGCCGACGAGCCGACCACCGCGTTGGACGTGACCACGCAGGCGCAGATCGTGGAGCTGGTGGCGGACCTGCGGCGACGACTCGGCACGGCGGTCGTCTGGATCACCCACGACCTGGGCGTGGTCGCCGGGATCGCGGACACGGTGGCGGTCATGTACGCCGGCCGCATCGTCGAGCAGGGGCCGGTCGACGCGGTGTTCGGCCGGCCGGCACACCCGTACACGAGCGCGCTGTTGGCGGCGCGGCCGGACCCGGCGGCGGGCGGCGGCGAACTGGTCACCATCCGGGGTGCCCCGCCGAGTCCGCTTGACCTGCCGCCCGGGTGTGCCTTCTGGCCTCGCTGTCCGGTGCGGGGTGACGCCCGCTGTGAACACGAGCCGCCGCCGCTGGTGCCGGTGTCGGCGCGGCACGAGGTGCGCACCTTCTATCCGCGACGGCACGACGGGGAGGCCCGATGACGGCGGAGCGGACCGAGCCGCACCTGACCGGCCATCGGCCCGGCGGGCCGGCTGACGTGGTCGCCGAACTCGACGACCTGACGGTGTGGTTCCCGACCCCGGCGGGCGTGGTCCGCGCGGTGGACGGGGTGTCGCTGCGGGTACGCCGGGGCGAGACGCTGGGTCTGGTCGGTGAGTCGGGCAGCGGCAAGTCGACCACCGGGCTGGCGTTGCTGCGGCTGGTCGACCCGACCTCGGGCACGGTGCGGGTGGCCGGAGAAGACGTGACCGACTGGTCGCGGCGGCGGTTGCGCGCGCTGCGTCGCCGGGTGGCGATGGTCTTCCAGGATCCGCAGGCGTCCCTCGATCCGCGCCGTACGGTGGGCGCGAGCATCGCCGAACCGCTGGCCGTGCACCGGCTCACCGATCGGGGCACCGCGCGACGGCGGCGGGTCGAAGAACTTCTGGACATGGTCGGGTTGCGTGATGATCTCGCCGACCGGCATCCGCACGAGCTCTCCGGCGGTCAGCGGCAGCGGGTCGGCATCGCGCGCGCCCTGGCCGGTGAGCCCGACCTGATCGTGTTGGACGAGCCGATCGCCTCGCTGGACCTCAGCGTGCAGGCGCAGATCATGAACCTACTGCGGGGGCTGCAACGGGACCTGGGGTTGACCTATCTGTTCATCGCGCACGACCTGGCCGCCGTGGAGCACATGAGCGATCGGATGGCGGTGATGTACCTGGGGCGGATCGTGGAGTCCGGTACGCCGTCCCGGATCTGGCAGCAGCCGGCGCATCCGTACACTGCGGCGCTGCTGTCGGCGATCCCGGTGGCGGATCCGCAGGTCGAGCGGGCCCGGCGGCGGATCATCCTGGGTGGTGACATCCCGAGCCCGGTGGACCCGCCGGAGGGCTGCCGTTTCCGGACGCGGTGTCCGCAGGCCCGGCCGGACTGCGCCGAGACCGATCCGCCGCCGGTCGAGGTCGCTCCGGGGCACCGGGCCGCCTGCCTGTTCGCCGGGGAGGCGGTCCGCGCGATGCGCGCCGAGTAGCCGACCCGGCCCGACACCTTGACGGACCGCCTCCGACTGTCCACCATTCCTATATGTTTGATGGATTATGTAGGGTGCTGGTGGGGTGACGTGTACGTCTCAGCGCGATCGGACTACGCCGTGCGGGCGATGTTGGCGGTGGCCGAGCGTCACCCGGCGGTGGTGAAGGCGGCGGTGCTGGCCGCGAGCCAGGACATTCCGTACTCCTTCCTTCAGGGCATCCTGCTGGACCTGCGTCGGGCCGGCCTGCTGCACAGCCTGCGCGGCGCGGACGGCGGCTACGCGTTGACCGGCCCGCCGGAGGGGATCACCGTGGGCGACGTGCTGCGCGCCACGGGTGGGGCGCTGACGACGGTCCGGGGTGCGCCCGCCGAGGTGGCCAGCTATCACGGCGTGGCCGCCGGGCTGGGTGAGGTGTGGCTGTCGGTGCACCGGGCGATCGAGGACGTGGTCGACCACGCCACTCTGGCGGATCTGCTCGCGCCCGCCGACGGGCGGGGGCGGGAGGCCGTCGATCGGCCGCCCCGGGTGGCGTGACGGATCGCCGCGTCGAGCCTGTCGGTCACCCCGGTCCCCCAAGGCTTGAAAACCTGTCGAGTTAGTGGGATATTCGGTGCGCGGTCGGCGCGGACGATCAGACCTGCCGCGCCCGATGTGGAGTCGGGTGCGACGGGGATCGGCGTCGTGCCGGCCGGGCATCGACGCCCGGTCCGTGGCCGCACCCACCACTGCTCGGTCCACGGCAGCTCAAAACGGGCATATTCCCTATTTAATCGGTCGGATTTATGTAGTGCGGTCACGCACTGGAGGAGGACGGCTTCCGATGAGGCACCGGATCAGAGCGGCCATCGCTCTCGCCATGGTCACCGGCATGGCGCTGTCGGGCTGCGGCGGTGGTGAGGCGGCCGGCGGCGGTTCCGCCACGCTGAGCATCGTCGGCTTCGCGGTACCCGAGGCGGCCAACAAGGCCATCGCCGCCGAGTGGAACAAGACCGAGGCCGGCAAGGGGGTCCGGTTCCGGACCTCGTACGGCGCCTCCGGCGACCAGAGCCGCGCCGTGGTGGCCGGCCTGAAGACCGACTACGTGCACTTCTCCGTCAGCAGCGACGTGACCCGCCTGGTCGACGCCGGACTGGTCGAGGCGACCTGGGACGACGGCCCGACCAAGGGCATCGTCTCGTCGTCGGTGGTGGTGCTCGCCGTCCGCGAGGGCAACCCCAAGAACATCCAGGGCTGGGACGACCTGATCAAGCCGGGCATCGGCATCGTCACCCCGAACCCGGCCTCCTCGGGTGCGGCCCGGTGGAACGCCCTGGCCGCCTGGGGGCACATCGCCGCCAACGGCGGCACCGAGGCCCAGGCCCAGGAGTACGTGACCAAGCTGTTCGGCAACGTCGTGTCGCTGCCCAACAGCGGGCGGGACGCCACCACCGCGTTCCTCGGCGGCACCGGTGACGTGCTGCTCGCGTACGAGAACGAGACGATCCTGGCCCGGCAGAACGGCGAGAAGCTGGACTGGGTCCTGCCGGAGACCACGATGCTGATCGAGAACCCGGGCGCGATCCTCAAGGACGCCGACCCGAAGGCGAAGGAGTGGCTGGACTTCGTGCTCGGCCCGCAGGGGCAGCGGCAGTTCGCGCTGACCGGCTTCCGGCCGATCATCGACGGCGTCGACACCAGCGGCGTCGAGGGCGCGATCGACCCGAACAACCCGTTCCCGGCCCCGCAGAAGCTGCTGACCGTGGAGAAGGACTTCGAGAGCTGGTCGGCGCTGTCCAAGAAGTTCTTCGACGAGAGTGACGGCATCGTAACCAAGATCATCGCAGCCTCCGGCAAGGCGAAGTGACCTCGGCGACCCTGGTTCCGGACCGACCGGCGGGCAACCGCCGGTCGGCCCGGGCCGGCCTCCCGCTCACCCGGGTCTCCGGACTCGGGCTCGGCGTGGCGATGGTCTGGTTCAGCCTGCTGGTCCTCATCCCGCTCGCCGCCGTCGTGGTGACCGCCTCGGAGGGCGGCTGGGGCGGATTCTGGCGGACGGTCACCAACGAGCAGACCGCCGCCACGCTCCGGCTGACCGTCGGCGCCGCACTGCTGGTCACGCTGGTCAACGTCGTGATGGGTACGCTGATCGCCTGGGTGCTGGTGCGGGACCGCTTCTTCGGCAAACGGGCACTGGAGATCCTGATCGACGTCCCGTTCGCCCTGCCGACGATCGTCGCGGGCCTGGTGCTGCTGTCGCTGTACGGGCCGGACAGCCCGCTCGGCGTCAACATCGCCAACACCCGGATCGCGGTCTTCCTCGCCTTCCTCTTCGTCACGCTGCCGTTCATCGTGCGCACCGTGCAACCGGTGCTGTCCGAACTCGACCCGGACGCCGAGGAGGCGGCGGCGTCGCTGGGCGCGAGCCGGTTCACCACCTTCCGGCGGATCATCCTGCCCAGTCTCACCCCGGCCATCGCGGCGGGCGCCGCGTTGTCGTTCGCCCGCGCCGTCGGTGAGTACGGGTCGCTGGTCCTGCTCACCGGCAATCTGCCGATGCGGACCGAGGTGGCCTCGGTGCGCATCCTCAGCAGCATCGAGAACGACAACCCCGACAGCGCGGCGGCGGTCGCGGTGGTGCTGCTGGCCGTCTCGTTGGCCGTCATCGTCGTACTCGACGTCATTCAGCGGAGGGTGATGCGCCGTGGCTGAGCGCTCCACCGGCACCCGGACCCGGGTCGGCCGACGTCCCGGCCGGTACGTCCTGCGGTTCGTCGTGACGACGTACCTGTTCTTCCTGGTGGCCTGGCCGTTGTACCTGGTCGGACGCAACGCGTTCGCGGACGGCTTCGTCAACCTCAACGACATCCTGACCGACCCCGACGTGATCCACGCGCTGCAACTGACCGTCCTCGTCGCGGTCGTCGCGGTGGTCATCAACACCGTCTTCGGCGTCGGTATCTCGCTCCTGCTGGTCCGCTACGACTTCCCCGGCAAACGGACGCTGAACGCCCTGCTCGACATGCCGCTGTCGGTGTCACCGATCGTCGTCGGCCTGGCGCTGATCCTGGTCTACGGCGGCCGGGACGGCTGGTTCGGCCCGACGCTCGAAGCGGCCGGGCTCCAGATCATCTTCGCCGTGCCGGGCATGGTGATGGCCACCGTGTTCGTGGCGCTGCCGCTGGTCATCCGGGAGGTCGTCCCGGTCCTCGAGGAGGTCGGCGACGAGCAGGAGCAGGCCGCCCGCAGTCTCGGTGCGAACGCCGTGCAGACGTTCCGCCGGATCACCCTGCCGTCGATCAAGTGGGGCGTGATCTACGGCGTCGTGCTCAGTCTGGCCCGCTCGCTCGGTGAGTTCGGCGCGGTCAAGATCGTCTCCGGCAACGTGCTCGGGGCGACCCGGACGGCCACCCTCGTGGTCGAGGAGAAGTACCTCAACTTCGACAAGGGCGGGTCGTACGCCACCGCCTTCCTCCTCGCCCTCGTCGCCGTGGCCTGCATCATCGTCGTATCCGTCCTCAGGCCGAAGGAAGACCGTTGAGCATCGAGATTTCCCAGGTCGGCAAGCGTTTCGGAGACTTCGTCGCGCTCGACGACGTATCGGTCAGCATCCCCGCCGGTCGGCTCACGGCGCTGCTCGGTCCCTCCGGCGGCGGAAAGTCCACGCTGCTGCGGATCGTCGCGGGACTGGAACGTGCCGACACCGGGCGGGTCGAGATCGACGGCGTGGACGCCACCAACCTGCCGCCGCAGAAACGCAACGTCGGCTTCGTGTTCCAGCACTACGCGGCGTTCAAGCACCTGACCGTCCGGCGCAACGTGGCCTTCGGGCTGGAGATCCGCAAGCGCACCAAGGACGAGATCACCCGGCGGGTGGACGAGCTGTTGGCGCTCGTCCACCTCGGACAGTTCGCCGAACGGCTGCCGTCGCAGCTCTCCGGCGGCCAGCGCCAGCGGATGGCGCTGGCCCGCGCGCTGGCCGTCGAGCCCACCGTGTTGCTGCTCGACGAGCCGTTCGGCGCGCTGGACGCCAAGGTCCGTAAGGAACTGCGCGACTGGCTGCGCCGGCTGCACGACGAGGTGCACGTCACCACCGTCTTCGTCACCCACGACCAGGAGGAGGCCCTGGAGGTCGCCGACGAGATCGTGGTGATCAACGAGGGGCGGGTGGAGCAGATCGGCTCGCCCGACGACCTGTACGACCGTCCGGCCAACGAGTTCGTGATGCGTTTCCTCGGTCCGGTCACCCAGCTCGGCGACGAGTTGGTGCGTCCGCACGACCTCCAGCTCACCGCCGACGGCGGCGACAGCGCGGGCGTGGTCGGCCGGGTCACCCGGATCACCCGGATCGGTTTCGAGATCCGGGTCGAGGTGACCACCTCCGGCGGTCAGCCGGTGATCGTGACGCTCACCCGCAACGAGTTCCACGCGCTCGGGATCCAGGTCGACTCGCCGGTGCGGATCCGGATCACGCCGGGCAGCCCCACCACCACGGTCACCGCGCCCGCCCAGCGTTCGGAGGAACCGACCCTCGCGCCGTCGCACTAGCGAGCGCCTCGTCGATCCCGACGCGTACCGCGCAAGATCGTGCTCGATCCCGGATCGAGTGGCCTTCCCACGACCATGAGACCACTCGATCCGGGATCGGGTGCTGTCCGAGCTGGCGGTGAGATCACGTCGGAACGGCAGCGCGGTCTGGTGGTACGGCGGAATTGACGCCAGGCGCCGCCGAGGGCGAGACTAACCCTATTCAACCGATAGGATTCACAGTCTTCGGTGGGAAGGTGGTCGGCGGGATGACGCGTGTGATCCGGACGGACGAGGAGGCCGTCGAGGTCGCCCGGAAACTGGCGGCCGTCTTCGCCGACGAGGCCGGCGTCCGGGACCGGGACCGACGACTGCCCGAGGCCGAGGTGGACGAGCTGTCCGCCTCCGGTCTGCTGGGCGTCACGGTGCCCGCCGAGTTCGGTGGCGCCGAGGTGTCGGTCGCCACGCTGACCGAGGTGTTCCGGACGCTCGCGGCGGCCGACGCCAGCCTCGCCCAGATCCCGCACAGTCACGTCGTCTTCCTCCAGGCGCTGCGCCTGCAGGGCACCGAGGAGCAGCAGCGGCGCTACTTCGCCGCCGCGTTGGCCGGGCAGCGGTTCGCCAACGCCCAGTCCGAGCGCGGCGGGCGGACCGTCGCCGACGACGCCACCACTCTGCGCCGCCGGGCCGACGGCGGATACGTGCTGCACGGCGAGAAGTTCTACTGCACGGGTGCGCTGTTCGCCGACTGGCTGGTGGTCCGGGCCGTACTGGCCGACCCGGCCGAGCCCGACGGTCACGCGGCGTCCGACAATCCTGCTGCGCTCCGTGACTCCGGCGCGAACGGCGACCCGGCGGCGAACGGCGGCCCACCCGCGAAGGTGCTGGCCTACCTGCCTCGGGACACCCCGGGGGTGACGGTGCGCGACGACTGGGACGGGATGGGGCAGCGCACCACCGCCAGCGGGACGGTGCTGCTGGAGCAGGTGCCGGTGGACGAGACGCAGGTGGTGCCGTACACGTCGATCTTCGGTGCGGCGACCACCTACGGCGCGCGGGCCCAGGTGCTGCACGCCGCCCTGGACACCGGGATCGCCCGGGGCGCGCTGGACGCCGCGGTGGCGCAGGTGGCCCGGGCGCGGCCGTGGTTCGAGTCCGGTGTCGACCGGGCCGCCGACGAGCCGCTGCTCGTCCAGCAGGCCGGGGAGCTGGAGATCCTGGTACGCGGCGCGGAGGCGCTGCTGCGTGAGGCGGCGACCGCGATCGACGCGGCCGAGGCGGACCTGACCGACGACAGTACGGCCCGCGCCTCGGTGGCGACCGCCGTGGCGAAGGTGGCCGGTGCCCGCGCCTCGGTGGAGGTCTCCTCGGCGCTGTTCGAACTCGGCGGCACCCGCTCGGCCGCCGGCGCGCTGAACCTGTCCCGGTACTGGCGCGACGCGCGTACCCACACGCTGCACGATCCCACTCGGTGGAAGGTCCAGCACATCGGTCGGTGGCTGCTCGACGGCACTCCACCGCCGCGTCACGGCCAGCTCTGACCGGCCCGGCGCCTCGTCCGTCCGACGGCGGGTCACGTCCAGACCGCGAGGAAACGCCGCTCCAGCAGGCCGAGTAGGGTGTCGGCGAGCTTGCCCAGCACCGCCAGCAGCACGATCGCGAGCAGGATCACGTCGGTGCGGCCGGTGTTCTGGCTGTCGATGAGCAGGAAACCCAACCCCATCGACGAGGCGATCAGCTCGGCCGCGACCAGGAAGAGCCACGACTGCGCCATCGCCAGACGCAGCCCGGCCAGCACCGGCGGTGTGGCAGCGGGCAGCAGCACCGTGCCGAGCAGCCGTACGCCGGAACGGCCGTACGCCCGGCCCAACTCGACCAGATGCGGGTCGACGTGCCGCAGCGCGGCGGCCACGGTCGTGTAGACCGGGAAGAACGCCCCGATCGCAACCAGGGTGATCTTCGGCGTCTCGCCGATGCCGAACCAGAGCAGCAGCAGCGGCACCCAGGCCAGCGACGGGATGGCCCGGACCGCCTGGATGGTCGGGCCGACCAGCGAGCGGGCTGCCCGGGAGAGCCCCACCAGGGCACCCAGCGCCAGTCCCGCGACGGATCCGGCGGTGAACCCGAGCAGGACCCGCTGCACGCTGATCGCCAGGTGCTGCCACAGCTCACCCCGGGCGAGGAGTTCCCGCAGCGCCAGCAGCACGTCGTACGGGGGCGGCAGTTGTGCGCGGGAGTAGCCGCCGGAGGTGGCCAGCAGGTGCCAGCCGACGAGCAGCGCCAACGGAAGCAGCAGCCCGGCGACGGCGTACCCCATCCGGGTGGTCCAGCCCCGGCCGGTTCCGGCGGTGGCCGGGGCCGGTGGCTCGACCGGGCGGGCCGGTGGCGGCTGCACCGCCACCGGACTGCCCGCGCTCACGGCTCGGCCCGCGCCTGGGCGAAGCGGGGCTCGAAGATGCTGTCCAGCGCCGCGCGGGCCTCGGTGTCGGTGCGGACGTTGCCGTCGGCGACCAGGATGGGCAGCACCCGCTCGAAGACCTGTCGTTGCGCCGGGCCCGGCACCGGGTCGACGTCGAACCGGGTGCGTTCGGCGAGCACCACCCGGGCGACGGCGGGAGACACCTTCGACTCGCGGGCCAGCAGTTCCACCGCTTGGTCCGGGTTCGCGACGATCCACTGGCGGGCCCGTTCGTAGGCGTTCACCACCCGCTGCACCAGCTCGGGCTGGCGGGAGACGAACTCCTCACGGGCGTTGAGCACGCCGTAGGTGTTGAAGGCGACATTGCGGTAGAGCAGGGTGGAGCCGGCGTCCACCTGGGTCTGGGCCATGTGCGGGTCGAGGCCGGCCCAGGCGTCCACGTCCCCGCGCTCCAGTGCGGTCTTGCCGTCGGCGTGCTGGAGGTTGACCACGGTGACGTCGCCCGGTGCCAGCCCGGCCTCGTCGAGCGCCTGCAACAGGAAGAAGTACGGGTCGGTGCCCTTCGTCGCGGCGATCTTGCGACCCTTGAGCTGCGCGACCGACGTGATCGAGGAGCCCTCGGCGACCACGATCGCGGCCCACTCCGGTTGGCTGAACACGCCGACGGTCTTGATCGGTGAACCGTTGGCCCGGGCCACCAGCGCGGCGACTCCGGCGGTCGAGCCGATGTCGAGCGCTCCGGCGCGCAGGTTCTCGTTGGCCTTGTTGCTGCCGGCGGACTGCAACCAGCTCACCGACACCCCCTCGTCGGCCAACTCCTCCTCCAGCCAGCGCTGCTCGCGCAGCACCAGGCTCGCCGGGTTCCAGTACGCGTAGTCGAGCCGCAGTTGGCTGCCGCCGGCCGCCGAGCCGCCGCTGTCCTCCCCGGCGACACAGCCGGTGAGCAGCAGGGCGGCGGCCAGCACGACGGCGACGGTCCTTCTCATGAACTCCTGCTTCCTTCGGGGGAGACGCCGAGACGGTCGAGTAGTGCGGTGCGCAGGGCGGCCGAGGCCGGCGAGCCGAGGTCCCGGGGCCGCGCCCCCGGTACGGCGGTGACGTGCTGGACGGTCGACCCCTGCCCGGGCGGGTCGGCGGGACCGAGGACGACGATCCGGTCGGCCAGCCGCAGCGCCTCGTCGACGTCGTGGGTGACCAGCAGCACCGTGCTGCCGGCGGCGCGTTGCACCTGGTCGACCAGATCCTGCATGCGCAGGCGGGTGAGCGCGTCCAGGGCGGCGAACGGCTCGTCGAGCAGCAGGACACCGGGTCGCCGGGCGAGTGCCCGGGCGAGCGCGGTGCGCTGGGCCATCCCGCCGGAGACCTGCCGGGGGCGGTGCTCGGCGAAGGCGCCCAGCCCGACCACTTCCAGCCAGGCCCGGACGTCGTGACGGGCGGCCGTGCGGTCGTGGCCGGGTGCGAGACCGAAGGCCACGTTGCCGGCCAGCGTCCGCCACGGCAGCAGGCGGGGATCCTGGAAGACCATGGCGGTGCGGTCGGCCACCCCGCGCACCGGTCGACCGTCCACGGTGATCTCGCCGGCACTCGGTCGGTCCAGCCCGCCGACCAGGCGCAGCAGTGTCGACTTACCGCACCCGGAGGCGCCGAGCAGGGCGACGACCTCGCCGGCCTCGATCCGCAGGGTGACGTCGTCCAGCACCCGGTGCGTGCCGCGACGGCCGACGAATGCGCGCCCGACCTGGCGTATCGAGACGGGCGCGGGGTCCGTGTGCAGCCCCGGCGCGAGCCGCGCGGCGCTCGTCGCCATGCCACCTCCTTGCCTCGTCCGGTGGGTCGGCTCACAATACCCATATAACCAACCGGATGAGTAGGGTATATCTCGTGCGGCCGGGAGGGGCGCTCCGAGAGGCGGGCACTGTGCCCGGTCTCGGGTGGTTCCCGACGGAGGAGCGAGGTAGGGGGAGTGGCCTGTGAACGCGGTCACTGGCAGGGTGACGGTGTGGACACCCCGCGCCACCGTCCTGCCGCCGATCGGGCAGCGTCGCCCGGCGACCCGGCACCTCCCACGCTCCCGGTCGCCCGAGACGGTCGGGCGGACGCCTGCCGCATCCACTCTCGACGGAGGGAACCCGACATGACCCGGCCTCATCCGCACCCGGCAGCGGACGCGTCCGAGGGCGACGACCAGCAGCCCGACGCCTTCACCCGGGAGTGGCAGGCGTGGCACCGCCGCCACGAGGAGAACCTGGCCGCCCCGCACGGCTTCCTCGCCGTGACCGGGTTGTACTGGCTCACCGACCGCCCCGAGCGCGTCGCCGACCTGCCCGGTCGGTGGCACACCGGTGCGGACGGCGTGGTGGTCGACCTCGCCGAGGGTGAGGAACTCCTGGTCGACGGGCGACCGGTGACCGGCCGCCACGAGTTCGGCCCGATCGCGGAACGCGGCGGCGTCACCGTCGGGTTCGACGGCGGAGTGCTGGAGATCGCCCGCCGGGGCGGGTACGACATCCTGCGTCCCCGCCGCCCCGACCACCCGCTACGGACCGCCTTCCGGGGCACCCCGGCGTACCCGCCGTCGACCCGTTGGGTCCTGGCCGGACGGTTCGTCCCCTTCGACAGTCCGCGACCGACCACCGTCGGCGCCGCCGTCGAGGGACTCCAGCACGTCTACGACGCCCCCGGCACGATCGAGTTCAGCGTGGACGGTGTGCCACTGCGCCTCACCGCGTTCGACGGCTGGACGCCGGGGAGCCTGTCGGTGCTGTTCACCGACGAGACCTCCGGCGTGACCACGTACGCCGCCAACCGGGCCCTGACCGTCGACCCGCCCGACGAGCAGGGCCGGGTCGTCGTGGACTTCAACCGCGCCACCAACCTGCCCTGCGCGTACACCGACTTCGCGACCTGCCCCCTGCCGCCACCGGAGAACCGCCTGCCGATCGCTGTCGAGGCCGGCGAGAAGATCCCGTACGAGCGGTCGGCGGACGGGGTGTCCCAGCCGCAGCGCACCATCTCCGGGAGGAACCCGTGACACCGCCCACCGAGGACCGGCCGCCCCTCGACGCCGAGACCGACGAGATCCGGACCCTGCTGCGGCACCAGGCCAGCACGGTCACCGTGGTGACCGCGCCGGGGAAGCCGGCGGTCGGGTTCACCGCCACGTCCTTCACGTCGGTGTCGTTGTCGCCGCCGGTCGTGTCGTTCTGTCTCCACCTCGGCTCGTCCAGTTGGCCCACCGTCGCCACCGCCCGACACGTCGGCGTCCACCTGCTCGCCCAGCACCAGCAGGATCTCGCCCGCACCTTCGCCACCAGCGGCATCGACCGGTTCGCCGCGCCGACCCGGTGGCAGGTCGGCCCCGAGGGCGTACCGATCCTCGACGACACCCTCGCCTGGCTGCTGTGCCGGGTGATCGACCGGGTGACGGTCGGCAGCCACGCCATCGTGCTGGCCGAACCGGAACTGGTGCACAGTCCCGCCGCCGGCTCGCCGTTGCTCTACCACCGGGGCGGCTACACCGGCCTCGTGCCCGGCACCGACGGCTGGACCGGGTCGGTCGCCGCCTGACCACCGGCGCCGCACCCTGTGCCCGCATCGCCCGAGAGCGTCAGGGATTCTCTGCTTCGTAACGCCGGCATGGGATCCTTGGACCGTCCGGTGTGCCGGTGCCGGGCCTTGCGCGGGCATTGACGCCCGTCGACCCGATACCCCGGCAGCCGGCCCGGTTCGAGCCGACGAGGTGAGCTGATGGCCGTCGTCCTGGACACCGCGCAGCTACCGCTCCGCGACCGGGTCGAGGCGGTGCACGCCACGATGGCGTACGCCTCCGCGCCGTGCCACGTGATCCACGAGGACCCGGACGGCGACGTGTACGCCCGGATGGCCGTCTGGGACCTCGGCGGCGTCTCGGTCTTCACCACCGAGTCGTCCGGGATCCGGCTGCTGCGCACCGCCCGGCAGACCCGGCAGGACGTGTCACCGGTGGTGGCGCTCTCCGTGCAGCGGCGTGCCGACGGCCGGCAGGAGCAGGGGGGCCGCCAGGCGTTGGTCCCGCCCGGCGGACTGATGGGGATGGACCTGTCCGCGCCGTACGACTTCTCCTGGTCCGGCGACGGGGCTGCCGGGTGCCTCCAGTTCCCGATCGACCGGCTCGCCCTGCCGGTGGACGTGATCCGGCGGGCCCTGGGGAACCTGCCGGCCAGCCCGCTCTATCCGCTGGTCACCCGGCACGTCGTCGACGTGGTGAAGCGAGCGGACCGGCTCGGCACCGATCCGGCGGCACCGGTGCTGGGCGCGGCGAGCGTCGAGCTGGCCCGGGCGCTGCTCACCTCGGCGGCGTACGGCGGCGCACGGCACGCCCGGGTCGACGGGGCCGGTACGCTGCTGACCCTCGTCCGAGCGTACGTCCGGCAGCACCTGGCCGATCCCGACCTGCGTCCGGCCGCCATCGCCATGGCGCACAACGTCTCCCTGCGGCACCTGTACAAGGTCTGCGCCCAGGCCGACTTCAGCCTGGCGCAGTGGATCATCGGAGAGCGCCTGAAGGGTGCCGGTGAGGAACTGCTCCGGCCGCAGAGCCGCAACCTGACGATCGCCGTGGTGGCCCGCCGCTGGGGGTTCAGCGACCCGACCCACTTCGCCCGGCGTTTCCGTGCCGCCTACGGCCGCACCCCGGGACAGTGGCGGCGGATGCACGCCGACCTGCCGTGAGCCACCGAATGCGGCTCAGGACCCGGTCGGGAAGCGGCTCGCCATCTCGTGCCGGTACGGCGGGTCGGCACCGGCCCGGGTACAGGTCACGGCGGCCACCTCGACGCCGTACCGCAACGCGGCCCGCACGTCGTCCTCGGACCATCCGGGCGCGACGCCGGACAGGGCGGCGAGCAGCCCGGCGGTGAACGCGTCACCGGCGCCGATGGTGTCGGCCACCGCGACGACCGGGGCCGGCTGCCGGAACCCACGGGTGCCGCAGGCGGCGGCCACGCCTCCGGCACCGAGGGTGACCACGGCGAGCGTCACGCCGAGGTCCCGCCAGTGCCGCAGGACGTCGTCGGTCGTGCGACCCGGGTAGAGCCAGGCGACGTCCTCCTCGCTGGCCTTGAGCACGTGTGCGACGCGGGCCAGCTCGTCGACGCGGTCCCGGGCCGAGGTCGGGCTGCCGATCAGGCCGGGCCGGATGTTCGGGTCGACGCTGACGAGCGCGCCCCGCCCGCGTGCGGCCCGGAGGGTGTCGGTCAGCCGGTCGGCGCCCGGGCGCAGGAACGCGGCCAGCGAGCCGGTGTGCACGATGCCTCGCCCGACGACCACCGGGTCCAGCTCCTCGGCGCGCCACTGCCAGTCGGCGGTGCCGTCGACATAGAAGTCGTACGTGGCCACCCCGGTTCCGGTCAGCGTGGCGATCCCCAGGGTGGCGGGCTCGTCGGCGTCGACGGCGTGCCGCAGGTCGACGCCGTTGGTCTCGGCGTGCGCGCGCAGTCGCCGGCCGAAACGGTTGGTGGAGAAGCGGGCGAGCAACGCGGTCGGTACGCCCAGCCGCGCCAGCCCCACGGCCACGTTGAGCGGGCTGCCACCGGGATGGGCGGTGTACCGGCCGTCCGGCTCCTGCACCAGGTCGACGACGGCCTCACCGATCACGGTCACCGCCGGTGCGGCCGACGACGGCCCCGGGTCGGCCCCGACCTGCACCTCAGGCACCACCGGTGGCCGGCAGCGGCTCGCGTGCCACCAGGCCGGCGGCGGGTTCGTAGCGGACCGGCACCGGGTCGCTGATCTCGCCGACGAACGTCCCGTCGCCGTGCTCGACGAAACCGAGCAGTGCCCAGCCGTCGTCGGTCGACACCAGGCGGGGCGCGTACAGGTGCGGCTGGTCGATCGGCCGGGCGGCGGTGATGTCCCAGGGGCCGCGTACCGTGGGCGCGGTGGCCAGCCAGAGCCGTTCCCGGGACTCGCCGGGCGCGGTCGAGGGGTTGGTGCAGAACAGCAGCAACGGCTGTCCGTCCACCACGGCGACCTGCGGCACTTCGAGGTGCCCGAATCCGGCCGGCGTGGACAGTGGCGGCCGGACGGTCCAGTTCAGCAGGTCGGGCGAGGTCGCGTGACCGACGACGCCGCGTTCGGCGGCCGGCCCCTGGTTACCGCGGGCGGTGATCAGCATGTGCCAGCCGTCGCCGTCCGGGTCGGCGAAGACCCACGGGTCGCGCCACGCCTGCTCGTACCACGCGTCCAGGTCGAGCAGCTCGTACCAGGTCGGGTCGGCCTCCAGCAGCGGGGTGTCGCCGTGCCGGTGCCAGGTGACCATGTCGTCGGAGACGGCCAGGCCGATGCGCTGGACCAGCCCGTCCTCGGCGCGTCCGACGCCGGTGTAGAAGAGATACCACCGCCCGTCCGGCCCGCGTACGGTGCTGCCGGTCCAGGTGGCCAGGTCGTCCCAGCCCGGTGAGTCGGCGGGCACCAACGCGTCCGGGAGCAGCCGCCACTCGCGCAGGTCGGTGGAGACGGCGTGGCCGATCGTGGCGCGGCGGTGGCGACGGTCCGGGTCGAGGAGGGCCCGGGAGGCGCGCAGGAAGAACGAGTGCCACCGGCCGTCGTCGTCCTTGGCGTACCAGCTGTCCCACACCCAGTGGTCGGGCAGACGAAGCATGGCGGGGAAGGTATCACTAAATCGGTTTAGCCCGCGACCTCGGGGTGGCGTCGCTCTCGGCGCGCGGCAGCGGCGTCCGCCCGGCCGGAGCCGCGACCGACCGGCGACGGCGCAGCGGCATCGGCACCAGGGCCGGGCCGGAGTCGTCCTTGTCGAGCAGCAGCTCCACCGCCCGGCGGCCCATCTGCTCGTGCGGGATGGCGGCCGTGGACAGCCCCGGGCGCAGCCAGGAGGCGATCGGGTCGTCGTCGAAGGAGATCACCGAGATGTCGTCCGGGATCGTCAGGCCGGCCTCCCCGAGCGCCTGGTACGCCCCGAAGGCCAGCCGGTCGTTCATGCAGATGATCGCGCTCGGCCGGTCCGGACGACCGAGCAGGGCCTGCGTGGCGGTGTAGCCGTGCTCCGGCAGCCACTCGGTACAGAAGCCCTCGACGAACAGCGCGACCCCGGCGGCGGCGAGCGTGCCCCGGATGCCGCGCAGCCGCGCCTCGGCGGCGAGGGAGATCTCCGGGTCGCGTTCCTTGGGCCGGTTGCGACCGATCAGCGCGATGCGGTCCCGGTGGCCCCGGGCGAGCAGGGCCTCGGCGATCGTGGCGCCGGCCAACTCGTCGTCCGGCAGCACGCTGGGCAACTCCTCCGAGCTGGTGGCGTTGAGCAGCACCACCGGGCCGTTCAGGATCGCCTTCGGCACGGTCAGTCGGCGGGTGGCCATCGCCGCGTAGATCACGCCGTCCACCTGGCGGTCGAGGATCGCCTCGATGGCGTACTGCTCGAACGCCGCGTCGCCCTGGGTCTCGGTGATCAGCAGGACGTGGTCCCGCTCGCGGGCGGCGTCCAGGGCGCCCCGGATCAGGCCACCGGCGAAGCGGGTGGTGGCGACGATGTCCGAGACGAAGGCGATGGTGGCCGTCTTGCGGGTACGCAGACTGCGGGCGGCCACGTTGGGTCGGTAGCCGAGTTCCTCCGCCGCCGCGAAGACACGCTGGTGCGCCTCGGCGGAGAGTCGGGTGCCCTCGCGCCCGTTGAGCACCATCGAGGCTGCGGTCTTGGACAGCCCAGCCCGTCGGGCGACATCGGCCAGTGTTGCCCTGTTGCGGCCCATCAGTCCTCCGTTCGCGGTCGTCCGTACGACGCCGCCGTTGCCCATCATGATGGGTCGAGTCGCGTTCCGGCTCACCGGTGACCGTCCGGGTGTCGGTGAAGTCCCCTGGTGAACCGCTTGTTTCCGGACCGTTGCCAACTCGTCCTTGACAGGCCGGGGTGCCGCGCGCATGCTCTGCTAAATCAGTTTAGCGACGTTGTTTCGCCACTGCGGAGGACGCTGTCGACAGCGACCTCCGAGGTCATATCGGATACCGCGAGCCGAGGTCCGGTGCGCGACGCGCGAGCGTGGCGTTCACCGACCGTGGTGGCGAGCGTACTCGCCGGTCGCCGACCGGCGTGGACGTGCGGATGAGTCAAGGGAGCCATTGACGTGCGGGAGTTGTCCACCAGATTCACCCGTCGCCGGCTGGCACTGATGGTGCCACTACTCGCCGTCGGTCTGACGGCCACCGCCTGTAGTGCTCCGGGTTCGGAGCCGACCGCGCCGGAGGACTCCGGCGCCCCGGTCAGCACCGAACTCGGGACCGACCCGATCACCCTGGAGATGTACGCGGAGACCGGCTTCCCGCTGGCCAAGGCGCTCGCCGACGAGTTCACCAAGCAGCACCCGAACGTCACGTTCAACATCCGCGAGGACCAGTTCACGGTCATCGTGGAGAACGCGCCCCGGGTGCTCGCCTCGGACAACGCGCCCGACATCATCCGGCTGCCCACCATGGTCGACCTGGTCAAGGACGGCCTGCTGAAGAACCTCGACCCGTACTTCGACGCGTACGGCTGGGACAAGTTCCCCGCCTCCCAGCTCGTCCAGCTCCGGCTGACCGAGGGCGGCGGCGAGCGCGGCACCGGTTCGCTGTACGGCATGGGCCTCGGCTACAGCGTGACCGGCGTGTTCTACAACAAGAAGCAGGCCGAGCAGGTCGGCATGACCCAGCCGCCGGCCACCATCGCCGAGTTCGAGGACCTGCTGGCCAAGGCCAAGACCGCCGGCCTCCAGCCGATCATGCAGTTCAACAAGAACACCGCCGGCATCAACTTCCCGTACCAGGCGTTGCAGAACCAGTTCGGCGACCCGGGCCCGATCGCGGACTGGATCTTCCAGAAGCCGGGCGCGACCTTCGACACCCCCGCCTCGCTGAAGGCCGCGCAGACCATCGAGAAGTGGGCCAAGGACGGCTACTTCCCGAAGGACGCCAACGCCATCGACTACACCGCGATGATGGGCGAGTTCCAGAAGGGCAACGGCCTGTTCATGTTCAACGGCGACTGGGAGTCGGCGAACCTGGACAAGAACATGGCCGGTGACGTCGGGTTCTTCCTCTTCCCCGGTGAGACCGCCGAGGCGAAGAACGTGGCGATGTCCGCGCCGAACACCTTCGGTGTCGGTGCGCGGGCCAAGAACGCCGACGCCGCGGCCTTCTTCCTGAACTGGGTGCACACCAACGACAAGGCCCGCGAGATCTCGGTCAACGTCGGCGGCTCGCACCCGGGCGGCCCGGCCGACCTGGCGCTGCCGCCGGTGACCGAGGGCACCGTACTGGCCGAGACCCTGAAGGCGTCCCAGCAGCTCGGCGCCGACAACGGCGCGGTGGACTTCACCGCCAACGCCACCGGTGGCATCTTCGCCGCCGCCATCACCCCCGAGATGCAGAAGCTGATCGCCGGCCAGCAGAACCCGGAGGGCTACGTCAAGGCGGTCCAGGCCGAGTACGAGAAGGAACTGTCCCGATGACGTCTGCCCTCGGCAGCGTTCCCGCCGGGTCGGGCACCACTGCCCGGCCCGGCGGGGCGGACCCCCGTCCCGCCACGCGGCCCCACCGGAAGCGGTGGGGCCGCGTGGCGCGGTGGAGCGGCTGGCTCTGGGTCCTGCCCGCCCTGGCCATGTACGGCTTCTTCGTCCTGCGCCCGCTCGTGCTGACCGTGCAGTACTCGCTCTACCGCTGGAACGGCATCGGGGCGGCCACCTGGGTCGGCCTGGACAACTACGTCACCGTCTTCACCGACAGCGACCTACTGAAGATCATCGGTAACGCCTTCGTGCTGATCATCTTCTTCAGCTTCATCCCGGTCGCCCTCGGCCTGCTGGTTGCCAGCCTGGTCCGGCGGATCACCACCGGCCCCGGCGGCACGCTGGTCCGGACCGTGCTGTTCCTGCCGCAGGTGATCCCGCTGGTGGCGGCCGGCATCGCGTGGAGCTGGGTGCTGTCCAGCAACGGTCTGGTCAACCAGGTGCTACGCGCCGTCGGGCTGGACGGCATCACCCGCGCCTGGCTCGGCGAGTTCAGCACCGCGTTGCCGTCGGTCGGCGTGATCGGCACCTGGATCATGCTCGGCCTCTGCACGATCCTGCTGGTCACCGGCATGAGCAAGATCGACCCGTCGCTGTACGAGGCGGCCCGGATGGACGGCGCCGGTCCGATCCGTGAGTTCTTCGCGGTGACCCTGCCCAGCCTCCGCCAGGAGATCGGCGTCTGCCTCACCGTGACCATCATCGCGGCGCTGGCCAGCTTCGACATCGTCTACATCTCGACCAGCGGCGGCCCGGGTATCCAGACCACCGTGCCGGGCCTGGAGATCTACCGGCTGGCCTTCTCCCAGCGCCAGGTCGGGCTCGCCTCGGCCCTGGGCGTGGTGCTGATGCTGCTGGTGCTGATCTGCGTGCTGCCCATCCAGCGGCTGACCCGGGGGGAGAAGCCATGAACATGACCACCCGCAGCGAGCGGCTGACCGGACGCGTCTTCCTGATCGCCCTGGTCGTGGTCACCCTGCTGCCGTTCCTGAGCATGCTCTCGGCGGCCCTGCAACCACGTGGCACCGTACCCACCGGTCTGGCCTGGCCGTCCGATCCACAGTGGGGCAACTTCGTCGACGCCTTCACCGCCGCGAACATGGGCGCCCTGCTGGTGTCCAGCATGCTGATCGTGGCCGGGGTGGTGCCGTTCGGGGTGCTCATCGCGACCATGGCCGGGTTCGGCCTCGGGCACCTGCGGGTGGCCGGCGGACACATCGCCTTCGGGCTGCTGCTGCTCGGCCTCACGCTGCCCTTCGAGGCGGTGGTGACCCCGCTGTACTACCAGATGCGGGACCTCGGCCTGCTGAACACCCGCTGGGCCATCATCCTGCCGCTGATCGGCCTCTACATGCCGTTCGCGGTCTTCTGGATGCGCGCCCACTTCACCAACGTGCCGCGCGAACTCTCCGAGGCGGCGCGGGTCGACGGCAGCAACACCTGGCAGTTGTTCTGGCGGGTGCACGTGCCGCTGGCCCGCCCGGCCATCGCCTCGCTGACCATCCTGCTGTTCCTCTGGACCTGGAACCAGTTCCTGCTCGCCATCGTCATGGTCGACGACGCCACCAAACGGACCATGGCCGGTGCCCTCGGCGCGTTCCAGGGACAGTGGGGAACCGATCTGGTCTTGCTCTGCGCCGGATCGTTGCTCATCCTCACACCGACGCTCATCGTGTTCCTGATCTTCCAGCGCCAGTTCATCAAGGCCCTCCTGCAGGGCTCCGTGAAGGGATGACGGGTTGAACGACACCCCGATCCACGGCCACGCCGACGAGGGCTTCGGGCCCGTCGCCGACGTGTTCCGGGACAACTTCGTCCAACGTGGGGAGGTCGGCGCGGCAGTCGCCGTCTACCTGCGGGGCAACAAGGTCGTGGACCTGTACGGCGGGCTGGCCGACCCGCGCTCCGGTCGGCCCTGGACCGCCGACACCCCGGCCGTGGTCTTCTCGGTGACCAAGGGGATCATGGCGATCTGCGCCTACCTCCTGGTCCAGCAGGGCCGACTCGACCTGGAGGCCCCGGTCATCCGGTACTGGCCCGAGTTCGGTCGGCACGGCAAGGCCGAGATCCCGGTCCGCTGGCTGCTCACCCACCAGTCCGGACTGCCCACACTGGACCGCTCCTTCACCCGGGCGGAGGTGCTCGCCTGGGATCCGGTGATCGAGGCGATCGAGGAGCAGGCCCCGCTGTGGCAGCCGGGTACGGCCCACAGCTACCACCCGATCACCTACGGCTGGTTGATCGGCGAGGTGATCCGCCGGATCACCGGGGAGACGCCCGGCGCGTACCTCGCCCGCACCCTCGCCGAGCCGCTCGGCCTGCGTACCTGGGTCGGCCTGCCGGCCGCCGAGCGCGACGCGGTCGCCTGGATGCTGGCGCCGCTCGGCGAACCCTTCCCGGCCGGCGACCCGGTCGCCGAGCGCGGGATCACCATGGGCGGCGCGTTCGCCTTCCCCGCCGACGCCGACGGCCTGGTCAGCTTCAACGACCCGGCCATCCAGGCCGCCCAGATCCCCGGCGCGGGCGGGATCAGCACCGCCGAGTCACTGGCCCGCCTCTACGCCGCCTGCGTCTCCGAGGTCGGCGGCGGACCGCTGCTCACCACCGCGTCCGTCGACGACGCCGTCACCGTCCGCGTCGCCGGTCAGCAGGTGTACGGACTCCCCGACGTCGGACACCGCTGGGGGACTGGTTTCCTCGTCCACTCGACGCCACGCCCGATGCTCGGCGCGCGCAGCTTCGGCCACGACGGCGCGGGCGGACACCTCGCCTTCGGCGACGACCAGCACCGGGTCGGTTTCGGCTACGTGGTCAACCAGATGGGCGGCGTCGTCGACGAGCGGGCCAACCTGCTCGCCGCCGCCCTGCTCTCCTGCCTGAGCGACTAGGCGGACCGGGTCGACGTCACGGCCGGCGAGCCGTGGCGTCGACCCCGCCGTCACTTGTTTGGCGCAGTGCGGCCCGTCCGGCCCGTCCGACCTGACCGGCCCGTGCGGCGCAGTGCGGTGACCACCAACAGAGGTGCGAACGCCTCCGCTCCGGCCGCCACCCGCTCGGCCAGACCGACCCGCCCACCGTCGACCGCCATCTCGGCCACGAACCAGGCCACCGGCAGCAGCAACCCGACCGCCAGCGCCACCCACGGCGCCCGTCGCGCTACGGTCCCTTGACCTGCTGCCAGTGCCAGGGCCGGCCAGAGCGCCAGCGCGCCGAAGGCGACGGCGGCGGCGAGCGTGTGGGGCACCGACCCGCCACCGTCGGCCGGAAGCGGGAACACCGCCACCGCCAGGGTCGCCACCCCGCCGAGGGCCAGCAGCGCTCGCCCGGCGGGTGCGAGGGGACGCAGCCCGGCGGCGGTCACACAGTGGCACAGCCCGAGCCCGGCCAGCGCGACCGTCATGATCCACCGGTCGGTCGCGCCGACGGCGGCGAGTGCGCTGATCGTCCCGGTGACCTGGTCGAACCCGCCCGGTTGGCGGGCCGCGCCGAGCGTCCACCCACCGATCAGGAGGACCGGCGCGACCACGGCGGAGACCAACGCCCATCCCGGTACGACTCGCATCACCGCACCGTACGTGCTGCCCCGCCAATCGGGCACCACCGGCCTGCCCCGGCCGTGTCGATCCTGCGCGTTCCCGGACCGCACAGCGCGGTTCACCACGTCGATCATGGAGTTCTGGCGCTCACAAAAGCCGCCTACGGTGCATTTCCTCAGCCACAACTCCATGATCGCGAGGCCAGGGGTCGACCTTGGTGCGGAGCGGCCCCTCCGAGGGAGGGGAGAGAGCGGGCTCGCCGGCCACGACGGGGGTGTCGTGGCCGGCGAGCTTCTCCAGGGGTCAGCCCTTGCGTTGGGCCAGCAGCCACTGGAGGATGCTGCGGTCCTCGTACGTCGGACCGTAGGCGGCGTGGTAGTCGGGCAGCGAGAACGCCTCGTTGCCGTACTCGGTGTAGCGCAGCAGCTTGGCGATCTGCGCGGGCGTCTTGCCCTGGGCCTCGTAGGCCGCGCGCAGGGCGGTGTGCGTGTTGCGGGCCAGCGAGATGTTGAGCAGGTGGTCGTTGACGCCGTGGGTGATCCAGAGCGGCACCTCACCGGCGGCGATGGCCTTGGCCTGGTCGGCACCGACCTGGAAACCGCCGGTCACCAGTCCACCGGCGAACAGGTCGGGACGCTTGGCGAACGCCTCCCAGAGCAGCCGGGAGCCGTACGACACGGTGGTGGCGTAGACCCGGTCGGTGTCCACCGCGTGGTCCTTGACGAACTGGTCGACCAGCCGGATCAGCAGGTCGCCCTCGGCGGGCAGGCCGACCCGCTGGTTCTGCGGGGCGAGCACGATGACGTCCTCGCGGCTGCCGGTCCAGCTCGACTGGAGCCAGGCGGTGGCCGGGATGTCGGCGGCGATCTGGACGCCCAGGTTGTCGCCGTCCCAGCCCATGCCGTGCCCGGGCAGGACGACCATCAGCGGGTACTTCTTGCCGGGCTGATAGTTCTTCGGCAGGTGGTAGTGGTAGGGCAGCACCATGCCGTTGCTCAGGTACGAGCCGTACGTGAAGTCGTCGACGAGCAGGTTCACCGGCTTCTCGGTGACCCCGCGCGGGGTCTTCGGGGCGGCCTTGGCCTGCACCGGGCCCTTGCCCTTGCCCTTGCCGGGCTGGGCGTGCACGTCCTTGCGCTGGGTCACCCGGGTGGGCAGCTCGGTGTTGACCTTCACGCTGCACAGGAAGGTCGGGCACTTGGAGACGATGACGGTCCAGCCGAGGTTCTCGGCGGGGTCCAGCTCGACGATGACGTACCGGCCGTCCACCGAACGACGGTCCGCGCGGGTGGTGGGCGCGTTGTTCGTGTAGGTGTGGGTGACCTTGCGGTCGGCCAGCTTGGGCAGGTCGTCCATCGGGTTGAAGCGGAAGTTGTAGACGGTGTCGGAGACCGAGAAGGTGGAGTTGTCGAGCTCTCGGGGGTTGACCGTCTGCGGGTACTCGACGGCGACGGCGGAGACCTTCTGGCCGTACGTGTAGACGGTGGTGATCGGTGTGACACTGCGGATGCCACCGGTGTCGCCACCGGGACCCTTCGACGCCGCGTACGCGGCTGTGCCGGAGGTGGCGAGAAGTGCTACCGCCGCCATGGCGGTGAGCGTCCTTCGCAGTCTCATCGGCCCTCCTTGTTGGACGCGTCCGGCTGCCGTGGGCAGATCCCGTGGCAGCGCCCCGGACCGGTTGGGGTGGTGTGGGGGAGGACGGGCGCTAAACTGATTTAGCAGAGCATCGGCGTCCGGCTGGTCGATGTCAAGACTGTGCCGGTGACGGCGCGGGGACCGACCGTGCGCCCGGGTGGCGTCGATGGCCGCCACGGGCCGGTCCCGATCCGCTGCGCCGTGGCGGCTCCCGGAGAGGATGGTCCGTTGTGGAGTCGGCGGCTCGATCGGTCACGGTGCGTGAGCACCCGGTGGGTGTGCGTCGACCGGATGCCTCGTTTCCCTTTGCGGGGCGACGGATGTGCACAGCGGGTGTCCGGGCGGTCGCCCCGGGCCGCGAGTTGGCGTATTCTCTGCTCTCGATGGACGTTATTCGGGTGGCCGGCGCGAATGCTCGACTTCCTTCGATGTGCAACCCCTTGACCTGCGGCGATTCGGCCGACCGGTGGAGCCTCGGCTTCGTTACGAGAACGTGACCGCTGGATTTCCGGCGAGGTGTTGACCCGGGCAATGTGAGCGCTAACACTTGGGCCCCGAAGTGCGATCCACGCAGCCGGTGCGACGGCGCGAGTTCCAGATTGGGGAAGCCAGTGAGCAGAAGAATTCTGGCCGCTCTCGGTAGCGCCGCCCTGGCGCTGAGTATGGCGGCGTGTAGTGGCGACGGTGCCGGAAGCGGCAACACCAGCGACGAGAAGCCGTCCGACCTCACCATCGGCGTCTCGATGCCGACCCAGACCTCCGAGCGGTGGATCGCCGACGGCAACTCCGTCAAGGAGAAGCTGGAGGCCAAGGGCTACAAGGTCGACCTCCAGTACGCCGGTGACGACATCCCGACCCAGTCGCAGCAGGTCGACCAGATGATCACGCGCGGCGCCGACGTACTGATCATCGCCGCGATCGACGGCACCGCCCTCAGTGGGCAGCTCCAGGCGGCGGCCGACGCCAAGATCCCGGTCATCGCCTACGACCGACTCATCCGGGACAGCCCGAACGTCGACTTCTACGTCAGCTTCGACAACTACAAGGTCGGCGTGGCCCAGGCCAGCGCGCTCCTGGTCGGCCTCGGCCTGCAGACCAAGGACGGCGGCAAGGGCGAGGCGACCGGGCCGTTCAACATCGAGTTGTTCGCCGGGTCGCTGGACGACAACAACGCCCACTTCTTCTTCAACGGCGCGATGGACACCCTCAAGCCGTTCATCGACGCGGGCACGCTCAAGGTGAAGTCCGGGCAGACCAAGATCGAGCAGGTGGCGATCCTGCGCTGGCAGCAGGAGGCCGCGCAGAAGCGGATGGAGGACCTGCTCACCTCCAGCTACAACGACAACAGCAAGGTGGACGGCGTGCTGTCGCCGTACGATGGCATCTCGCGCGGCATCATCACCGCGCTGCAGAACGCCGGCTACCGGGGCGCCGACGAGATCCCGGTGGTCACCGGGCAGGACGCCGAGATCGCCTCGGTCAAGCTGATCAACGACGGCATCCAGAGCTCCACCATCTTCAAGGACACCCGCCTGCTGGCCGAGCAGGCCGTGGTCGCCGGTGAGGCGTTCCTCCAGGAGAAGACGCCCGAGGCCAACGACAGCGAGACCTACAACAACGGGGTCAAGGTCGTCCCGTCGTACCTGCTGCCGGTCGAGACCGTCTTCAAGGACGAGATCCAGAAGGTGCTGATCGACTCCGGCTACTTCACCGCCGAGGAGGTCGCCTCCGGCCAGTCCAGGAACTGACGGCGGCACCCGGGGGCTCGGCGGCGGTGTCCGCCGCCGGGCCCCACCCTCTCGACCCAGTACAGACCTCACGACACAGATCGCCAGGACGGTGCAGATGGACGACCACATCCTCGAGATGCGTCACATCACCAAGACGTTCCCCGGGGTGGCGGCGCTGCAGGACGTCTCGCTCGCCGTGCGCCGGGGGGAGATCCACGCCATCTGCGGCGAGAACGGCGCCGGCAAGTCCACCCTGATGAAGGTGTTGTCGGGCGTCTACCCGTCCGGCAGCTACGACGGCGAGATCCTCTTCGACGGCGCACCGGCGAACTTCCGTGGCATCCGGGACAGCGAGGACCGGGGCATCGTCATCATCCACCAGGAACTCGCCCTGGTGCCGTATCTGTCGATCGCCGAGAACATCTTCCTCGGCAACGAGCGCCGGGGGCGTACCGGCCTGATCGACTGGAACCGCACCAACGCCGAGGCCGCGGAACTGCTCGCCTCGGTCGGGCTGCCGGAGAACCCGGTGACCCCGGTGGTGCAGCTCGGCGTCGGCAAGCAGCAGCTTGTCGAGATCGCCAAGGCGATCTCGAAGAAGGTCCGGCTGCTCATCCTGGACGAACCGACCGCGGCGCTCAACGACATCGACTCGGCGCACCTGCTCGACCTGATGCGGCGGCTGCGCGACCAGGGCATCACCTGCATCATGATCTCGCACAAGCTCAACGAGATCACCGCCATCGCCGACTCGACCACCGTGCTGCGCGACGGCCGGACCGTGGAACGGCTGGAGATGGCCTCCGGCGAGGTGACCCAGGAGCGGATCATCCGCGGCATGGTCGGCCGCGACCTGGACAGCTTCTATCCCGACCGGGTCTCGTCGCCGGGCGCGGAGGTGCTGCGGATCGAGGACTGGTCGGTGCGGCATCCGACGCAGGACCGGCTGGTCGTCCAGAACGCCGCCCTGAACGTGCGCGCCGGCGAGGTGGTCGGCATCGCCGGGCTGATGGGCGCCGGACGGACCGAGCTGGCGATGAGCGTCTTCGGCCGGTCGTACGGCCGGGACATCTCCGGCCGGTTGTTCATGCACGGCCGCGAGGTCCGGGCGCGGTCCGTCGCGGAGGCGATCCGCAACGGCATCGCGTACGCCACCGAGGACCGCAAACGGTACGGCCTCAACCTGATCGACGACATCCGGCACAACGTCTCCGCCGCCGGACTGCGCAAGCTCGCCCGTCTCGGCTGGGTGCACGACAACGAGGAGACCAAGGTCGCCGAGACCAGCCGGCGCGACATGCACATCAAGGCGCCGAGCGTGATGGCGGCGGTGGGCAAGCTCTCCGGCGGCAACCAGCAGAAGGTCGTGCTGTCGAAGTGGCTGTTCACCGACCCGGACGTGTTGATCCTGGACGAGCCGACGCGGGGCATCGACGTCGGCGCGAAGTTCGAGATCTACACCATCGTCAACCAGTTGGTCGCCGCCGGTAAGGCGGTCATCATCATCAGCTCGGAGCTGCCCGAGCTGCTCGGCATGTGCGACCGCGTCTACACGATGTCGGCGGGGCGGATCACCGGCATGGTGCCGGTCGGCGAGGCCACCCAGGAGAAGCTGATGGAACTCATGGCGAAGGACAAGGAAACCGTCGGATGACCAGCACCAAGCCCTCCTCGGTGTCGAAGGGCCCGTCGACCGAGAGCGCTCCCGCCGCCGCGCTGCACGTGGGCAGCAGCGACCCCCGTACGCTCATCATGAACAACCTGCGACAGAGCGGCATCTTCGTCGCCCTCGTCGTCATCGTCGCCCTCTTCGCGTTCCTCACCGACGGACTCTCGCTGAGCCCGGGCAACATCACCAACATCGTCCTCCAGTATTCGTACATCCTGGTGCTCGCGATCGGCATGGTCATCGTGATCATCGGCGGGCACATCGACCTGTCGGTCGGCTCGGTGGTCGCGTTGACCGGCGCGGTCTCCGCCGTGGTGGTGATCCGGGAGGGTCAACCCTGGTGGATGGGGGTGGTGGCCGCGCTGGTGGTCGGCCTGGCGGTCGGCGCGTGGCACGGCTTCTGGGTCGCGTACGTCGGCATCCCCGCCTTCATCGTGACCCTGGCCGGCATGCTGCTGTTCCGCGGTCTGACCCTGCGGGTGCTGGACAACATCTCGCTGTCGCCGTTCCCGGCCGAGTACAACAGGATCGCCGCCGGCTTCCTCAACGGACTCATCGGCGGTGACGGGTACGACGCCTTCACCCTGCTCATCGGCGCCATCGCGGTGGCCGGTTACGTGGTGAGCTGCTTCCGGACCCGGGTGGCGCGGATCCGCTACCAGCAGCCGGTCGAGTCGTTCGCGCTGTTCGTCGCGCGGATGGCGCTGGTCGGTGCGGTGGTCATGTACTTCGCCTGGCAGCTCGCGCAGGCCCGGGGCCTGCCCATCGTGCTGATCATCCTGGCCGCGCTGGTGCTGGTCTACGGGATGCTCACCCGGCGGACGGTCTTCGGCCGGCAGGTGTACGCCATCGGCGGCAACCTGCCCGCGGCGATGCTGTCCGGCGTCAAGGTGAAGACCGTCAACTTCTGGATCTTCGTCAACATGGGCTTCCTGTCGGCGGTGGCCGGCATCATCTTCTCCTCGCGGTCCAACGGCGCACAGCCCGCCGCCGGCAACATGTTCGAGCTCGACGCGATCGCGGCGGCCTTCATCGGCGGCGCGGCCGTCACCGGCGGCGTCGGCACGGTCGTCGGCGCGATGGTCGGTGGCCTGATCATGGCCGTGATGAGCAACGGCATGCAGTTGATGGGTGTAGACCAGTCGATGCAGTCGGTGGTGAAGGGCCTGGTGCTGCTCGTCGCCGTCGCCTTCGACGTCTACAACAAGCGGCGGGCGGGCGCGACCCGCTAGGGGTGTCGGTTCGGCCCGCGCTTGACGTCGTCCCACTGCTTGGACACACTCCCTCCGGTCGGCCGTACGCACCGTCGCTGAAGCCGGAGGTCGGGTTGGTCCAGGAGGAGATCCGTCGGCGCAACGCCGGTACGCTGCTGCGGCACGTGCACCTGGACGGCCCGACGTCCCGCGCCGGGCTGGCCGAGCGGATGGGCCTCAACCGCAGCACCATCATGGCGTTGACCACCGGGTTGAGCCGGGTGGGCCTGGTCCACGAGGAACCGCCGACCGACACCGGCCGCGCGGGCCGTCCCTCGCTGATGGTCCGACCCTCGGCCGACCGGTTCTATGTGCTGGCCTTCGACGTGGCGGTGGACCGGCTGGTGGCGGCGCGGGTCGGCCTGGGCGGGGCGATCCTGGACCGACGCGAGGCGGTACGCCCACGGGCCGGGCCGGACCTGCACCGCGTGGTGGCGGTGCTGGCCCGGTTCGGCCGCCAGTTGCACCGTGCCGCGCCGCCGCGGGCGCGATGCGTGGGCATCGGTGCCTCGTACTGCGGGATGATCCGGCCCGGCGACGGGATGGTCCGCTTCGGACCGGACCTGGGCTGGGTGGACCAGGACTTCGGTGCGGAACTCGGCCGCCGTCTCGGGCTCGGCCTGCCGGTCGCGGTCGGCAACGAGGCCCATCTCGGCGCCCAGGCCGAGCAGTGGCGCGGCGCGGGTGTCGGCTTCGACAACCTGATCTACCTGCACGGTGACGTGGGTGTCGGTGGCGGCATCATCGTCGGTGGCCGGCTGCTCGGCGGCCACGGCGGTTACGGCTGCGAGCTGGGGCACATGGTGGTGAACCCGTACGACGGGCGGCCGTGCGGCTGCGGCTCGTCCGGGTGCCTGGAGGCGGAGGTGGGCGAGCGGGCCCTGCTCGACGTCGCGGGCCGTCCCGCCGAGACGTTCGGTCGTGCGGCGATCCGGTCGGTCGCCGACGACGCCGATCGCGGTGACCCGGCCGCGCGGGAGGCGTTCCGGCGGATCGGGGACTGGCTCGGCATCGGCGTGGCCAACCTGATCAACCTGTTCAACCCGGGCATGGTCGTCTTCGGCGGGATGCTGTGCGACGTGTACCCGGGTGCGGCGGCCCAGGTGCGCAGCCGGATCGCCCGTAACGTGCTGCCGGTGGCGCGGGAGAGCGTGCGCCTGCGTACTGCCGCGCTCGGTGACGACGCGACGTTGGTGGGTGCCGCCGAACTCGGGTTCGCCCCACTGCTCGACGACCCGTTGGGCGTGCTCACGTCGGGTGGCGCCGCCGGTCGCTGTGCCACACCGACCACGGCCCGCCGGGAGCCGCCCGCCCGCTGCGTCTGAACGCCGGGCCTGACTCCCGCACGCCGACGCTGCGTCTCGCGCGTCGGGGCGTACCCGTCGAGGTGTGGACGCCGGGCGCGGCGGACCGGGCGGGTGTCGGGGCACCCGCCCGGCCCGTCACCCGGCCGTGCCGGGCGACGGGTCCGCGTCGATGCTCCGGGTCAGGCCCGGCTCCACCGTTGGTTGGCGGCGGTGTGGCAGTTCCAGACCAGCACCGTGGTGCCGTTCGCGGTGCCGTTGTTGTTCACGTCCAGGCAGAGGTTCGGGAACCGCACGCTGCTGATCGTGCCGTTGCCGTTGAAGGTCCACTGCTGGTTGGTGCCCCCGTTGCAGTCCCAGATCTGCACCGGGCTGCCGGCGGTGGCGGTGGTGGAGACGTCCAGGCACTTGCCGAGCACCTGGAGGGTCTGACCGTTCTGGGTGAAGCTCTGGTTGCTGTTGTTGTGGCAGTCCCAGATCAGCGTGGCCGTGCCGTTGGCGGTGCCGCCGTTGTTGACGTCGAGGCACCGGCCGGAGGACTCGCTGCGCAGCCGGAAGGTGGTCGGCGGGTTGGTCGTCCCGCCGCCGCTGACCCGGAAGACCGCCGTGCCGTGCGCCGGGACGCTGGCGGAGATCGTGCCGGTGCTGGTCGAGGTGCCGTTGGTCCAGGCGTCGCGGAGCGTGAACGAGCTGCCGGACTTGCCGATCGCCGCCGCCGTGGTGGACACGGTGGTGGTGGACGAGCCCTGGTTGAGCAGGGCCACCGCGACGTCGCCGTTGGCCAGCCGCTTGGCCAGCACCCGGCGGGTGCCGTCGTTGGACACCTGCACGGCCTGGAGGGCGAGCGGATCCTGGTTGATCGCGATGAGCTGCTGGTTGCGCAGGATGGCCAGGGTCGCCGCGTTGGCGTTGCGGATGTCGTTGCCGGCGATCAACGGCGAGGCCATGATCGACCAGAGCGCGAAGTGGCTGCGCATCTCGGTGTCGTTCATGCCCCCGTTGCCGACCACCATCATGTCCTGGTCGTTGAAGGCGCCCGGTGCGGCGTACGGGGCGAGGGGCACGGTGACGTTGATGATGTTCTGCACGCCCATCGGGTAGCCGTTGGTCTGCCCGGTGTTCCACGAGTTGGTGATGTCCTCGGTGGTCCGCCACATGTTGGCGATGTCGCCCCAGTTGCGCTGCGGGCCGGTCTTCTCGTGGATGCTGTTCGGGTTGATGCTGTAGACGATCGGCCGGCCGGTGGCGGCCAGCGCGTCACGCATCAGGGCGAACCCGGCCACCTGGTCGTTGATGGTGCCCCAGGGCGAACACCAGTCGTACTTGAGGAAGTCCACGCCCCAGGCGGCGAACTGGCGGGCGTCCTGGTATTCGTGTCCGAGGCTGCCGGTGGAGCCCGGCCACGCGCCGAAGTACTGGGCGCAGGTCTTCTCCCGGGGCACCTGGTAGATCCCGAAGAGCAGACCCCGGGCGTGCAGGTAGTCGCCGAGGGCCTTCATGCCGCTGGGGAACCGGCCGGCGTGGGCCTGGAGGTTGCCCTGAGCGTCGCGGTTCGGGTCGAACCAGCAGTCGTCGACGACGACGTACTTGTAGCCGAGGTCGCGCATCCCGGTGGAGACGATCGCGTCAGCCATCTGATGGATCAGCGCCTCGTTGATGTTGCACCCGAACGTGTTCCAGGTGTTCCAGCCCATCGGTGGGGTACGGGCCACCCCGTTGTTGAGCGCCTGGGCGGGTTTCGGCGAGTGGAGCCCGTCGACGACGACGGCCGTGAACGCCAACATCAGGACGCTCAGGACGGCCAACCATCGTGGTCGTGCGCGCATGCGGATCTCCTTCAAGGTCAGGGGGCAACAGGTGTCGTTCGTCGATGACCGACCACGAGATGCCCGTGCGGTGATGGGGCGGTGCGGGGTGCCTGGTGCGCCGTCGGGTGGGCGCACCGGTGGTGGCAGGGCAGCGGCCGGGCGAGGGTGCGCCGGTGACCGGCGGCGGTGGGCCCGTTCGCCGTCGGCCGTGGCCGCATGGAGTCCTCAGCCGGCCACGCTCAGCATCGATGTCGCGAATGTTATCGCTGACATTCAATTCTGTAAATCACTGTGCGGGGTGGTCGAGGGTGGGTCGGGCGGGCTTGCGGGAGGGCGGTCCGGCGTGACCCGAATGACTGTGCACGTCAGTGAGGGGTGGTGCGGTGTGATCGAGGCGGGGATCGGCATGATCGAGGGCGTCGCCAACACCTCGCCTTGATCGTCTGATGAATCGGTGATGTTAACGCTCATCTCGGGGTCCACCGAACGGGCCGGTTCCCGGGGCCGGACGGTCCCGGGTCGTCTCTCGGACGACTGCCGGGTGTCGGCCTCCGGGCACCGTCCACGATGCCCGGTGCGCGTACGGATGTGCGCAGCTCGCACGGGAGGGTCCGGCCCGTGCGAGCGGATGGTCGGCGGGTCGGCGGGAGGTGTGCGGCGTGACGGCCACCGTACGTGCCGGTCGGTTTCGGCTGGGTCGTCTCGGCAAGCGCTCCGAGCGGGCCGAAGAGGCTTGCGAGGGGTGCCGGTGCCGCGTCGTCCCGCCCTCCGGTACGGCCTGCCGCGCGCCCCGCGTCGGCGTGCTCGGCGTCCGGTCCCGTGCGGGTCGGCGCGCCGATCGGCCGGACACGTGGTGACCTGGGGCGGGGGCACCGTCGCCCGGCATCCTTCGGTAGCCTGTTGACGGCGGTCTATTTCTCGGTGTACTCCGTTACGGAGCTGTTGCCGGCAGGTGTCTTGACGGCGCAGGATGTGAGCGTTAACACTGAGGTCCGTCATCGGCCGGAGGTGAAGATGAGCGGAGTGGACGAAGCAGGCGACCGGTACGTCGTCGGCGTCGACTACGGCACCCTGTCGGGACGGGCCCTGGTGGTCCGGGTCCGCGACGGTGCCGAGTTGGGGACTGCGGTGCACGAGTACCGCAGGGCGGTCATCAGCACCGCCCTACCGGACGGCGGCACTCCGCTGCCGCCCGACTGGGCGTTGCAGGACCCCGAGGACTACCGCGACGTGCTGCGCCACGCCGTGCCGGCGGCGGTGACCGCCGCCGGGATCGACCCGGCCGACGTGGTCGGCATCGGCATCGACTTCACCGCCTGCACGGTGCTACCGACGCTCGCCGACGGCACGCCGCTGTGCGAGGTGCCGGAGCTGCGTCAGCGCCCGCACGCCTGGGTCAAGCTCTGGAAGCACCACGCCGCGCAGCCGCACGCCGACCGGATCAACGCGCTCGCCCACCAGCGGGGCGAACCCTGGATCGGCCGCTACGGCGGCAAGATCTCGGCCGAGTGGCAGTTCGCCAAGGGCCTGCAGATCCTGGAGGAGGACCCGGAGGTCTACCGCCGGGCCGAGCGCTTCGTCGAGGCCGCCGACTGGATCGTGTGGCAACTGTGCGGCGTCGAGACCCGCAACGTCTGCACCGCCGGTTACAAGGGCATCCTCCAGGACGGCAACTACCCGTCGGTGGACTACCTGACCGCGCTGAACCCCGGCTTCGGCGACTTCGTGGCCAAGCTGGACGGTCCGCTGATGCCGCTGGGCGCGAAGGCGGGCGGGCTCACCGCCACCGCCGCGGCCTGGACCGGGCTGCCGGAGGGCGTCGCGGTCGCCGTCGGCAACGTCGACGCGCACGTGACCGCGGCCTCCGCCCAGGCGATCGAGCCGGGCCGGCTGGTGGCCATCATGGGCACCTCGACCTGCCACGTGGTCAACGGCACGGCTCCGGCCGAGGTGGCCGGCATGTGCGGGGTCGTCGACGGTGGCATCAGCGACGGCGCGTGGGGCTACGAGGCCGGGCAGAGCGGGGTCGGCGACATCTTCGGATGGTTCGTCGACCACGCCGCCCCGGCCGGGCTCGACTCGCACGAGCGGCTCACCGAGCTGGCCGCCGCCCAGCCGGTCGGTGCCCACGGACTGGTCGCGCTGGACTGGTGGAACGGCAACCGGTCGCTGCTGGTCAACCACGACCTGAGCGGGATGATCGTCGGCCTGACCCTGGCCACCCGGCCGGAGGACATCTACCGCGCGCTGCTCGAATCGACCGCGTACGGCACCAGGATGATCGTCGAGGCGTTCGTCGACGCGGGTGTCCCCGTCCACGATCTGGTGATCGCCGGTGGACTCACCTCGAACAAGCTGCTCATGCAGATCTACGCCGACGTCACCAACCGACCGCTGGGCATCATCGGCTCGGCCCAGGGCCCGGCGCTCGGCTCGGCGATCCACGCGGCCGTCGCCGCCGGTGCGTACCCCTCGATCACGGCGGCGGCGCAGGTCATGGGCCGCGTGCACGAGGCCGTCTACCAACCGGACCCGGAGCGGGTGCGCGCCTACGACGCCCTCTACGCCGAGTACCGCGCGCTGCACGACCACTTCGGTCGGGGCGCCAACGACGTGATGCTGCGCCTACGGGCGATCCGCAACGCGGCGGTCGAGTCGACCGGGGCGCCGCAGGAGACGGTGGAGGTGCCGGCATGAGCGACGACCTGACCGCACTGGTGACCGAGTTGCGCGCCAGCGTCGCCCGGCTGCACGGCGAGCTGACCCGCTACGGGTTGGTCGCCTGGACGGCCGGCAACGTCTCCGCCCGCGTACCGGGCCACGACCTCATGGTCATCAAGCCCAGCGGCGTCGACTACGACGACCTCTCGGCCGAGAACATGGTGCTCTGCGACCTGGACGGCGTACCCGTCGAGGGAGAGCTGTCGCCCTCCAGCGACACCGCGGCGCACGCGTACGTCTACCGTGCCATGCCCGAGGTGGGCGGCGTCGTGCACACCCACAGCACGTACGCCACCGCCTGGGCGGCGCGCGGCGAGTCGATCCCCTGCCACCTCACCGCGCAGGCCGACGAGTTCGGCGGGGAGATCCCGGTGGGCCCGTTCGCGCTGATCGGCGGCGACGACATCGGCAAGGGCATCGTCAGCACGCTGACCGGGCACCGATCGCCCGCGGTGCTGATGCGCAACCACGGCGTCTTCACCATCGGGCGCAACGCCCGGTCCGCGGTCAAGGCCGCGGTGATGTGCGAGGACGTCGCCCGGACCGCGCACCTGGCGCGTGCTCTCGGGCAACCGGTGCCGATGGCGCAGGCCGACATCGACGCGCTCTACGACCGCTACCAGAACGTCTACGGACAACGCCCCTCGCCTCCGGCGAGCTCCTGACCGATCGCGGGTCCCGGCGACCCGCGATCTGATTCGCACCACCCGCACAGGATCCGCACCACCGACTCAGGCCGCCCGTGCAGCACGGCGGGCGGCGTGGACAACCGCACCCACTCGAGGAGATCCGATGAGGAACATGCGAATGCCGATGGCGCGTCGTCGCGCCATCGCGGTCGCCGCCGCCGTGCTGCTCGCCGGCAGCGTGGCGGCCTGCGGTAACAGCGACACCGGTGGCGACGCCGGTGGTGACGACGGCAAGCTCGTCCTGGGCTTCTCCCAGGTCGGCGCGGAGAGCGGCTGGCGGACCGCCAACACCAACTCCATCAAGGAGTCGGCGGCGGAGGCGGGCATCGAGCTGAAGTTCGACGACGCCCAGCAGAAGCAGGAAAACCAGATCAAGGCCATCCGCAACTACATCCAGCAGAAGGTCGACGTGATCGCCTTCTCGCCGGTGGTGGAGTCGGGCTGGGACACGGTGCTCAAGGAGGCCAAGGACGCCGGCATTCCGGTCATCCTGACCGACCGCGCGGTGGACTCGGCGGACACGTCGCTGTACAAGACCTTCCTCGGCTCGGACTTCGTCAAGGAGGGCCGGCTCTCCGGTGAGTGGCTGGTCGAGGAGAAGAAGGCCGCAAGCGGCGACGTGAACATCGTCGAGCTCCAGGGCACCACCGGCTCCGCGCCGGCCAACGACCGCAAGAAGGGCTTCGCCGAGGCGATCGCCGCCGACCCCAAGCTCAAGGTCATCGCCTCCCAGTCGGGTGACTTCACCCGGGCCGGCGGCAAGCAGGTCATGGAGCAGTTCCTGAAGGCCCACCCGAAGATCGACGTGCTCTTCGCGCACAACGACGACATGGGTCTGGGTGCCCTCGAAGCGATCACCGCGGCCGGCAAGGTGCCCGGCCAGGACATCACCATCATCACCATCGACGCGGTCAAGGACGGCATGCAGGCCCTGGCCGACGGCAAGTTCAACTTCATCGCGGAGTGCAGCCCGCTGCTCGGCCCACAGCTGATGGACCTGGCCAAGAAGGTCAAGGCGGGTGAGGAGGTGCCGCCGCGGATCGAGACCGAGGAAACCACCTTCACCCAGGAGCAGGCCAAGGAGGCCCTGCCCAACCGCAAGTACTGATCGACGCCCGGGGTCGCCGCGTGACGTGGCGGCCCCGCCGCGTCGCCCATTTCCCGACGGACTGGGCGCCTGGCCCGCCACCCCCGTGCCACGTCCGCCCGGTCGGCCCCTCGGCTGACCGGGCGGACGCCACGGGGGCTCCGTGGCCCTTCCCTCCAGCGAGAACCCAGAAGAGGATCTGATGGGATGACGGATAGCCGTCCGGTCCTGACGATGACCGGGATCAGCAAGTCCTTTCCCGGGGTGCGTGCACTCCACAACGTCGACTTCCGGCTCTACCCCGGCGAGGTGCACGCCCTGATGGGCGAGAACGGCGCCGGCAAGTCGACCCTGATCAAGGTGTTGACCGGCGTCTACGGCATCGACGAGGGCACCATCACGCTCGACGGCGAGCAGGTCGCCTTCAACGGGCCGATGCAGGCCGCCTCGGCCGGCGTCAGCACCGTCTACCAGGAGGTCAATCTCTGCCCCAACCTCTCGGTGGCGGAGAACATCTTCATCGGCCGGGAGCCGCGTCGCTTCGGCGCCGTCCGCTGGGGCGAGGTCCGGCGGCGGGCCCGGGCGCTGCTGGCCCGCCTGGAGCTCGACATCGACGTCTCCGCGCCGGTCGCGAGTTTCTCGTTGGCCGTGCAGCAGATGGTGGCGATCGCCCGGGCGATCGACGTGCAGGCCCGGGTGCTCATCCTCGACGAGCCGACGTCCAGCCTGGACGCCGGGGAGGTGGCACAGCTCTTCCGGATCATGCGGCAACTGCGCGACGAGGGCATCGCGATCCTCTTCGTCACCCACTTCCTCGACCAGGTGTACGGGATCGCCGACCGGATCACCGTGCTGCGCAACGGCACGCTGGTGGGGGAGTACCCGACCGCCGAGCTGCCGCAGCTCGCGCTCGTGGAGAAGATGATCGGCAAAGAACTCGACGTCCTCGAACGCATCGAGGAGCACCCCCGACGGGAACTGGCGGTCCTGGAGGGCGGCACGCCCTTCGTCGAGGTGTCCGACCTCGGGCGCAAGGGTGCGGTCGCCCCGTTCAGCCTGACCATCCACGCCGGAGAGGTGGTCGGCCTGGCCGGTCTGCTCGGCTCCGGCCGTACCGAGGTGGCCCGGCTGCTGTTCGGCGCGGACCGTGCCGACCGGGGCCAGGTGGCGGTCAGCGGCAAGGCGTCCGGCCTGCGCAACCCGGTGCAGGCCATCGACCACGGCATCGGCTTCTGCTCGGAGAACCGCCGCGCGGAGGGGATCATCGGTGACCTGTCGGTCCGGGAGAACATGATCCTGGCCATGCAGGCGGCCCGGGGCTGGCTGCGGCCCATCCCGCGCCGTCGACAGGACGAACTGGTCGACAAGTACATCAAGGCGTTGAGCATCCGGCCGCCCAACCCCGAGGTGCCGGTCCGCAACCTCTCCGGCGGCAACCAGCAGAAGGTGCTGCTGGCCCGGTGGCTGATCACCGAGCCCCGGCTGCTCATCCTGGACGAACCGACCCGGGGCATCGACATCGGCGCCAAGGCGGAGATCCAGAAGCTGGTCGTTCAGCTCTCCGACGGTGGGATGGCGGTGCTGTTCATCTCCGCCGAGTTGGAGGAGGTGCTGCGACTCAGCCACAAGATCGCGGTCATGCGGGACCGGGAGATGGTCGCGCACCTGACCAACGACGACACGGTGGACGCCGACCGGGTCATGCAGACCATTGCCAGCGGCACCCCGGGGGAGGGGACAGAGTCATGAGCGAACGGATCCGGCCCCTGCTCGGGCACCGGCTGTTCTGGCCGATCGCCGTCCTGGTGGTGATGCTGGCGGCGAACACGGTCTACCGCCCCGGCTTCCTGTCGATCGAGATGAACAACGGCCACCTGTACGGCACCCCGATCGACATCCTCCGGCTGAGCGCACCGCTGATCCTGGTCGCGCTCGGCATGACCCTGGTCATCTCCACCGGCGGCATCGACCTGTCGGTCGGGTCGATCTGCGCCATCAGCGGTGCGATCGCCTGCCTGCACATCAGTCAGGCGCCGGACCAGAACAGCTTCGTCACGGTGGCGACCGCGCTGGCGATGGCGCTCGGGGTGGCGCTGGTCCTCGGTGCCTGGAACGGCGTACTGGTCTCGGTGATCGGTATTCAGCCGATCATCGCCACGCTGATCCTGATGGTGGCCGGTCGCGGACTGGCGCAGTTGATCACCGAGGGTCAGATCATCACGATCAACTCCGGGCCGTACCGGGCGATCGGGTTGGGTCACTTCCTCACCCTGCCGTTGGCGATCTTCATCGCGCTCGGAGCGGCGCTGCTGGTCGCGGCCTTCACCCGCCGTACCGCGCTCGGCATGATCATCGAGTCGGTGGGCGGCAACCGGGAGGCCAGCCGGTTGGCCGGTATCCGGTCGGGCCGGATCGTCTTCCTGGTCTACGTGGTCAGCGCGGCCTGCGCGGCGGTCGCCGGTTTCATGATGACGGCCAACGTGTCCAGTGCCGACGGCAACGCCGCCGGCCTCTGGGTGGAGCTGGACGCCATCCTCGCGGTCGTCATCGGGGGCACCGCGCTGGCCGGCGGGCGGTTCTATCTCAGCGGCACCATCCTCGGCGCGCTGATCATCCAGACGCTCACCACCACGGTGTACGCCATGAACATCTCGCCGCAGACGGCGTTGCTGTTCAAGGCGGTCGTCGTGATCGCGGTCTGCCTCATCCAGGCCCCGGCGTTCCGCGCCACGTTCAACCGCCGCAAGCGCGGCACCCCACCCCCGCCGGCCTCGACGCCGCAGCGCCAGAAGGAGGAGGTGACGGCATGAGCGAGCAGAGCGAGCGAATCATCAGGCGCGGTGCAATGAGGTCTCATGGCGGCACGCAGCGAAGCGGAGTGACGGCATGAGCGAGCGGATGCGAGCGAATCATCGGTTCAGTGCGGTGGAGCCTCATGGCGGCACGCAGCGAAGCGGAGTGACGGCATGAGCAGTACGTCGTTGACCACCGGGCCGAGCTGGGCGCGGCTGCCCCGGCGGCACGTGCCGGTGCTGGCCACGCTGGCCCTGCTGCTGGTCATGTACGCCATCGGCGTGTCCCAGTACCGTGCCTTCTCCAACATCCAGGTCATCTTCAACGTCTTCATCGACAACGGTTTCCTCCTCGTCGTCGCGGTGGGGATGACCTTCGTGATCCTCACCGGCGGCATCGACCTCTCCGTGGGGTCGGTGGTCGCGATGACCGCGATGGTCTCGGCGTGGCTGCTCGAGGCGGGTCTGCCCGCGTTGCCGGTGCTGGTCATCGCGTTGCTCATCGGGCCGACGCTCGGGTTCCTGATGGGCTGTGCGATCCATTTCTTCGACATCCAGCCGTTCATCGTCACGCTCGCCGGGATGTTCTTCGCCCGGGGCATGTGTACGTTCATCAGTGACTCGTCGATCCGGATCACCGACGGTTTCTGGACCACGATGGCGCAGCACCGGATCGGCGATCCGGGCGGCAACTTCGTCTCGGTGAGCGTGCTGGTCGCCTTCGCGGTGGTGCTCGTCGGCGCGTACGTGCTGGCGTACACCCGGTTGGGGCGCAACGTGTACGCGATCGGCGGCAACCCGCAGTCGGCGCTGCTGATGGGGCTGCCGGTGGGGCGTACCCGGATCGCGGTCTACACGATCAGCGGCCTGTGCTCGGCGATCGGCGGGATCCTGCTCTCGTTCTACACGCTCTCCGGGGCGCCGCTGATCGGGATCGGGATGGAGCTCGACGTGATCGCGGCCGTGGTGATCGGTGGCACGGTGCTCACCGGCGGATCGGGGTATGTCTTCGGCACGGTGCTCGGTGTGCTGGTGCTCGGCGTGATCCAGACGCTGATCACTTTCGACGGTAGCCTCAACTCCTGGTGGACCAAGATCGTAATTGGCGGCCTGCTCTTCGCGTTCATCCTGCTCCAGCGCCTCATCGGCATCCGCTACAAGTGACAGCCCCTCTCGCGGAAGGCAACTCCCATGGCAACGCATCCTGAACCCGAGGTCTGGTTCCTCACCGGAAGCCAGGCGATGTACGGCGAGGACACCCTCCGGCAGGTGGCCGAGCAGTCCCGTCAGATCGCCGCCCTGCTCGACGACTCGCCGCACATCCCGGCCCGGGTGGTCTGGAAGCCGGTGCTGACCACCAGCGCGGACATCCTGGAGGTCTGTCGGGACGCCGCGGTGCAGGGTGCGGTCGGGGTCATCGCGTGGATGCACACCTTCTCGCCCGCGAAGATGTGGATCTCGGGTCTGGACGCGCTGCGTACCCCGTTGCTGCACCTGCACACGCAGGCCAACGTCCGGCTGCCGTGGGACGAGATCGACATGGACTTCATGAACCTGAACCAGGCCGCGCACGGCGACCGGGAGTTCGGCTTCATCCAGACCCGGCTCGGGGTGGCCCGCAAGACCGTCGCCGGCCACGTCAGCGATCCTCGCGTGGTCACCCGCGTCGGCTCGTGGACCCGGGCGGCGATCGGCTGGTCGGCGATGCGTTCGCTGCGTCTGGCGCGCTTCGGCGACAACATGCGCGACGTCGCGGTGACCGAGGGGGACAAGGTCGAGGCGGAGCTGCGCTTCGGCGTCTCGGTGAACACCTACGGGGTCAACGACCTGGTGCGGGTGGTCGACGAGGTCGCCGACGCGCAGATCGACGACCTGGTCAAGGAGTACGACGACACCTTCCGGGTCGCCGCCGAGCTGCGGCCCGGCGGTGAGCGGCACGACTCGCTGCGGTACGCCGCACGGCTGGAACTGGGCATGCGGACCTTCCTGGACGCGGGTGGGTTCCGGGCCTTCACCACCAACTTCGAGGACCTCGGCGGGCTGCGTCAACTGCCCGGCATCGCGGTGCAGCGGCTGATGGCCGACGGCTACGGCTTCGGTGGCGAGGGCGACTGGAAGACCTCGGTGCTGGTCCACACGCTCAAGGCGATGTCGGCAGGCGCGCAGGGCGGCACCTCGTTCATGGAGGACTACACCTACGACCTGACGCCGGGCGAGGAGCTGATCCTCGGCGCGCACATGCTGGAGGTGTGCCCCACGATCGCGGCGGACAAGCCGAACGTGGAGATCCACCCGTTGAGCATCGGCGGTCGCGAGGACCCGGTCCGGTTGGTCTTCGACGCCGAGCCGGGACCGGCGGTGGTGCTCGGCCTGGCGGACATGGGGGAGCGGTTCCGGCTGGTCGCCAACGAGGTGGACGTGGTACCCCCGCCGCAGCCGCTGCGCCGGTTGCCGGTGGCCCGGGCGGTCTGGCGGCCCCGTCCGCACCTGGCCGGCTCGGCCGAGGCATGGATCACCGCCGGCGCCCCGCACCACACCGTGCTCTCGCACGCGGTGGGGGTGGAGGAGCTGCACGACCTCGCCGAGATGAGCCGTACCGAGCTGGTCGTCATCGACGCGAACACCGAGTCTCGCCGGTTTGCCGACGAGTTGCGCTGGAACCAGGCGTACTACCGCCTCGCCCGGGGCTTCTGACCTCGGCACCCGCGGTGGGGGGGGGGGGGCCCCCGGGGGGGGGGGCCCCCCGCCCCCCCCCCGGGGCCCCCCCCCCCCCCGGGGCGGGGGGGGGGGGGGGGGGGGGCCCCGGGTGCGCC
>NZ_JBITKM010000019.1:0-85940 GCF_044461025.1 Micromonospora sp. NPDC049900
CGGGCGGCGGCGGGGCCGCAGTAGTAGAAGTTGGGCTGGGCTTCGTAGCGGACGTCGAGTTGACGCTCGCCGTGGCCCTTACGGTCGGCCTGCACGACGGCGGCGGCCTGGACGCCCGGGGTGGCCTGGGCGGCGATCGCGGGTGCGGCGATGCCTCCGGCGGTGGCGGCGGCAGCGGCGATGGTCAGAGCGGTCTTGCGCAGCATGGTGGTACGCATGATGATCTGTACCTTTCGTCGGGGGTGTGCGGCGATCTCCCGTGGGGGACGGGTGTGCCGCGGGGGATGTGCCGGGCCGTCGGGGTCCGCGCGGTGGGGACTGCCTACGACGTCCGGGCCAGGTGTAACGCCGGGGGGTGCGGGGTCATTCCGACCCGGTCCCCGGGGTGCGGCGCCGGGGGAGGCGTCGCGGTCATGTCATGTACAACCCCCGGCCCCGGCCGATGATTCCGCGATCGCAGGGGGCCACGGCCATCCGACGAGCGCCCACGGAACCGGGCAGACGGGCACGAACCTCCGAGTCGTCGACCTGGCCGTCGGCGACGACCACGGCGGCGGTGAGTGCACGTCGACCGCCGACGCCCCGGGGGTGCGCGTTTCCGGCACAACGCAGCGGGAAAGCGCCCGGCTCGCGAGGAGGCCGTCGACTTCAGGGGAGCGCGTCGTGTGGCAGGAGAGCCGGTACATCGCCACCCGGGAGCGGCTGTCCCCGGTGGCCGGGGCGCCGCTCTGGTGCGACGCGCACGAATTCGGCCTCCGGGGTGACGGTGTCACCAACGACCAACCGGCGTTGTCCGCCCTGGTCGACCGGCTCGGCGAGGGGTACGCCGCCGACGGCCGGGCCCGGGTCATCTACTGCCCGCCGGGGATCTACTCGATCCGGGACGCGGGCACCGTCTGGCGCAGCGGTGTCTCGCTGATCGGCGCGGGACCGGGCGCCACCCGTTTCCTGCTGAGCAACGAGGGCAACCGCGCGGACCCGACGCCGCTGGCCTTCTGGACCACGGTGCAGCACGGCGCCGATCGAGACCGGCACATCGCCGACTGCACCTTCGCCGACTTCGAGATCGACGGCTCGGGCGTGGCCATGGCCGAGTACAGTTATCTGGCCAAGGGGCTCGGTCTCCAGTACGTGGTGCGCGGCGTGTTCCGCAACCTCTACATCCACCACACCGGTGCGACCGGGCTGGGGTGTGACTTCCTCCAGGACAGCCTGATCGACGGCGTGGTGGTGGTCGGCTGCGGACGGCTGGACAACGGCGAGGAGATGGGCGGCGCGGGTATCGGCATCGGCATCGGCGGTTGGGGCGAGGTGGAACGCTGCACGATCGCCAACTGCACCACCCTCGGCAACGGCACCAACGGGATCTTCCTGGAGCTGCAGAAGTCGTACTGGACACCCCCGCGCGGGTACCGCATCCTCGGCTGTCACAGCCAGGCCAACCGGTTCGGCATCTCCGACTGGGGTGCCGACGGGCTGATCGTCTCGGCCTGCACCATCACCGGGAACCTGGAGGCCGGCTTCGACGTCTCCGCCAACGGCACGGCGGGCATCGCCGGTCGGGGCGGCATCCTCAGCGACTGCGTGATCGACCGCAACGTCCGCGACGGCATCAGCATGGGCAACACCCCCGGGCCGTACGCGATCCGGGGCAACCGGATCAGCGGCAACGGCTGGTACGGCTATCACCAGCACGACCTGGGCGCCGGGTACCAGGGCCCGTCGTCGGACGTGGTGATCAGCGGCAACGAGTTCTGGGACAACGGTCTGGACGCGATCCGGATCGACCGGCCGATGGTCGACGCGGCGATCGTGGACAACCGGATCCGCAACAACGGGCGGCAGTGCGCCCCGGAGTCGACCGGCTCCGGCGAGTCGGTGCGCTACGGCCGCCGGGCGGTGACCGACCGGTCGGCGGACTGGCCGACCAACGGGCACCGGGGCAAGGTGCTGCGGGTGGGCTCCCGGATCGCGGTGGTGGTCGGCAACAGCGACACGGACCTGGACCTGGCCGAGCTGCGACCGGACGCGGCGACCGCGTGGAACCAGGACGTCCCGTCCCCGGGTACGACGTACCACCTGCCCGCGGCGGCACCGGTGCGCGCCGGCATCGTGGTCAACGCGCACTTCGACTCCGCGTCGGTGCGCGGCAACCGCATCTGGGACAACCGTGAGGAGCCGACCCAGACGCACGGGCTGTGGATCACCGAGCGGGGCTCCTGCGTGTCCTGCCGGGTGGAGGACAACGACCTCGCCGGCAACGCCGAGAGCGCGCTGCGGTTGGACAGCCCGCCGGTGGGCGGTCGCTGGGACCGCAACCACGTCGAGATCGACTGAGCGGTTCTCAGCCCGCGTCGTCGGGCCGGGCGGCCTCGGCGTGGCGGTCGCGCAGCCGGGCCCGGATCTCCTCCGGGGTGTACGCGCGCCGCCGCCGCTCCGCCCGGGCGATGACCACGCCGGAGGCCGCGACCCCGGCCAGACCGGCCAACCCGAGGACCTTCCACCACCGCATCCGTTGCCGCATCCGCATAGGGTAGTCCGTCATGAGCATCAGCCTGGACGAGGCGGTGGAGCTGACGCGTACCGGTGACGTGTGGGTCTTCCGCGGCCGCAGCGTGCCCGACCGTGCCATCCAGTCGATCACCAACAGCCCGGTCAACCACGTGGGCATGGCGGTCGTGCTGGACGACATGCCGCCGTTGATGTGGCACGCCGAGCTGGGTCGGTCGCTGCCGGACATGTGGACCGGTACCCACCAGCGCGGGGTGCAACTGCACGACCTGCGTGACGCGGTCTGTGTCTGGGCCAACCGGTACGGCCAGCGGGCCTGGCTACGTCAGCTCGACCCGTCGGCGGACGCCGAGATGGAGCGGTCGGTGCTGCGGACCATCGCCCGGCTGGACGGGACGCCGTTCCCGTCGACCGCGCAGCTCGCCTGGCGGTGGATGCGGGGGCGGGTGCCGGCGGTGCGGTTGCCGGCGGTGCGGCGGCAGCGGGCGGCCAGCGACCGCGAGCGGAGTACGGAGCGGGAGCGGACCCTGGAGACGGCCTACTGCGCGGAGGTCGTCGCGGTCACCTACGAGGCGATGGGCCTGCTGCCTCCGGGCAAGCGGCCGAACTGGTACGACCCGGGCCGGTTCTGGAGCGGTGACGACCTCGGCCTGCGGGACGGTGCCCGGTTGGGCAGCGAGATCGAGGTACGGATCCCGGAGCGCTGAGGTTTCGCCGACCGGCGTGGTGGCAATTGCATGCCACGTGAATGCTTCCACCGATCTCGACACGCTCACCGAGTTCTTCGACCGGTACGGCGTGGCCCTGACCGTCGGCGACCTGCCCGCGATCGCCGGTTGCTACGCCCTGCCGGGGTTGGTGGTCGCAGACACCTACAGCTTCTCGTTCACCTCCCCGGCAGCGGTGGCGCTGTCCTTCGTGGGCGCGGCCCCCGACTACGCCGAGCGTGAGCTGGTCGCCGCGCACGCCGACATCGAGGAGGTGCAGCAGATCTCCGCGCTGCTGACCGAGGTGGCGGTGCGGTGGGAGTTCCTGGACAGCCAGGGCCGACAGGTGCCCGGCGAGCGGTACCGCTATCTGCTGCGGGCCGCCACGGAGGGCCCGGTCATCTGCACGGTCATCCGTACCGGCTGAGTCGCGGCGCGGCACGGTCCCCATTGCCCGGCCGGGGCGGGGAGTCGGCCCGGCGGGTCGGACGACCCGGCCCCACCCGTTCCGTCTCCGCTTGCGCCGTGACTAGGCTGTCGCGTCGGTGCGACGAGGGGGGACCTCAATGGCAGTGCGGCCGTCGGGTGCCGAGACCACGGAGCCGGCCCGTCGACGGGCGCTGGCTCGGATGATCGCTTCGGCGCCCTGGGTGGTGGTCTCGGTCGGCGTCGGTGTGCTGGCGGTGCTGCTGGTGGCCGCGGCGCTGGCCTTCCGGGGGCCGGAGCAGCCGTCGGCGTGGCAGCCGGGGCCGGCGGTGGCGCTGCCGACACCGTCCACCTCGGACTCGGGCACGTCGGTCCCGTCCGCGCCGGAGCGGCTCAGCCCGGCGCCGGGCGGCTCCGTCACGTCCGCGTCGCCCGGGTCGTCGGCGCTGCCGACCCCGCCGTCGCGGACCGCCTCCCCGGCCGGGCGGTCGGAGGTCAGTCGGTCGCCGAGTCGACCGACGTCCGTCCCACCGTCTCCACCCGCCGCATCCGGCGTGCTCACCGCCAGTTACCGGGTGAGCGGCGCGGTCGAGGCGGATTCCTTCCGGGCCCAGGTGGTGGTGCGCAACGGCACCGCCGAGGCGCGCGACTGGCAGGTCGAGTTGCGTTTCACCGGTGACGTCACCGGGGTCCGCGCGTCCAGCGGTCCGGGGGTCTCGGTGAGCATCAAGGGCGGTGGATGGTACCTGCTCAGCGGGACGGTGCCGCTCGCCGCCGGCGCACAGCAGACGGTCGACCTGCGGTTCACTCGCACCGGTGGCGGGGAGTACCCCGCCCACTGTGTGGTCAACGGTTCCACCTGCGGCGTGTGATGACCGTACTGTTAGGACGGTTCGGTGATTCCCTGGGGACTTTTCCCTTTCGCTGAAGATCGTTACGCTTGCCCGGCTGCCCGCTGAGGAGATTCATGTCCGGTATGCGTCGCGCTCCGCGTCATCTCTCATCCCCTGGTCCCGCCGTCGCGTCATCTCCCTGGGTTCTGATGTCGATCGGCCTGCTCGCCATGGTGATGCTGTTCGTCATCGCGATCGGTGCGTACCGGGGGCCGGGTCCGGAGTTCGATTCGGCCCCGCCGGGACCGGCCGTCGCGCCGCCCATCCCCGAGCGCGCGTCCTCGGCCGGGCGGGAGGCCGCGAGCCCGCCCGCACCGGCGGTGCCCGGCCTCTCGCCACGCAGGACCGACCCGCCGGGCGAGGCCGACACCGCCTCGCCGGAACAGTCGCCACCGGCTGTGTCGACCCCGGAGCCGTCGCCGTCCGCGCCGTCGCCGTCCGCGCCGTCGCCGCCGCGCAGCAGCGCCGCTCCGGCGGCGAAGCCCGCCCCGATCGAGGCGCGGTACCGGGTGATGGACACCTTCCAGGGTGGCTTCATCGCCGAGGTGCTGATCCGTAACACCTCGCGCGGCGATCTGGGGTGGGTGGCGCGGGTCGAGTACGCGGGCGGCCGGGTGGTGACCGCGTGGCTGGAGGGGGTTCCGCAGGGCACGTTCGACGGTCGCCGGGGCACGTTGACGTATCGCAGCGGTCCCGACCTGTCGGCGGGAGCCTCGGTGGCGCTGCGCTTCCACATCGAGTTCGCCGATCCGTCGCCGAGGAACTGCTCCGTCTCGGGGCGTGCCTGTAGCCGTCGGTGACTCCCGGGCCGCCGATCGCGGGCCGCCGTCGACCTCTTCCTTACGCAAGAGACTGCTCTGTTGCCGCCATGTTTGCAAGGTATTGCAAAGTATTTCGGCAAGGGCTAGCGTGCGGGCCAATCAGCAGCCAGCGGAAGGCCGTCGATGAAACCCCCGCCGTTATCGCGTAAGGCCCTGCTCGCGTTCGTCTTCCTGCTCACCCTCACGCTGGCCGGCGCGCCGGTCGCGGTACCCGGGAGCGCCACCGCCGCCGGTCGGCCGACCGGCGGGGCGCCCAGCGTCACCGGCGCCGTCACCTGGACCACCGAGCCGTCCGCCGCCGCCCTGCTGGCGGCGGGCACCGACGAGCGGGCGACGGCGGAGCAGTTCTACTTCGTACTGCCGGACCGGTTCGCCAACGGCGATCCCCGCAACGACCGGGGCGGCCTGACCGGCGACCGCCTCAGCACCGGGTACGACCCGACGAACAAGGGCTTCTATCAGGGCGGTGACCTCAAGGGCCTGATCGATCGGCTCGACTACATCGAGGGGTTGGGCACCACCGCCATCTGGCTCGCCCCGGTCTTCGCCAACCGGCCCGTGCAGGGCGAGGGCGCTGACGCGTCGGCCGGCTACCACGGTTACTGGATCACCGACTTCACCCAGGTCGACCCGCACTTCGGCACCGCCGCCGATCTCAAACGTCTGGTCCAGTCGGCGCACCGGCGCGGTATCAAGGTCTACCTCGACGTGATCGTCAACCACACCGCGGACGTCATCAGCTACACGGAGAACCGACAGACCTACGTGGACAAGGCCACCACGCCGTACCGGGACGCGCAGGGCCGGCCCTTCGAGGACCGCAACTTCGCCGACGGTACCCGGCCGTTCCCCGAGGTGAACACCGAATCCTTCCCCTACACCCCGACGTTGCGCACCCCGGCGGACGCGACGGTGAAGGTGCCCTCCTGGCTCAACGACCCGACCATGTACCACAACCGGGGCGACTCGACCTTCGTCGGCGAGAACAGCGAGTACGGTGACTTCGTCGGGCTCGACGACCTGTGGACCGAGCGGCCCGAGGTGGTCCGCGGCATGACGAAGATCTACGCCGACTGGGTGCGCTCCACCGGTGTGGACGGCTTCCGACTGGACACCGTCAAGCACGTCAACATGGACTTCTGGCCGCAGTTCAGCCAGGGCGTCAACCAGGCCGCGGCGCGCGCCGGCAAGCCGGACTTCTTCATGTTCGGCGAGGTGTACAGCGCCGACCCGGAGATCGCCTCCCGCTACGTCCGGCAGGGCGGACTGCCGGCCACCCTGGACTTCGGCTTCCAGGAGGCGGCGCGCGGCTTCACCGCCGCCGACGGCTCCGCCTCCGCGCTCGCCGACCTGTACGCCCGCGACGACCTGTACGCCGCCCGGGACACCGACGCCAGCCGGCTGCCCACCTTCCTCGGCAACCACGACATGGGCCGGATCGGCTCGTTCATCGTCAACGGCGACACCGATCCGGCCACCCACCTGCGTCGCGACCAACTCGCCCACGAACTGATGTTCCTCACCCGCGGCCAGCCGGTCGTCTACTCCGGCGACGAGCAGGGCTTCACCGGCGCGGGCGGGGACAAGGACGCCCGGCAGCCGATGTTCGCCACCCGCATCGCCGACTACCTCGACGACGACCTGCTGGGCACCGACCGCACCCACGCCCGGGACCAGTTCGACCGGGCGCACCCGCTGTACCGGACCATCGCCGGGCTGGGACACCTTCGTAAGGCGCATCCGGCGCTGCGTGACGGTGTGCAGGTGACGCGGCACGCCGCCGACGGCACGGGCGTCTTCGCCTTCTCCCGGTTCGACCCGCGCGACCGCACCGAGTACGTGGTGGCGGTGAACAATGCGCCGACCGCGCAGACTGTCACCGTGGACACCTGGTCGGCCGGCACCACCTTCACCGCCCTCTACGGCGCCGGTGGTCGGCGGGCCGCCGCCGCCGACGGCACGCTGACCGTGACCGTGCCCCCGCTGTCGGCGGTGGTGCACCGGGCCGGTCGGCCGGTCGCCCTGCCCGCGGCCAAGCCGGGTCTGACCATCACCAACCCGACGGGTACGCCGGTGGCGACCCGGGCCGAGGTGACCGCCCGGGTCAGCGGGGATCCGCTGGCCACCGTCACGGTGGCGGCCCGGGTGGCGGGCGGCCGGTGGACGCTGCTCGGCTCGGCGCACCGGGCGCCGTACACGGTGCACCACGACCTGACCGGGCTGGCCGCCGGCACGAAGATCGAGTACAAGGCGGCGGTGCGGGACGACCGGGGCCGGACCGCCACCGCCCGCTCCACCGCCACCGTGGGTACCCCGCCGACCGGCGCGTCCCGCGACTGGCTGGTGGTGCACCACCACCGCCCGGACGGCGACTACGACGACTGGGGCCTGTACGCCTGGGGCGACATCGATCCGGCGTACGCGACCGAGTGGCCGCAGGGCCGCCCGTTCACCGGCACCGACTCGTACGGGCGGTTCGCCTGGGTGAAGCTCAAGCCGGGGGCGAAGTCGGTCGGCTTCCTGGTGGTCGACGCGGACGGTAACAAGGACGTCGAGAACGACCGGACGGTGGACGTGACGCGCACCGGCGAGGTCTGGGTCAAACAGGGTGACCCGGCCACCTACCCGAGCCGGGAGGAGGCAACCGGAGCACCGGCACCGCCGGTCGAGGAGGGCGTGGCGGTGATCCACTACCACCGGCCGGACGGCGACTCCGACGGCTGGGGACTGCACCTGTGGGACGGCGCGGCCACGCCCACGGACTGGGCCCGGCCGATGCCACCGACCCGGGTCGGCCCGTACGGTGCCGAGTTCCGGGTGCCGCTGGCCGAGGGTGCGACCGGGCTGAGCTACATCATCCACTCCGGGGACGCCAAGGACCTGCCGCAGGACCAGCGGCTCGACTTCGCCGAGGCGGGGCGGGAGGTCTGGCTGCTCGCGGCGACACCGGGACGGCTGCTGCCGCCCATGGCCGGCGGCGACGGCGGCGGTGACACCGACATCACCCGGCAGGCGGCGCACTGGATCGACCGGGGCACCGTCGCCTGGCGTGCCGGTCCCACCGACGGCCGGGCGTACGCGCTGGTGACCGCTCCCGCCGGTGGGGTACGCGTGGTCGACGGCGAGCTGGTCGGCACGTACACCTCGGTGCCGTTGACCGCGCGCCGCAACGGGCTCACCGAGGCGCAACGCGACCGGTTCCCGCACCTGTGGGATCGGCGCGCCTTCACCCTGGACCAGCGGGACCTGGCGAAGGTGCCGGCGGCGCTGCGCGGGCAGGTACTGGTGACCGAGCGGGCCGCCGACGGCACCCTGCTCGGTGCCACCGGCGTGCAGATACCCGGGGTCCTCGACGACGTCTACGCTCCGGCCACCACCGCCCGCCTGGGTGCCACCTTCACCGGTGGCGTGCCGTCCCTGGCGGTGTGGGCGCCGACCGCGCGGACGGTGTCGGTGGAGCTGTTCGACTCGCCGACCGCCACGCCGCGCGTGGTGGCGATGCGCCGCGACGACCGCACCGGCGTATGGTCGGTGCGCGGGGCGCGGGACTGGACCGGCCGGTACTACCGGTACCGGGTACAGGCGTGGCAGCCGGCGGCCCAGCAGGTGGTGACCGCCTCGGTCACCGACCCGTACTCGGTGGCGTTGGCGGCGGACTCCACGCACAGCCTCATCGCCGACCTGACCGACCCGAGGTGGGCACCGGCGGGCTGGTCGGCGCTGCGCAAGCCGGGCGCGGTGCCGCCGGCCAGGGTGCAGATCTCCGAGCTGTCGGTGCGGGACTTCTCGATCGCCGACGGCACCGTGCCGGCCGACCGTCGCGGCACGTTCCTCGCCTTGACCGACCCGGGCACCGCCGGGATGCGGCACCTGAGGTCGATCGCCGACGCGGGGGTGACCCACCTGCACCTGCTGCCCGTTTTCGACTTCGCCACCATTCCGGAACGGCGTGCCGACCAGCGTCAGCCCGACTGTGACCTGACCGCCGCGCCCCCGGACTCCGAACGCCAGCAGGAGTGCGTCGCGGCGGTGAAGGACACCGACGGCTACAACTGGGGGTACGACCCGCTGCACTACACCGTCCCCGAGGGCGGGTACGCCGTCGACCCGGACGGCACGCGCCGGACCGTGGAGTTCCGGCAGATGGTGGCCGGGGTCAACGGCGCCGGCCTGCGGGTGGTGCTGGACGTGGTCTACAACCACACCTCGGCCGCCGGCACCGACCCTCGCTCGGTGCTCGACCAGATCGTCCCGGGCTACTACCACCGGTTGCTCGACGACGGCGCGGTGGCCACCTCCACCTGCTGCGCCAACACCGCGCCCGAGCACGCCATGATGGGCAAGCTGGTGGTCGACTCCCTGGTCACCTGGGCCAAGGCGTACAAGGTGGACGGGTTCCGCTTCGACCTGATGGGCCACCACCCGAAGGCCAACATCCTGGACGCCCGTGCCGCGCTGGACCGGCTGACCGTGGCCCGTGACGGCGTGGACGGCAGGAAGATCCTGCTCTACGGCGAGGGCTGGAACTTCGGCGAGGTGGCCGACGACGCGCGGTTCGTGCAGGCGACGCAGGCCAACATGGCCGGCACCGGGATCGGCACGTTCAACGACCGGCTGCGCGACGCGGTGCGCGGTGGCGGCCCGTTCGACGAGAACCCGCGCCACCAGGGCTTCGCCTCCGGGCTGTTCACCGACCCCAACGGCGACCCGGTCAACGGCTCGGCGGCCGAGCAGCGGACCCGGCTGTTGCACCAGCACGACCTGGTCAAGGTCGGCCTGACCGGCAACCTGCGCGGCTACCGGTTCACCGACTCCGGCGGCCGGGAGGTGACCGGAGCCCAGGTGGACTACAACGGTTCGCCGGCCGGGTACACCGAGGCCCCGGGCGAGGCGATCACCTACGTGGACGCGCACGACAACGAGATCCTGTACGACGCGTTGGCCTACAAGCTGCCGCAGGGCACCTCGGCCACCGACCGGGCCCGGATGCAGGTGCTGGCGCTGAGCACGGTGGTGATGGGGCAGGGCGCCGGGTTCGTGACCACCGGCACCGAGCGGCTGCGGTCGAAGTCGCTGGACCGCAACTCGTACAACTCGGGGGACTGGTTCAACCAGATCCGCTGGGACTGCACCCAGGGCAACGGGTTCGGCATCGGGCTCCCGCCGGCCGAGGACAACCGGGACAAGTGGCCGTACGCCCGACCGTTGCTGGCGGATCCGGCGTTGGTCCCGGACTGCGCGGCGATCGCGCTGACCGACGCCCGGTACGCCGAACTGCTGCGGATCCGGGCGTCCACGCCGGTCTTCGGGTTGCCCACGGCGCAGGAGGTGCAACGGCGGGTCGCCTTCCCGCTCTCCGGCCCCGAGGAGACGCCCGGGGTGCTCACCATGACTCTGGACGCGCGTGGCCTCGGCGGACAGTGGCGGTCGGTGACGGTGGTCTTCAACGGCACCCCGCAGGCGGCGACGCAGCGGGTCGACGCGCTGCGCGGGGCGGACGTGTCGTTGCACCCGGTGCTGCGGTCCTCGGCCGACCCGGTGCTGCGGACCGCCGCGTTCGAACGGGCCAGCGGCACGTTCCGGGTGCCGGCGCGCAGTGTGGCGGTGTTCGTGCAGCGGTGACACGTGGTCCGGCCCCGCCGGTCCGATCCGTGGATCGGTCCGACGGGGCCGGGTCGTCACCTCGGCGTGGTGCTCAGCCGAAGCAGTTCGGAATCGCGGTGATGCTTCCGGCGCAGTTGGTCGGCTTGTTGGCGGTGATCGCGGACTTGTCGTCCACGTTCACCTGACCGACGAAGCTGAACACACCGCCGGCGGTGAGGGTCGCGAAGTTGTGCGACACCTTCGTCCGCTCCAGGTCGATCTCGCCGGAGACGGTGAAGATGCCACCGCCGACACCCAGCGGGCCGACGGCCCGGTTGCCGCTGATCTCGCTGTTGCGGAAGGTCGCCTCGCCGGTGCCGTTGAAGACACCGCCACCGAAGAAGCCGGCCTTGTTCTCGACGATCTTGCTGTCCGAGACGTTGGCGATCGCCCGGAAGCCGAGCGCCAGGCCGCCACCGACACCGACGGTGGTGTTCTGGGCGAGCTCGACGTGCGCCAGCTCCAGGGTGCTGTCGTCGCCCGCCGCGGTCACCCCGCCGCCGGCCAGGACCGCCGTGTTGTGCAGGATCTTCGAGTGCTGCACGGTGGTGTTGCCCTCGATGTCGAGCAGGCCACCGCCGAAGCCGAGCACCTCGTTGCCGGTGATCTCGCTCTTCTCGATCAGCGCGGTTCCGCCGTCGACGTCCTCACGGAAGATGAAGGCGGCGCCGTTGGCGACACCGCCGCCACCGATGATCGCGTCGTTGTTGATGATCCTCGACTCGGCCACCCGCAGCACGCTGGCGTTGAAGACGCCGCCGCCGTACAGGAAGGCGGTGTTGTCGGCGACCGTGGTGCGGTGCAGGTCGGCCTTGCCGAAGTTGGCCACGCCGCCACCGACGCCACCGGCCTGGTTGGCGACGATGTGCGTGTCGGAGAACGACACGGTGCCGCCGGGCTGCACGAGCACGCCACCACCGTCGTTGGACTCCGGCTCCAGCAGCACCGAGGGAGCGGCCTTGGCCTGGGCGGCCTTGAGCGCGGCACCCTTCGGTGCGGCCTGCAGCAGCGGCAGGTACTCCTTCTTGGCCTCGGCGGCCTTGGTCGCCTCCACCGAGTTGGAGAACCGCGACCACACGGCCTCGGGAGTGTCACCGTTGACCGGCAGTGCCCGGGTCTGGCCGTTCTTGATGGTCAGGCCCTTGACGGTCAGGTTGCCGCCGCGACCCACGTTGAGGATGCGGAACTCCTCGGCCGTGGCGTCCCGGACGATCTTGGTGTCGTGCCCCTTGAGGACGACGTTCTCGGTGATGACCGGCAGGCCGTTGGGGCCGGTGCCGTCACCCAGGTCGGAACGGGTCAGCGTGTAGGTGCACCCCTTGGCGAGGTTGAGCACGCCGCCGTGGTTGTCGTTGGCGAAGACCAGCGCCTGGATCAGCTTGTCGGAGTCGCAGGGCACCTCCTTCTCGTGGTCCTTGCGCTCGTCGCCGCCACGGTCCTTGTACTCGCCGCCACGGTCCTTGCGCTGGTCGTCGCGCTGGTCGCCACCGCGGTCCCGCTTCTTGCCCTCGTGCCCCTCGGCGGCACCCGGGCCCCGGTCGCTGTCCGAGCTGACCTGCTGCGCGGTGGACCAGCGCAGACCGTCGGCGCTGACCGCGCCGGCGCCGATCCCGACGGCGGCGATGCTGACCACACCGGTGAGACCGGCGACGCCGCTGGCGAGCCAGAAAGCGCGACGCCGCTTCGGCGCCACCTCCGGCTCCGCGGCGTTGTTCTTAGCTTGGTAGTTGGACATCGGAGCTCTCTGCCCTCTCGTCGTACCAGACAGGGTCGTCACACGCGGGTGAGCTTCCCCTGCTACAAATCGGTTGTAGCTCCCACATGAACCGTATGAGAGTGTTCCTCGCTTCGCGCCCATATCCGAGACAACCCCACATTCGGTACGGGTTGCGCGGGAGTGATGGAAGGGTGCAATACGGGCAAGCTCGGTGCGATCAGCCGCTACGGCCCGAGCGGGCGGTACGCGACCCGGGCTCCTCCGCCGCGCGGCGGAGGAGCCCGTCTATGTGGTCGTGCTCTGGATTCATCCGTGCGCAGAAGGAACGATCAGCCGAAGCAGCGGTCCGGGACGACCGGGCTGCCGACGCAGTTGGTCGGCCGGTTGGCCGTCACTGCCGAGCTGCGGTCGATCTCCACGTCGTCGTTGTTGGTCCAGATGCCACCGGGCGGCAGCACCGAGAAGTTGGCCCTGACCGTGGAACGTTCCAACCGGACCTGGCCGCCGTCGTTGTAGATGCCGCCGGCCACCGAGTTCTGGCCGACCACCCGGTTGGCCACGATCGCGGTGTCCCGCACGACGGCGGTGCCGCCGTAGGTGGTCAGCCCGCCACCGTTGCGCTCGGCGACGTTCTCGGTGATCTCGCTGCGGTCGATCACCGCAGTGCTCTCCGGGCCGACGCCCAGCCCGCCCGAGGTGTCGTCGGCGGAGTTCCGGGCCACCAGGGCCTTCTCCAACGCGAGCTGTCCGTCGCCGAGGGCGAGCAGACCGCCGCCGTCCTCGCCGCTGTGGTTACCGACGATCCTGGTCTCGGTCAACGTCGCGGTGCCCCGGTAGGTGAGCACGCCACCTGCGTTGTCGGTGGCCCGGTTGCGCTCGATCGTGCTCTTCCAGACCCAGAGCGTGCCACCGCCGCCGGGGAACCCGAGACCGGGGACACCGTTGCCGATGCCACCGCCGTCGACCGCGCTGTTGTCGGTGATCGTGGCCTCCTCGACCCGGAACACCCCCGCGTTGAACACGCCGCCGCCGACGCCACCGGCACTGCTGGTCGCCACCCGGCTGTGCGCCAACCGGGCGGTGCCGAAGTTGGCGATCGCGCCACCGTTGCCGCCGGCGTGGTGCAGCAGGAACTCGCTGTACTCGACGTCGGCCCGGCCACCCCGCTGCACGAGCAGACCGGCGCCGTCGCCCGGCTCGACGTCCACCAACGTGGTGTCGCCGCCGGCCCCGGGTGCGGTGGTGCTCGTGGCGGCGGGGGCCTTCGTGGCGGCCTTGGCGGCCTTCGCGCCGTTCGCGCCCGCCCCCGCCTTCGTCGGCTTCGCCACGACCTTCGCGGAGAGGTCGACCTTCGCCCTCGCCGCCGCGATCGCGTCGGCCTCGGTCAGCCCACCCTTGACGACGACGTTCTTCAGGGTCAGGTGACCGCTGCGACCCACGTTCAGAATCCGGAACGCCTCGGCGTTGGCCGCCCGGACGATCGTGGTGTCGTGGCCGGCGAGCGTGACCGCCTGGGTGATCACCGGCAGACCGTTGGAGCCGGTGCCGTCTCCGACGTCGGAGCGGGTCAGCTCGTAGGTGCACCCCTTGGCCAGTTCCAGCGTGCCGCCACGGTTGTCGTTGGCGTACTCGATGGCCTGGATCAGCTTGTCGCTGTCGCAGGGCACCTCGCGTCCCCGCTCCTTGTCGTCGCGGCGCTGCTCGCCGGAGTACGCCTCGTGGCCCGTGCGGTCCGCGCCCTGCTCCTCGCCACTCCGGGTGGCCTTGTCGTCGGTCCGGCCGCCCGCCTCGGCGGTCGGACCGGGAGCCTCCGGTCTCGGTGCGGCCGCCGGCTGGGCGTCCGAGGTGTTGTTCCGGTCGCCGGACTTCTGGTCCCGAGCGGCCACGCCGCCCAGAGCGGCCAGACCGACCACCCCGGTGAGCCCGGCGACTCCGGCGGCCACCCATATCTTGCGTCGGCGTCGACCTGGCGGGACCGGAGGCGGCCCACCGTACGAAGTCAACTCGTCATTGGACATCAGAGCCTTCCGCCCTTTCCTCCTACCAGACTGACCCGCACCCGTACGAAGCAGTGCGAGTAGCTACAAACAGCCTGTAGCCTCTGATTACCACCGTATGAGAAGCATCTTCGCGAGGATGACTAATACGAAAAAACCCCATAACTGCCCCAGTTCGGGCGTGCGGCTGCCAATCGGGGAGAGCGGCACCGAAAGCGCCGGGCGCCCTCTCCCGGACACGACGAAGGGCGGGCCTTTCCGCAGCGGTGGACGTCCACCCCGGGGAAAGGCCCGCCCTTCGGCGGGTCGTACGGGTCAGCCCGGCAGGCGGGGGCCCGCCTCGCGCTGCTCGGCCAGCCAGGTCTCCACCTCGTCGGCACGACGCGGCAGGCCGGCCGACAGGTTCACCGCACCGGCGGCGGTGACCAGGATGTCGTCCTCGATCCGGATGCCGACGCCCCGCAGCTCCTCCGGCACCAGCTCGTCCTCCGGCTGGAAGTACAGCCCCGGCTCGACGGTGAGCACGTAGCCCTCACCCAGCTCGCCGTCGCGGTACTTCTCCTTGCGCGCGTGGGCGCAGTCGTGCACGTCGATGCCGAGCATGTGCCCGAAGCCGTGCAGCGTCCAGCGCCGGTACACGGTCGACGACTCGTCCATCGCCTCGTCCACGCTCACCGGCAGCAGCCCCAGCTCGGCCAGCCCCTCGGCGAGCACCCGCATGCAGGTCAGGTGGACGTCCTTGAACTTCACACCGGGCTTGATGAACTCGATGCCGGCCTGCTGTGAGGCGTAGACGATGTCGTAGACCTGGCGCTGCAACGGAGTGAACCGGCCGTCGACCGGCAGCACCCGGGTCACGTCGGCGGTGTAGAGGTGCTGTCCCTCCACGCCCATGTCCATCAGCAGCAGCTCACCCGGACGGGTGACGCCGTGGTTGTGCACCCAGTGCAGGATCGTGGCGTGCTCACCGGCTCCGACGATCGAGCCGTACCCGACGTCGTTGCCGTCGTGCCGTGCCCGCAGCGCGAAGACGCCCTCCAGCAGCCGCTCCGAGACGCCCCGGTCGGCCGGCAGCACCCGGGCCACGTCCTCGAAGCCGCGTACCGTCGCGTCGATCGCGTCCTGGAGCTGGGCGATCTCCCACTCGTCCTTGACGAGCTTCAACTCCGACACGGCGATCGCCAGTTCCCGGTCGCGGGACGGCTGGCCGTCGGCCCGGGGTCCGTCGTACGGGCGCACGGCGGCGTCCACCGCGGCGTCGAACCCGCGCAGCACCCGGGTACGCGCCGGGGCCAGGTCGCCCAGCGCCGCCTCCAGCTCGGCCAGGTCGGCGGTGGGCAGCCCCAGCTCGGTCGACTTCTCCGCCAGGGTGTGCCGACGGCCCACCCACAGCTCACCGTGACGACTGCGGAAGAACTCGTCGGTCTCCCGTGAGGAGCGGGGCCGCATGTACAGGGTGGCGTCGTGCCCGGAGCCGTCGGGCCGCAGCACCAGGACGCCGTCCGGGTCGTAGTCCCCGGTCAGGTACGCGAAGTCGCTGCCCGGACGGAAGCGGTACTCGGTGTCGTTGGCGCGGACCTTCTCCCCGCCGGTCGGGATCACCAGGGTCTCGCCCGGGAAGGCCGCGGAGAGTTCCGCGCGGCGCTTGGCGTAGTTGGGTACCTCCGGTCGGGGACCGACCGGCAGCCCGGTGTCCCGCCAGCCCTGCCGCATGAACGACAGGAACGCCGGTGGGAAGTCCGGGTCGTGCGACTCCGTGCCGTCGGCCGGCTTGCCGTCGGTGCGTTCCTCGGTCATTCCCCGCTCCCTTCGCCGCATCGCTGCTGCCGACGGTACCCCGAAACCCCTTCCGGTCCAGAGCCCGGCAGTGCCGCGACGCCCGATCCGGACGCGTGGAAAGATGACGGCCATGTGCGGACTCCTGGCCTTTTTCAGTGCCCGCGGCGACGCCGCCGCCCACCGCGACAACATCGCCGCAGCGCTGGAATGCCTGCACCACCGCGGCCCGGACGAGACCGGCGTCGAAGTGGTCGGGGACGCCTCCGGCCGGTACGCGGACGGGGTGTTCGCCCACAAGCGGCTCGCGATCATCGACGTGGCGCTCAGCCACGAGCCGCTGCCCTACGCCGACGGCCGCTACCTGCTCACCTTCAACGGCGAGATCTACAACTACATCGAGCTGCGCGAGGAGCTGATCCGCGACTACGGGGCCCGGTTCGCCACCAACGGTGACGGTGAGGTGATCGTCGCCGGCTACCACTACTGGGGCGAGCAGGTGCTCACCCGGCTGCGCGGCATGTTCGCCTTCGTCATCTGGGACCGGCAGGAACGGCGGGCGTTCGGTGCCCGCGACTACTACGGCATCAAGCCGCTGCACTACCTGGAGACCGCCGACGGGCTCTACCTCGCCTCGGAGAAGAAGGCGTTGCTGCCGTTCGCGCAGTCCGCGTACGCCGGGGACGCCGGGGTGGACACCGCGAACCTGAGCCACTACCTGACCCTGCAGTACGTCCCCGAGCCGGGCACCCTGCACAAGGGGATCAGCCGGATCGGTTCGGGCGAGTACCTCACCTGGACCCCGGGCGGACGGATCGACGTGCGGCGCTGGTACCGGCCGGTGTTCCGGCCCGGCCCGGTCGCCGACGAGCAGAAGCTCTACCACGAGATCCGCGAGACGCTGCGCGAGAGCGTCCGCATGCACATGCGCTCCGACGTGCCGGTCGGGTCGTTCCTGTCCAGCGGCATCGACTCCACCGCGGTGGTGGCGCTGGCCCGCGAGTTCAACCCGAACATCCTCACCTTCACCGTCGGCTACGACGTGCCCGGGTACTCGGAGATCGACGTCGCCCAGGAGTCGGCCCGCCACCTCGACGTGACCACGATCCCGACCAAGATCGGGCCGCAGGACATGATCGACGCGCTGCCGAAGATCGTCTGGCACCTGGACGACCCGGTGGCCGACCCGGCGCTGGTGCCGCTCTACTTCGTCGCCCAGAAGGCCGCCGAGCACGTCACCGTGGTGCTCTCCGGCGAGGGGGCGGACGAGTTCTTCGGCGGGTACACGATCTATCGTGAGCCGCTGTCGCTGAGCAGCGTCAACGGGCTGCCCGGCGGGGTCCAGAAGGGTCTGCGGGCGGTCTCCAAGGCCATCCCGCAGGGGGTCAAGGGCAAGAGCTTCCTGGAGCGCGGCACCACGCCGCTCGAGGAGCGCTACTACGGCAACGCGCGGATGTTCACCGAGGAGGAGAAGCAGCATCTGCTGCGCCGCTACGACCCCTCGGTGCGCTACACCGACGTCACCGCGCCGATCTACGCCGAGTGCACCGAGCTGGACGACGTCACCAAGATGCAGTACGTCGACCTCTACACCTGGCTGCGCGGGGACATCCTGGTCAAGGCCGACCGGATCTCCATGGCGCACTCGCTGGAGGTCCGGGTGCCGTTCCTCGATCGCGACGTCTTCGAGGTGGCGGCGAAGATCCCGGTCGACCTGAAGCTGCCGCCGCGCTCCGACGCCACCAAGTACGCCATGCGCCAGGCGTTGCAGGGTGTGGTGCCGCCGGCCATCGTCAACCGCAAGAAGCTGGGCTTCCCGACCCCGACCCGGGTCTGGCTGCGCGGCGAGATGTACGAGTGGGCCCGGCACGTGCTGAGCACCTCCGGCGCCGGTGACCTGCTCGACCTGTCGTACGCACTGCGCCTGCTGGACGAGCACAAGCGCGAGGAGGCCGACCACTCCCGCAAGGTGTGGACGGTGCTGATCTTCTGCATCTGGCACGCCATCTTCGTGGCCAAGACGCTGGACCCGGGCATCCAGCGCAACCAGTCCGCGCTGCTCACCAAGCCCGTCGTCGGCTCCATGGTCCGCTGACCCGAGGCACGAACGAGCCCCCCTGCGCCTATCCGCAGGGGGGCCGTTTCGCGTGCGACCGCGTCAGCGGGCGGCGCAGGTGACCGTCGGTAGCGAGGAACTGCTACCACTGGCCAGGAAGCCGAACGTCGTGCTGCCGTTGACGCCGAGACTTCCGTTGTACGACACGTTCGTCGCGGACACCGTCGACCCGGACGAGGTCTGGGTCGCGTTCCAGACCTGGCTGATCTGCTGGCCGCTCGGCCAGGTCCAGCTCGCGGTCCAGCCGTTGAGCGCCGCGGTGCCGTTGTTCCTGACCTCGACCTCGCCCTGGAAACCGCCGGACCAGGTGCTGGTCACCCGCAGGGTGGCAGCGCAGCCGCCGGTGCCGGCCGGCGGGGTGGTGGGCGGAGGCGTGGTGGGCGGCGGGGTGGTCGGCGGAGGCGTGGTGGGCGGCGGGGTGGTGGGCGGCGGCGTGGTGCCGCCACCGATCCCGGTCACCTCACCGTTGCCGCCGTCGAAGGCCACGTCGGAGCAGCCGAAGAAGTTCTCCTGGCTGTCCGAGCGGACCCACCGCGAGTAGATGATGTGCCGGCCGGTCTTGTTGGCCGGCAGCGTCCCGGTGAAGTAGTAGTGGCCGTCGTTGGTGCCGACCGCGCCGCGCTGCGGCGGGTTGGTCACCGTCAGGAACGGCTGCTCCTCCAGGTCGCTCCAGGCCAGCGCCCGGGTCGGGCTCCAGCTGTTCTTGGTCACGTAGAAGTAGAACGTGCCCGGGTGGTGCGCCCAGTTGCTGTACCGGAACTCGATGGACCGACCGGCGGTCAGGTGGGTGATCGGCCAGTCGTTGCGGGCCAGGTCGAAGCCGCGGAAGCCGGTGGCGCCGCCGCTGCACAGTTGGCCGTCGGGGATGAAGCCGGTGGTCCGCCCGTTGGCGTCCGAGCGCAGCACGCTGAACCAGTTGTACAGCGAGTTGGCACCGGACTGGGCGACCGCGGCGGAACAGGCCGGGTTCTGCGGCCGGATCTCACCGGTGGGGGAGAGGCCGTCGCGCCAGCACAGGAACGTACGGGCGCCCGGCGTCATCGCCGCGCCGTGCGCGGCGGCCGGATCGGGGCTGGCCGTCACGGCGACGACCGCGCTCGCGGCGAGGGTGACGGCCGCGAAGAACATCGCGGCCAGACGAGGTCGGTGCACAGGTTCTCCTGACTCGCGGGGCACACCGTGCGGGGTGGCCCCGCCGAAGCGCGCGGGAGGGTGAAGTCCGCTCCCGCAGCTAGGGGCGAATGCGACGATGCGGCGACGCGTGCACGGGGTCTATGCCCTCCCGGCACGATGCCGCCGGTGATATGTCGACGCGTTGTGTATGCCCTCGCGTGTCCATGACCCGGCGCCGATGACGCGCAGCCCCCGCGCCATCCGGCACCACCATCCCAGCACGTCACCGCCGTCGACGCAATAGCTGTTCCTCGATGTGCACGACGCCGGTTCGCGTCCGCCGGTGCACGCCAATACCGTGGCGTGTACGCCCGGCGGCGGACCGCTGTGCCAGCCTGGGCGGCAGCGGACGGCCGACGGAAGGGACCGGGATGGGATACGCGGTGGTGCTCGGCGAGGCGCTCGTCGACCTGCTCGACACCGAGAGCGAGGGCGGGCCGGTCTTCCGGCAGGCCGTCGGCGGCGGCCCGTTGAACGTGTCCGTCGGCATCGCCCGGCTCGGCGGCGCGGCGCAGTTCGTCGGCTCGCTCGGCGACGACGTACTGGCCGGACGGATCCGGGACCTGCTGACCGCCGAACGGGTCGGGACGGCCGGGGCGCGCACCGTGCCGGGGCCGACCACGTTGGCCGTCACCACCTTCGCCGGCCCCGAGCCGGACTTCCGCTTCTACGGCGACCCGCCCTCCTACGCGCTGCTCACCGCCGACGACGTCGACGCGGCCCTGGTCGAGGGCGCCGACGTGCTCTACTGCGGGTCGATCGTGCTGCTGGAGCCGACCACCCTGGCCGCCGCCCGCCGGGCCTGGTCGCTGGCGTCCGGGCTGCGGGTCTTCGACCCCAACGTCCGTCCCCGGTTGCTGCACGGACCACAGGCGCTGACCGAGTTGCGCGGGGTGGTCGCCGAGTTCGCAGCCGGGGCGCACCTGGTCAAGCTGAGCACCGCCGACGCGGAGCTGCTCTACCCGGGCGAGCCGGTGGAGTCGGTGGCGACGTACCTGCGCGAGGTGGGCGCGGGCACCGTCGTGGTCACCCTGGGGCCCGAGGGCGCGGTGGTCGCCGCCGCCGGTGCCGATCCGGTACGCGTGCCCGCGCCGAGGGTCGACGCGGTCGACGCCACCGGCGCGGGGGACTCGGTGATGGCCGCGCTCGTCGCCGACCTGCTCGTCGACGGCGAGCCCACCGAGCCGGACGGCTGGACCGAGCGGGTGGCGTTCGCGCTGCGGGTCGCCGGGCTCGTCTGCGAGCGGCCGGGCGGGGCCGTGGCCATGCCGACCCGGGCAGAGGTGCGCGAGCGCTTCGCCGACTGAGGGCGCCGGATCAGGCGGTGCCGTCCAGCTCGGCGTAGCCGCGGCGGGCCGCGATCAGTGCCGGGCGGGCCGGGAAGGGCGCCTCGGCGGCGACCCGCTCCGGCGGCGCGCCGCCGGTGTGCCCGGCCCGGATCAGCCAGGCCAACTCGGCCAGTCGGGCGTGCTGCGCCCGGACGAACTCGGGGTCGACCGGATCACCGTGTCCGGGCACCACCACGGTCGCCGGGCTGGTCCACCGCAGCAGCTCGGCCACCGCGTCCGGCCACTGCAACGGGAACGAGTCCTCGAACGCCGGTGGCCCGGACTGCTCCACCAGGTCACCGACGACCAGCACGTCGGCCTCGGGCACCTGCACCACCAGGTCGGCGTCGGTGTGGCCGCGCCCGGGATGCCGTAGCACCACCCGTCGACCGCCGACGTCGACGACGGCCTCGGTCCGGACCGTGTCGGTGGGGGCCGACAACGGCGTGTCCGCCACCTCGGCGGCCAGCTCCGGATGCTCGTCGCGCAGCTCCGCGTACGCCTGGCGGCGCAGCCCGTCCGGATCGCCGCGCATCGCCTCGGCGGCGAGATGGTGCGCCCAGACCGGGCGGGGCGGGGCGGCGGCGAAGGTGGCGTTGCCGAACCAGTGGTCGTAGTGGTGGTGGGTGTTCACGATCGTCAGCGGGGCACCGGTGACCGCTCGGACGGCGGCGGCCAGCTCGGCGGCCTGCCGCGCGCTGGAGAGCGTGTCGACCAGCAGCGCCTCGCCGTCGCCGCAGACCAGCGTGACGTTGACCGCGAGCAGGGGCTCACGTAGCACGTGCACCCGGTCGGCGATCTCGACGAATCGGGCCGTCATGACGGTCGGCCGGCGCGTTCGACGAACCGTTGCCGGTCGACCACGACCCGTTCCACCCGGCCCTCTGCCACCCGCTGTCCGCCCTCGGTCACCTCGACGTCGAAGACCAGCCGCCGCCGGTCGACCGTGGTCAGGGTGGCCTGCGCCGCCACGGTGCGGCCCACCGGCGTGGCGGCCAGGTGTGTCAACTCGACCCGGGTGCCCACGCTGGTCGCGCCGGCGGGCAGGTGCGACGCGCTCGCCGCCACCGTCGCCGCCTCGGCCAGCGCCAGCACCCGGGGAGTGCCGAGCACCGGTACGTCACCGGAGCCGACCGCCTCGGCGGTGTCGGCGTCGGTGACGGTCAACTCGACCCGGGCGGACAGACCCGGAGTCAGGGCGAGATCCGACTGCACCTGCATGGGCACAGCGTATGGGCTCGCCGCGTCCTCGGCGACGCGTGCCGCCGGATGGCCCGGTCCGTCACGCTGCCAGTGGTCCCGGCACGGCGGCGCGGCACGCAGGTGGTCCTGCGTGGGACGCCCCAGGGTGCGCCGTTAACCTTGTCCGCGATGTCTGCCGTGACCGACCCCCAGCCCCCGGCCCCGACCGAGCCGTCCGCCTCGCCCGACGGCGGTCGCCGCCGCGTGATCGCGATGTCGGTGTGGAGCGTCGCCTTCGTGGCGGGCTGGCTCGTCATCGGCCTGCCCACCGACCCGCTGTACGCGTTCTTCTGGATCTGGGCGGGGACCATCGCGTGGAACTCCGCCCGCCCGTGGCGCAGTCACCTGCGCTTCGCCCGGGACTGGGTGCCGGTGGTGCTGCTGCTGGTCGCCTACAACCTGTCCCGGGGCTTCGCCTACCACGACGGGACGATCCCGCACGCGTACGAGCTGATCCTGGCGGACCGGTTGATGTTCGGCTGGGCGATGGACGGTCAGGTGCCCACCGTCTGGTTGCAGCAGCACCTCTACCACCCCGAGGTGCGGTGGTGGGACGTACTGGTGAGCTGGGTGTACTTCTCGCACTTCGTGGCCGCGCTGGCCGCCGCCACCGTGCTCTGGATGCGGGAGCGCAGCCGCTGGGCGGCCTTCATGCGGCGCTGGTTCTTCCTCTGCGCCACCGGCCTGGTCACCTACTTCCTCTACCCGGCCGCGCCGCCGTGGTGGGCGGCGCAGAACGGGCTGATCGAGGAGGTCGCCCGGATCTCCACCCGGGGCTGGCGGGCGTTCGGCATGCACGGCGCCGGCAACCTGCTCAACGCCGGTCAGCTCGCCTCGAACCCGGTGGCCGCGATGCCGTCGCTGCACACCGCCTTCGCGCTGTTCGTGGTGCTGTTCTTCCTGAACAGCGTGCGCCGTCGGTGGTGGCCGCTGCTGCTGGCGTACCCGCTGGCGATGACCTTCACCCTGGTCTACAGCGGCGAGCACTACGTGATCGACGTCCTGGTCGGCTGGGCGTACGTCGGAATGACCTTCCTGGCGGTCGGCGCGGCGGAGCGGTGGTGGGCCCGCCGCAAGGCCCGCCGGGCCGCGACCGACCCACCTCCGGACGACCGGGATGCACCGGCGGAACCACCGGTGGTCCCGGCCACCCGTTGACCGGCGGCCGTCAGCCGCGACGGGCGGCCTGACCCCGGGCGGTCAGCTCGGCCGCCAGCGCCCAGGCGTCGGCGAGGTCACGGTCGACCGCCGCCGCGCCGGCCCCACCGGCGGTGTCCACGTGCACGGTCGCCAGGCCGAGCAGCCGCTGGATCGGGCCCTGCACCACCCGGACGCTCTGGAACCGGGCGTACGGCACCATGGTCAGTTGGCGGGTGAGCAGCCCGGACCGGACGGCGAAGACCTCGTCGGTCAGTCCGGCACCGAGCACCTGACGGCTCAGCGGATTGACCCAGCGGGCCCGAGTCGGCGGCGGGACCAGCGGCAACGACGCCAGGGTGACCCCGGGCAGCACCTCGGCGAGGATGGTCTCGCCGGTCGCCAGGTCCCCCACCGGCAGCAGGCGGTCCGGGCGGTTGCGTTGGTCGGGCTCGCCCGCCGCGTAGCCCGCCACCTCCAGGCGCATCCGCAGCCAGCCCTTCATCCGCCAGAGCAACGGCCAGGTCATCCCGACCGTCTGCACCCGGTGCAGCGGCACCGTCTGCACCCGCGTCTCCAGCAGGCCGTTGCGGATACGTAGCCGGTCGGCGTCCCGCGCGAGCTGGAACCGCCAGTCGTCGAGCACCCGACGGACGGGTTGCAGCAGGATGCCCGCCATCGCGGTCAGCGTGCTCGCCACCGCGATGAACGACCACGAGCCCTCCGACAGGAACTGCACGGTGACGAAGGCCACGCCGAACGGCAGCAGGAACGCCTGCGGGGTCAGCAACTGGCTGATCAGCAGGTCCCGGTTCTCGACCGCGTGCAACGGCCGTCCCGGCGGCGGGACGGCCGCCTCGCCGGCCGTCGTCTCCGCCTGCTGATCCGCCGGCCCGCCCGCCGACACCGCGCCGGTGGCGGCCCGGGCGACGGCCGGTCCGCCCGCGAGCGCCAGCAGACGCTGCCGCAACGCGGACGCCTCCGCGACGCTGAGGTACGCCAGCGGCGCCTCCGTCTTGCCGCCCCCGACCACCTCCAGCCGTAGTTCGGCCAGGCCGCTGAGCTGTGCCAGCAGCGGTCGGACCACCTCGACGGCCTGGAGCCGCTCCAGCGGGATGGCGCGGGTCCGCCGCCAGAGCAGCCCCTCGTGGATGCGTAGTTCCCGACCCACCACCTGGTACCCCGTGTAGTACCAACTGATCACGGCCAGCACGGTGGCACCGAGCGCGAGCACGATCACCATGGCCACGAACCACCCGAACCCGACCCGGGACAGCGTCGACCAGGACAGCCCGGCGATGACCACGACCAGCGACTTCGCGCCGTGCAGCGCCGGGCTCAGCGGGTGCAGCCGCTGCCGCGCCTGCGCCGGGTCCGGCGACCCGCCGGGCGGGTGGCCCGGCCCGACCGGATAGGGCGGGTAGGGCGCTCCCGGCGGGTACGGCATCGCGGGCGGATACGGCGTGCCCGGTCGGTGGGGCGTCGCCTGCGGGAACGGCGTGCCGGGGGCGACTGGCGGGGCATTCGGCGCGAGCCCAGCCGGTGGTCCGCCCTGGGTCTGCTCCGGTGGAGGTGCCGCCGAGGTGTCCGTACCCGGCGTTCCGGCGGCGGTGACCGGTGGCGCCGTGTCGCCGGTGCGGGGCTCGGGTCGGTCCGGTGCCGCCCCGACCGGGCCCGTCACAGCCCTTCCGCCCGGTCCTCGCCCAGCGCGGTGAGCCGGTCCCGCAGCCGGGACGCCTCGGCCGGACGCAGGCCCGGCACCCGGGCGTCGCTGGCCGCCGCAGCGGTGTGCAACTGCACGGTCGCCAGGTCGAACGCGCGTTCCAGCGGTCCGGCGCTGACGTCCACGAACTGCATCCGGGAGTACGGGACGATGGACAGGCGCCGCACCAGCAGCCCGTGCCGGACCAGGAGATCGTCCTCGCGTTCGGCGTAGCCCCAGGCGCGTACCGCGCGGACGATGGTCACCGCCCGCCAGGTCGCGAACAGCAGCACGACACCGAGCGCCACGCCGAACGGCCAGGTGCCGCCGAGCGCCCAGCCGATGCCGATGCCCGCCGAGAGGACGGCCACCACGGCGGACAGGCGCAGCAGCTCCACCCAGATCAGGTCGGACGAGATCGACTGCCACCGAACGGTGTCCGGCCAGGGCTCCAGCGGACCGGCCGACACCGGGGCGTCATCGCTCACCGTGCTGATCCTTCGTGCGCGACTGCGGGGCTCGCAAGCTCACTGGTCGCGCTCACGGTGCTGGCCTCGTTCGCGACTGCGGGGCTCGCAAGCTCACTGGTCGCGCTCACGGTGCTGGCCTCGTTCGCGACTGCGGGGCTCGCAAGCTCACTCCTCGCGCTCACGGTGCTGGCCTCGTTCGCGACTGCGGGGCTCGCAAGCTCACTCCTCGCGCTCACCATGAGAGTCCGTTGTTGGCGTTCACTCTTCGAGCGTAGGCGATCCCGGGAGCGGGGTGGCCTCGCGCAGGAAGCCGCGCGCGGTGAGGAAGTCGCCGAGCGAGGAGCGGTGCAGCTCACAGGCGAGCCAGGTCTTGCGCCGCTCCGGCGTGTGCAGGCGGGGGTTGTTCCAGCGCAGTGCCCACCCGGCGGGGGCGCGACACCCTCGGGCCGAACAGAGCAGAGCCTCGGCGGGAGTGTCGGAATCGTCCATCGCACCCAGTCTAGGGCGACGGGAGAGAGTGAGCGCCGGGCGGCCACGGGGGAAGCCGCCCGGCGACGGGAGAATGGTACACACGCCGGGGCGGCATCTGTCCACTGGCGATCGGCGATTCGCCTGGCGCGCGACGGCGTGGCGGAAATCGGTCGCTCCCACAGTCGGTACTCAGTCGGGCATGCGAGGCTTGGTGACGCACACGACGCTACGACCGAGCACGCTGTGGAGGACCGGTGGCCCAGCCGACCACGCCCGACGCTCCGACGCCGAACGGGGCAACGCCCTCGGCGGTCCCTCCGCCGACCACTCCGGCGCAGGACGCCACGCTGCTGGAGCGGGCGCTGTTCGAGATCAAGCGGGTGATCGTCGGGCAGGACCGGATGGTCGAACGGATGTTCGTGGCGCTGCTGGCCCGGGGGCACTGCCTGCTGGAAGGCGTACCCGGCGTGGCCAAGACGCTCGCGGTGGAGACGCTCGCCCGGGTGGTCGGCGGGTCGTTCGCCCGGGTGCAGTTCACCCCGGACCTGGTGCCGGCCGACATCATGGGTACCCGGATCTATCGGCAGTCCAGCGAGAAGTTCGACGTCGAGCTGGGGCCGGTGTTCGTCAACTTCCTGCTCGCCGACGAGATCAACCGGGCACCGGCCAAGGTGCAGTCGGCGCTGCTGGAGGTGATGAGCGAGCGTCAGGTCTCGATCGGCGGCGAGACGCACCGGGTGCCCAACCCGTTCCTGGTGATGGCGACGCAGAACCCGATCGAGCAGGAGGGCGTCTACCCGCTGCCGGAGGCGCAACGGGACCGGTTCCTGATGAAGATCGTGGTGGGCTATCCCACCGACGCTGAGGAGCGGGAGATCGTCTACCGGATGGGGGTGGCCCCGCCCGAACCCACCGCGGTCTTCGACACCGCCGACCTGATCGCCCTGCAACAGAAGGCGGACCAGGTCTTCGTACACAACGCGTTGGTCGACTACGCGGTCCGGCTGGTGCTGGCCACGCGTACACCGGCCGAGCACGGCATGCCCGACGTGGCGCAACTGATCCAGTACGGCGCCAGCCCACGCGCCTCGCTCGGGCTGGTCCGGGCGACCCGGGCGTTGGCGCTGCTGCGTGGCCGGGACTACGCCCTGCCGCAGGACGTGCAGGACATCGCGCCGGACATCCTGCGGCACCGGCTGGTGCTCAGCTACGACGCGCTCGCCGACGACGTGCCGGCCGACCACGTGGTGCACCGGGTGATGTCGACCATCCCGCTGCCGTCGGTGGCACCCCGGCAGCAGGCCACGCCACCGGGTGCGGTGGCCCCGACGTCGGGGTGGCCCGGGCAGCGGCCGTGACCCCGGGTACCCCTTCACCCCAGCAGCCACCGACCGTGGCGGACAATCGTTCCGGCGCGGTGCTGTCCCGGTTGCAGCTCGTGGTCACCCGGAAGCTGGACGGGCTGTTACAGGGCGACTACGCCGGTCTGCTGCCCGGTCCGGGCAGCGAGGCGGGGGAGTCGCGCGAGTACCGGCCCGGTGACGACGTCCGTCGGATGGACTGGCCGGTGACCGCGCGGACCACCACCGCGCACGTGCGGCGTACGGTGGCCGACCGGGAGCTGGAGACGTGGCTGGCGGTGGACCTCTCGGCCAGCCTGGACTTCGGCTCCGGCCGGTGGCTCAAGCGGGACGTGGCGATCGCGGCGGCGGCGGCGATCACGCACCTGACCGTGCGGGGCGGCAACCGGATCGGTGCGGTGGTGGGCAGCGGCGGTGAGCGCCCCGCCGCGCCACGGGGTCGACGGGCGGCGCCGGAGCCGAGCGGGCCGGGACGTCTGGTCCGGCTGCCCGCCCGATCCGGGCGCAAGGAGGCGCAGGGCATGCTGCGCGCGATCGCCGGTACCCCGGTCCAGCCGGGCCGGGGCGACCTCGGTGTGCTGATCGACATGCTCAACCGCCCGCCCCGGCGGCGTGGGGTCGCGGTGGTGGTCTCCGACTTCCTCGCCCCGCCGGCTCAGTGGGCCCGACCGCTACGCAAACTGCGGGTCCGCCACGACGTGCTGGCGATCGAGGTGGTCGACCCGCGTGAGCTGGAACTGCCGGACGTGGGGGTGCTGCCGGTGGTCGATCCGGAGACCGGGGAGCTGCACGAGGTGCAGACCGCGGACCCGAGCCTGCGGCACCGCTACGCGGCGGCGGCGGCTGCCCAGCGAGCCGAGATCTCCGCCGCGATGCGCGCGGCCGGCGCCGCGCACCTGAGACTTCGTACGGACCGAGACTGGCTGCTGGACATGGTGCGTTTCGTGGCCGCCCAGCGGCACGCCCGCACCCGGGGGACGACGCGATGATTCGACTGCTCCAACCGTGGTGGCTGCTGGCGGTGCTGCCGGTGCTGGCCCTGGCCGCGCTGTACGTGTGGCGGCAGTTCCGCCGCCGCGAGTACGCGATGCGGTTCGCCAACGTCGACCTGCTGCGGACCGTGGCGCCGAAGGGGTTGGGCTGGCGGCGGCACGTTCCGGCGACCGCGTTCCTGCTCGCCCTGCTGGTGCTCGCCGGTGCGCTGGCCCGTCCGGCGGTGGACACCCGGGAGCCGCTGGAACGGGCCACCATCATGCTGGCCATCGACGTGTCGCTGTCGATGCAGGCGGACGACGTGGCGCCCAGCCGGCTGGAGGCCGCGCAGGAGGCGGCCAAGCAGTTCGTCGGGGAGTTGCCCGAGACGTACAACGTCGGGTTGGTGTCGTTCGCCAAGTCGGCCAACGTGCTGGTGCCGCCGACGAAGGACCGGCCGGCGGTGACCAGCGCCATCGACGGGCTGGTGCTGGCCGAGGCGACCGCGACCGGTGAGGCGGTCTTCACCTGTCTGGAGGCGATCCGCTCGGTGCCGGCCGATGGTGCGGCGGGCATTCCGCCGGCCCGGATCGTGCTGCTCTCCGACGGCTTCCGGACGGCCGGTCGTTCGGTGGAGGAGGCGGCCGCGGCGGCGCAGGCGGCGAACGTGCCGGTCTCCACCATCGCCTTCGGCACCGACACCGGGCACGTGGACATCGGTGGGCAGTTGCAGCGGGTACCGGTGGACCGGATGGCGCTGGCCGAGCTGGCCGAGACGACCGAGGGCTACTTCTACGAGGCGGCCACGGTCAACGAGCTGAAGCAGGTGTACCAGGACATGGGCAGCTCGATCGGGTTCCGGACCGAAGCGCGGGAGATCACCCAGTGGTACGCGGGCATCGCCCTGCTGTTGGCGCTGTGCGCCGGGGCGTTCAGCCTGCTCTGGTCGTCCCGGATGCTCTGACCGGTGGGGCCGCCGTACTGGCGGATCATGAGGTCGGCGGGCGGGTCGGAGGTCGAACCGCCCGCCGACGTCACGAGCGGTGGGCCTGCGGTCGGGGGCGCGCCGTCAGTGGGTGGTGCTGGCCAGCACGAAGAGCACGGCCACCCAGACGGCGGCGAGGGTGAAGCCCAGCGGGGCGACGTAACGGCTCATGGAACGCTCCGGGTGGCGACGGCGGTCCGGGCGGGGTGGACCGCGTGAGGGTGGATCGAGGAGGCGCACACGAAGTCGTGACCGAACGGCTTCCGGTCGCACCCGCGCCCTCCGCCGCCCCGGCGGAGGGGCCGGGCGGTGGTGCTCAGGGCGGGTGCTGGGGAGCGGGGCCAGCTCAGGCGGAGCGGTGCTCAGCGTGACTGGCGGTCGGCCCGGCCACGACTGGGAGGATCGCTATCTCGCACAGCGATCACCTCCTGCGGTCGGGGTCCGGGCGGGCGGGCGCCGTCGGGCGGCCCGCAAACGCGATGATCGTACACCTGCGGTGGCGTGCGGGCCCACTCGGCCGAGCGGCCCCGCCGACGCGGCCGTTCATCGGCGGTGCCGGGCGGGGCGGGTTAGTGATTACCGTGCGGTAGCGCCTAGTCTCCAACCCGCAGCGATCTTCCGGAGAGGACCCACCGTGTCTCGAACTGTGCTGGTTACCGGCGGCAACCGCGGAATCGGTCTGGCCATCGCCCAGGCGTTCGCCAAGCAGGGCGACCGGGTGGCGATCACCCACCGGGGCAGTGGAGCGCCGGAGGGGCTGTTCGGTGTGCGGTGCGACATCACCGACGCCGAGTCGGTCGACGCCGCGTTCGGTGCGGTCGAGGCGGAGTTGGGGCCGGTGGAGGTGCTGGTGGCCAACGCCGGGATCACCGACGACACGCTGCTGCTGCGGATGTCCGAGGAGCAGTTCACCCGGGTGTTGGACACCAACCTGACCGGTGCGTACCGCTGCGCCAAGCGCGCCTCGGGGAAGATGCTGCGGGCCAAGTGGGGACGCATGATCTTCGTGTCCTCGGTGGTCGGTCTCTCCGGCGGGGCCGGTCAGGTCAACTACGCGGCCAGCAAGGCCGGCCTGGTCGGGGTGGCCCGCTCGATCACCCGGGAGTTGGGCACCCGGAACATCACCGCCAACGTCGTGGCGCCCGGCTTCATCGAGACCGACATGACCGCGGTGCTGACCGCGGAGCGCAAGGCGGAGATCCTCAAGTCGATCCCGGCCGGTCGGATGGCCGCGCCGGACGAGGTCGCCGCGGTGGTCACCTGGCTGGCTGGTGACGGTGCCGGGTACGTCTCCGGCGCGGTCATCCCGGTCGACGGCGGCCTCGGTATGGGCCACTGACCCTGAGCACGGAGGAATGAGCTTAATGTCCGGACTGCTGGCCGGTAAGCGGCTGCTCGTCACCGGCGTCATCACCGACGCCTCCATCGCCTTCTCGGTGGCGAAGCTCGCCCAGGAGAACGGCGCGCAGGTCGTGCTCACCGGGTACGGCCGGCTCTCGCTGGTGGAGCGGATCGCCAAGCGGCTGCCCGAGCCGGCACCCGTCATCGAGCTGGACGTGACCAACTCCGAGCACCTGGCCGGGCTGGCCGACAAGGTCCGGGAGCACGTGGACGGGCTCGACGGGGTGGTGCACTCGATCGGGTTCGCGCCGCAGAGCTGCCTCGGCGGCGGCTTCCTCGACGCCTCCTGGGAGGACGTGGCGACCGCGCTGCACATCTCCACGTACTCGTACAAGTCGCTCGCGACGGCGGCGCTGCCGCTGATGTCGCCGGGCGGCGCGGTGGTCGGCCTGACCTTCGACGCCACCCAGGCGTGGCCGGTCTACGACTGGATGGGCGTGGCCAAGGCCGGGTTGGAGTCCGCCTCCCGCTACCTCGCCATGCACCTGGGCAAGCAGGGCATCCGCAGCAACCTGGTCTCCGCCGGGCCGCTGCGCACCATGGCTGCCAAGTCGATCCCCGGCTTCGAGCAGTTCGAGGACGCCTGGTCCGAGCGGGCCCCGCTGGGCTGGAGTCTGACCGACCAGGAACCGGCCGCGCGCGCCTGCCTGGCGCTGCTGTCCGACTGGTTCCCGGCGACCACCGGCGAGATCGTGCACGTCGACGGCGGCTATCACGCCATCGGCGCCTAGTGATGTTAGGAAGGGTCCCCTGCTACCGCCTGCGGTATAGCAGGGGGCCCTTCCTAACGTCCGGGACCCGGGGGCGTTACCCCGGCGACCCGGGGGCGTTGCCGGGGCGCCGCCGGCCACCGGCAAGAATGGGTCCATGGTGTACGACGCGGTGGTCCTGCTCTCCTTCGGCGGCCCGGAGGGGCCGGACGACGTGCTGCCCTTCCTGCAGAACGTGACCCGGGGGCGGGGTGTGCCGTCGGAGCGGCTGGCCGAGGTGGCCGAGCACTACCAGCACTTCGGGGGAGTGTCCCCGATCAACCAGCAGTGCCGGGACCTGCTCGCCGCGATCCGCGCGGACTTCGCCGCCCACGATCTCGACCTGCCGGTCTACTGGGGCAACCGCAACTGGCACCCGATGCTCGCCGACACCGTGGCGCAGATGCGCGACGACGGCGTACGGCGGGCGCTGGCGTTCGTCACCAGCGCCTACGGCGGGTACTCCTCCTGCCGGCAGTACCAGGAGGACGTCACCGCCGCGCGGGCGGCGGTCGGTGCCGACGCGCCGGTGATCGAGAAGCTGCGCCAGTTCTGGGACCACCCCGGTTTCGTCGAGCCGCACGTGGACGCGGTCCGCGAGGCGCTGGCCGGGCTCGACCCGGCCCGGCGGGAGAGCACCCGGCTGGTCTTCACCGCCCACTCCGTGCCGATCTCGGCGGCTGACAGCGCCGGGCCGCACGGCGGCCGGTACACCGCCCAGCTCGCCGAGACGGCGCGGCTGGTGCACGCCGCCGCAGCCCCGGACCTGCCGTACGACCTGGTCTGGCAGAGCCGCTCCGGCCCGCCGCACGTGCCGTGGCTGGAGCCGGACGTCAACGACCACCTGACCAGCCTCGCCGAGCAGGGTGTGACCGGGGTGGTGGTCAGCCCGATCGGGTTCGTCTCCGACCACCTGGAGGTGGTGTGGGACCTGGACACCGAGGCGCTGGACACCGCCAAGCAACTCGGCCTGGACTTCGTCCGGGCCGCCACCCCCGGCGCCGACCCGCGCTACGTCGCCATGGTGCGGGAACTGGTGCGGGAGCGGACCGACCCCGACGGCGCACGGCTGCGTCGTCGCCTCGGCGAGCTGCCGATGTGGGACACCTGTCCCACCGTCTGCTGCGTCCCGCCGCGCCGTCCGTCCTGACCGCACCGACGGCCCGACACCCCAGGGATCACGATCATGCATGACCGCAAGCCCGTGCAGAGCTGGCTCACCGACATGGACGGCGTGCTGGTGCACGAGGGGCAGCCCGTGCCGGGCGCGCCGGAGTTCGTCAACCGGCTGCGTGCCTCCGGCAAGCCGTTCCTGGTGCTGACCAACAACTCGATCTACACCCCGCGCGATCTTCAGGCCCGGCTCGCCCGGATGGGACTGGACGTGCCGGAGCAGGCGATCTGGTCGTCGGCCCTGGCCACCGCCCAGTTCCTGGCCGACCAGCGGCCCGGCGGCACGGCGTACGTGATCGGGGAGGCCGGGCTGACCACCGCCCTGCACGCGGTGGGCTACGTGCTCAGCGACTTCGCGCCCGACTACGTGGTGCTGGGGGAGACCCGCACCTACAGCTTCGAGGCGATCACCAAGGCGATCCGGTTGATCGACGCCGGGGCGCGGTTCATCTGCACCAACCCGGACGCCACCGGCCCGTCGGTGGAGGGCGCGTTGCCGGCGGCCGGATCGGTGGCCGCGATGATCTCCAAGGCGACCGGGGTGGAGCCGTACTTCGTCGGCAAGCCGAACCCGATGATGATGCGCTCGGCGTTGAACACGATCGACGCGCACTCGGAGAGCACCGCCATGATCGGCGACCGGATGGACACCGACATCCTCTGCGGCCTGGAGGCCGGGCTGGAGACGATCCTGGTGCTGACCGGGATCAGCAGCCGCACCGAGGCGGAACGCTACCCGTACCGCCCGTCCCGGATCGTCGACTCGGTGGCCGACCTGATCGACGAGATCTGAGCCGGCGTGGGCGGTCTCAGGGCCGCAGCGGGGCGTTGCAGGCGGCGACCAGGGCCTGTCGGCAGGCCGTGGTGAGTGGCCGCAGCGCCGCGTCGCGCTGCTGGGCCTCGTGGTTGTTCACCGCGCCGCCCGGTGCCGCGTGCCCGGCCAGCGCGAGCACCCGGTCGAGTACGGCGGCGCGGGCGAACAGCCGACGGGAACGGGGGTCGAATCCGGGCGGCAGGTCGGTGGTGCCGTCGGGACGGCGCAGTGCCTCCAGGGCGCCGGCCAACTCGGGGCGCCACTGGGCCACGTCGAGCCGGGTGAGCGCGGCGGTGGTGTCGGCCAGTGCGGCGGCGAGTTCGGCCTCCGCCTCGGCGGCACCGGGCAGGGTGAGGGACGCCGCCGGGGCGTTCGGTGGGAGCGGGTAGACCCGCCAGAGCACGGTCTCGAAGGTGTCCCCGGAGCCGGAGGTGTGCACCCGTACCTCGGGGATCAGGCCGAGCGCTCCGGCGATCATCGCTTCGCCGGCGACCAGGGCGGCACCGGCGAAGTCGCCGGGGCCGGGCAGCCCGCGCGGGTCGCCGGGGGCTGGCAGCACCAGCCGGATCTCGTCCGGGGAGAGCTTGGCGAGCGTGGGCAGGGCGTCCCGCAGCGGCACGTCGGTCCAGGTGCCGGGCGCGTCGGCGACGAGGTGCTCCTCGTCACCGGCGACTTCGTCAGCGACCTCGTCGAAGGGGACGAGCCCGGCGCGCCATGCGCGCACCCAGGCAACGAACCGGCTCGACCGGCGCGGCGCGAGGATGGCCGCACCCGCAGCGGGGGTGGACATGCCGAAAGAGTACGTGCTGACGCCTACCCCTGTCTCGGCTGCCGCGCGCCCGCCTCCCCGGCGCGTCGATCATGCGACTCTGCCACGTGATTTGTTTGTTCATACGGCTTTTGCAACGCTGCGTACCGTCTCGGCCGGGCAAGGCGGCGGCGAGTCGGCGGCGGCGCGGGCGGGGCCGCCGGTTAGCGTGATCGGATGGGGCGGCGGTATGGCGACGACGTGTTGGCGGGGGACTGGCGGCGGCGGAAGGTGACCCCGGAGGTCGACGCCGAACCGGATCTGGTGGTCGAGGACGCCGACTCGGGCTTCTGCGGTGCGGTGGTCGGCTTCGACTCCGGGGCGGTCGTGCTGGAGGACCGGCACGGCAAGCGGCGCAACTTCCCGCTGCTGCCGGCCGCGTTCCTGCTCGACGGTCGCCCGGTGACGCTGCGTCGACCGGCCCGCGCCCCGGTGCCGGCCGCGCGTCGGCGTACCGCGTCCGGTTCGGTCGCGGTGGACGGGGTCCGCGCCCGGGTCGCCCGGGCCAGCCGGATCTGGGTCGAGGGCGTCCACGACGCCGCCCTGGTGGAGCGGATCTGGGGTGACGACCTGCGGATCGAGGGCGTGGTGGTCGAGCCGTTGGAGGGCGTCGACGCCCTCGACGACCGGGTACGGGAGTTCGGGCCCGGACCCGGCCGTCGGCTCGGTGTCCTCGTCGACCACCTGGTGCCCGGCTCGAAGGAGAGCCGGATCGTGGCCCGGGTGAACTCCCCGCACGTGCTGGTCACCGGGCATCCCTACGTCGACGTGTGGCAGGCGGTGAAGCCGTCCGCGCTGGGCATCGCGGCGTGGCCGGTGGTGCCGCCGGGACGTCCCTGGAAGGAGGGCGTCTGCGCCACTCTCGGGGTGGTTGAGCCGGCCGACATGTGGCGGCACATCCTGTCCCGGGTGAACACCTTCGCCGAGGTGGAGACGCCGCTGATCAACGCCATGGAACGCCTGATCGACTTCGTCACCGAGCCTGCCTGAGTGATCGCGGTCGGGGCGGGGGTCACGGGGCGTCGTCGGGGGTGCGGGTGAACAGGAACGTGGCGATGTCCAGGGTGACCGGGCGGCCGGCGGGGTCGCGGTGGACCCGGAGGACCTCGCCGACCTCCGCGCCGCTGTGCCCGCGCCAGCGGTCCGGGCCGTCCGGGCGGTAGCGGCTGACCCGGTCGCCGCGCAGGGTGCCCACCAGGTCGCCGGTGGCGTGGTCCCAGGTGACGTCGAGTGCGGTGCCCATCCACCACCAGCGGCCGGTCAGCGCCGCCACGTCGGCCGGGGGCGGGGCGTCGGCGGGTCGCCACGGCCGGACCGGTGTCGGCTCGGCGTCGAGCACCCGGTCGAGCACCTGAAGGCCGAGCGGGCTGATGCCGCCGGTGCGGAAGCCGTACGAGTTGGCGAAGCCGACCAGACCGGTACGGCTGGACCGGTGCACCAGCAGCACGGCGACGTGGCCGGGCATCGAGCCGCCGTGTCCGACGTAGACGCGGTCGCCCTGGCGGGTGAGTTGGATGCCCAGCCCGTAGCCGCCGCGCCAGGAGTCGAGATCGGTGAGGAACACCGGGGCGCACATCTCGTCGAGGGTGTCCCGGGCCAGGACGGCGGGATCGGGGTCGGCGAGGAACGCGGCCCATCGCGTCAGGTCGGCCACGGTCGACCAGAGCTGTCCGGCGGGGGCCATCGCCCCGGTGTCGGTACGCGGCTCCTCGCGCAGCGTGTCGTGCCACGGGTGCACCACGTACCCGGGGGCGTACGGCGTGGTGGCGGCGTAGGTGGTGCGGTGCATGCCCAGCGGCGCCAGGATCCGTTCCCGCACCAACTGCGCCCAGCCGGTGCCGGTGATCCGTTGCAGCGCGCCGCCGAGCAGACCGAACGCCAGGTTCGAGTAGTGGTGGGTGCGGTACGCGGGCAGCGCGATCTTGGGAGTGCCGAAGTCGGCCAGCAGGGTGTGCAGGTCGACGCCCTCGCTCCGCTCCCACCAGGGGCCGTCCGGTTCGCGTTGCAGCCCGCCCGCGTGCCCGAGCAACTGGCGCAGGGTGATCGACCCGGCGGCCTCGGCCTCGGGCAGGTGCCGTCGCAGCGGATCGTCGAGCGCCAGCCGTCCGGCGTCGCGCTCCTGCATGATCAGCACGGCGGTCATGGTCTTGGTGATCGAGCCGATGCGGTACTGCAGGTCGGCGTCCGGTCGGGGATGTCCACCGGCGGCGGCCAGGTGTGCCAGTGTGCCGTCGCGCACCACGCCGACCACGAGTGAGGGCACGTGGCCGGCGGACTGCGCGTCGGCCACCAGGGCGTCGATGTGCCGTACTGTTTCCGGACGCAGGGACACGAAGGCTCCTTCGACGGCGGTAGTCGGGCGTCTCCGATCATGACAGTTCGATGACACGTGCATTGTCATGTCACGATCGTTACGTGGATGCCGTGCTGTGGATCGTGCTGGGTGTGGTACTAGCGGTCGCTGAGATCTTCACGGCGACCCTGTTCTTGATCATGTTTTCGGTCGGTGCCTTCGCCGCCGCGGGCGCCGCCGCGCTCGGGGCGCCGGTGGCGATACAGGCGGTCGTGTTCGCCGCCGTGTCGGCGGTGACCTTGCTCGCGGCGAGGCCGGTGATCCAGCGGCACAGACAGACCGCGTTGGAGACCGGCGAGACCGCCTTCGGGGTGGAGGCGATCGAGGGGTCGTCGGCCCTGGTTCTGGAGCAGGTCGACGCTGGCGCGGGCATGGTGAAGATCGACGGCGAGGTGTGGAGCGCGCGGGCGTACGACGCCACACAGGTTTTGGCACCCGGTGAACGGGTGCAGGTCATTCAGGTCAAGGGAGCGGTAGCCCTGGTCTGGCGGGACGTTTCGACGCCCGGTGAGCTACCCGAAGTGGAGAGGTGAACGGATGGAACTTGTCGTACCCGTCCTGTTGATAGCGGTCGCCCTGATCTCGGTGATCACCCTGGCGAAGTCGGTGCGGATCGTGCCGCAGCAGCGTCAGGACGTGGTCGAGCGGCTCGGTCGGTACAAGCGGACGCTCAACCCCGGGCTGAACATCCTGGTGCCCTTCGTCGACGCGGTGCGCACGAAGGTGGACATGCGCGAGCAGGTGGTCAGCTTCCCACCGCAGCCCGTGATCACCTCGGACAACCTCGTCGTCTCGATCGACACCGTGCTCTACTTCAAGGTCGTCGACTCGGTCCGAGCCACCTACGAGATCTCCAACTTCCTCCAGGCGATCGAGCAGCTCACCGTCACCACGCTGCGGAACGTGATCGGTTCGCTCGACCTGGAGCGCGCGCTGACCAGCCGTGAGGAGATCAACCGGCACCTCTCCGGGGTGCTGGACGAGACCACCGGCCGGTGGGGCATCAAGGTGACCCGGGTGGAGATCAAGGCGATCGAGCCGCCGCCGAGCATCCGCGACTCGATGGAGAAGCAGATGCGCGCCGAGCGGGACCGCCGGGCCGCGATCCTGAACGCCGAGGGTCACAAGCAGTCGCAGATCCTCTCGGCCGAGGGTGAGAAGCAGGCCGCGGTGCTGCGCGCCGACGGTGACCGGCAGGCCCGCATCCTGCAGGCCGAGGGTCAGGCCAAGGCGGTCCGTACCGTGTTCGACGCCATCCACCAGGCCAACCCGAGCCAGAAGGTGCTGGCCTACCAGTACCTCCAGGCCCTGCCGCAGATCGCCAACGGCACGGCCAACAAGGTGTGGATCGTGCCGGCCGAGCTGACCAAGGCCCTGGAGGGCATGGGGGGCGCGCTCGGCGGCTTGAACCAGATGGTCGGCGACGCGCCGACCCGCCAGGCGTCCGAGGACGCCAGCGCGGTGGAGCGGGAGGCGGCCGAGGCCGCGCAGGCCGCCGCCAAGGCGGCCCAGGAGATCCACAACGAGGTACGCGTCGCCGAGGCGCAGGCCACCGGCGGTGGCAAGGAGCCGCAGGGTCTGCCCGCACCCGAGCCGGTCTCGCCGGGAAGTCTGCTCAACGACCCGGCCGACCAGCGCCAGCGGGGCTGATCCGAGGTCGGGTCGGGCCGGGGTGATCCGGTCCGGCCCGGCGTCCGGACAAATGCGAAAAACGCTCATGAGGCGCCCCGGTGCCTGCCACCATCGGTCCTAGGCGGGTGGTGACCAGGCATCGGGGCGCCTCGGCGTGTCCCGGCACCGCTCGTGGGATGAGCGAGGTGACCGATGGATCCGCTGAAACGGCTGTGGTCCCCGCCGGAGGTGCCCGGGGCACACGACCCCGCCGGGCCGCTCGGCACCCGACGTACCGGTGGAGGCTTCGGCGTCCTGCCCTTCGTGGACGATCCGGGACCACCCGGCGTGGCGACCAACGCGAGTTGGGCCTGGTCGCTGCGCCGCCTCGCCCGCGCCGCGGTCTGGCTGCTGCCCGCGTACGCGATCCTCTACGGCGCGGTGGCCATGGCCAGCGACGGCGGGGTGGGCAACGACCCGTATCCGGCCGACGGCCGCGCGGTGTACCTGATCGGCTGGGTCGCCGCGATCTGGCTCGGGCTGCTGGCCCTGCTCGGCCTGGCCGGTCTGCTCGCCGCCACCCGCAGTCGCCGCAGCGCGGTCGCCGGGCTGCTGGTCAGCATCGCCGGCACGGTGCTGATGCTGCCCTTCGCCGGGTTCGCCGAGGACACCCCGGTCTTCGGGGCCACCGCCCGGTCGCTGGTGCTGGTCGGCGCGACCTTCTACAGCGTGGGTTGGCTGCTCACCGGGTGGGCGGTGGCCCGGTCAGGGATGTTCAGCATGGGCGACGGCACCATGCTGATGATCGCCAGTCCGCTGCTCGGCCTCGGTGGGGCGCTGATCGGCTCGTTGCAGACCTTCGGGGCGATCTTCGTGTTGATCGCCGGCATCGGCATCGCCTACCGGTCCGGTCGACTGCTGCCCCGGGAGATCCTGCGCGACGCCACCAGCGCCAGCGTCGCGACGGCGGGTCCGCCGGCTCTGGGGCCGACAGGGCCCGGCGGGCCCGGCCCGCTGGGTACGGCGTGACGCCCGCCGGATGTATGGCCGGATGTAAGGAGGGGACCCCTGCTATGCACGAGGCGTTAGTACGGCGCCCTTCCTTGCGCCGGTCGTCTGCGGCGGGCGTCCTGTATGTCCTGGTCTATCCTCGCCACCGTCGCTGGCCAGCGCAAAGACCTCTGGCATCTGGCCGTGAATTGGCTGACAACTGGCCCGATTCGGTAGTCGGATCGCGGCATTCGCGGCAATCCTGGTGACCATGGCCACCCCTACGCCACTGTCGCGACTGCTCACCGTCCTGCTGGCCGGCGGGCTCGTCGGCCTCGTCGTGGCGGGGCTCATGCTGCCGGTGAACCTGGTCGCCGGACTCGGCGTGAAGGCGGCGCTGGGCAGTTACGCCGACCTGCCGGACGTGCTGCGTACCCCGGCCACCCCGCAGCGCTCCTACCTCTACGCCAACGACGGCAAGACGCTGATCACCACGTTCTACGACGTCAACCGGACGGACGTGACGCTGGACGAGATCGCGCCGGTGATGCGGCAGGCGATCGTGGCCGCCGAGGACCGGCGCTTCTACGAGCACAGCGGGGTGGACCTGCGCGGCATGGCACGCGCCCTGGTCACCAACGTCACCGAGGGCGGCACCGAGCAGGGTGGCTCGACGCTGACCATGCAGTACGTGCGCAACGTGCTCAAGACCGACTCGACCCGCACCAGCGAGGAACAGGCCGCGGCCACCGAGCAGACCGTCGGGCGCAAGCTCCAGGAGATCCGGTACGCCAACGCGCTGGAACAGCGCCTCGGCAAGGACGAGATCCTCACCCGCTATCTCAACATCGCGTACTTCGGTTCCGGGGCGTACGGGATCGCCGCCGCCAGTGAGCGCTACTTCTCCAAGGTGCCGGCGGATCTGACCCTCGACGAGGCGGCGCTGCTGGCCGGTCTGGTGCAGGCACCCGAGGCGTACAGCCCGATCGACGGTGACGCCGACGCGGCGCTGGCCCGTCGGGGGTACGTGCTTGACTCCATGGTCGCGACCGGCGCGATCACCGCGGACCAGGCGGCCGAGGCCAAGGCCGAGGAGTTGGACCTGGACCCCAGCGAGCAGGCCAACGGCTGCGCGGCCACCGCCGGGGGGCGGGACGGGTGGGGCTTCTTCTGCGACTACCTGCGCCGGTGGTGGATGGAGCAGCCGCAGTTCGGCGACACTCCCACCGAGCGCGAGCAGGCGTTGCGCCGGGGCGGCTACTCGGTGGTCACCTCGCTCGACCCGGAGGTCCAGGCCACCGCGCAGGAGCAGGCCATCAGCGTGTACGGGTACGGCAACCCGCGTGCTCTGCCGATCGCGGCGGTCGAGCCCGGCACCGGCCGGGTGCTCGCCATGGCGGTCAACCGCCACTACAGCCTCGCGGACAACCCGGACGGGCAGGCCAACTACCCGAACACGGTGAACCCGCTGATCTCCGGTGGGCCCGGCGTGACCGGTTACCAGGCCGGCTCGACGTTCAAACTGTTCACCATGCTCGCCGCGCTGGAGTCCGGCCGGACGCTGTCCACCGGGTACGACGCGCCGAGTCGGCTGCCCACCCGGTATCCGGCCGAGGGGGACAGCAGTTGCGACGGCCGGTGGTGCCCGGCCAACGCCAACCCGGCCTGGATGGACGGGTACCGGATGATGTGGGACGGCTTCGGTCGCTCCGTGAACACGTACTTCGTCTGGTTGGCCGAGCAGGTCGGGCCGGCCAAGGTGGTGGAGATGGCGCAGCGCCTGGGCATCACGTTCCGGGCCGAGGCGGACGCGACCTTCGCCACCCAGCGTGCCGACGACTGGGGCGCGTTCACCCTCGGGGTGTCCGCCACCACCCCGCTCGACGTGGCCAACGCGTACGCGACGGTGGCAGCGGAGGGAACGTACTGCGCGCCCCTGCCGGTGGTGTCGGCGACCGGCCCGGACGGTGCGCGGCTTCCGGTCGGTGACCCCTCCTGCCGGGAGGTGCTCGACGCCGACGTGGCCCGGGCCGCCACCGACGCGGCCCGCTGCCCGGTGGGTCAGCAGTCCGCGTTCGGGCAGTGCAACGGCGGTACCGCCACGGCGGTGAGCGGGATTCTGGCGGGGCGCCCGGTGGCCGGCAAGACCGGCAGCTCCGACGGCGCCGCCACGGAGAGCTTCGTCGCGTACACCCCGCAGGTCGCGGTGGCCGGCATCGCGGCGAACCCGGACGACCCGAACGACTCGGTCGGTGCCACCGTGCAGTCCCGGGTGATCGCCGGGGTGGCCCGGATCATCGCCACCGCGGTCGAGGGGGAGCCCGAGCAGTCGTTCACCGCGCCCAGCCGGGAGTTGGTGGGTACGCCGCGACGGCCGGTCGAGCGGGACCCGGTCGTGGATCGCCGAACCAGCGAGAACCCGCTGTCCGACCTGCGCCGCTGGTTCCAGGGCCGAGGCTGACGACGGCTGTAAGGAAGACGGCTGTAAGGAAGGGTCCCCTGCTATGCACCAGGCGATAGCAGGGGACCCTTCCTTACAGCCGACCGCGTGCAGCGTCAGCGGCGCGGGCGGTACGTGCTGACGACGCTGGGCAGGCCGCGACGGATGATGCCCGCCCAGTCGGTGTCGCCGCGCAGCACCGCCGCCGCGGTCTTGCGGGCCTGCTCGGTGGTGAAGTGCGGCGGCATCATCAGCTCGGCCGGGTCCACCAGCGCGTTGATCACCGTCGGGCGGTCGGCGCGCAGCGCCCGGTCCCAGGCCTGCGGCACCTGGTCGGGGTGGTCGACGAGTTCGCCGCGCAACCCCAGCACCTCGCCCCACTGGTGGTAGGCGATGTCGGGCAGTTGCTGACTGTCCGGGAACATCGGCGTGCCCTCGGTGGAGCGCTGCTCCCAGCTCACGAACGCCAGGTCGCGGTTGTTGAGCACCAGCACCACGAAGCGCGGATCGGCCCAGCCGCGCCAGTACTTGGCCACGGTGATCAGTTCGTTGACGCCGTTCATCTGCATCGCGCCGTCGCCGATCAGTGCGACCAGCGGGCGGTCCGGGTGGGCGAACTTCGCCGCCAGGGCGTACGGCATCGCGCCGCCCATGGACAGCAGGGTGCCGGAGAGGCTGGCCAGCATGCCGGGCCGGACCTGGACGTGCCGGGCGTACCAGGCGGTGGCGGTGCCGCAGTCGACGGCGAGCATCGCGTCGTCGGGCAGCCGTTCGCTGAGGCTGGCGAAGAGCATCTGCGGGTTGACCGGGTCGGCCTGCTGGGCGGCCAGTTCCCGCTGGGCCTGCCGCCAGGCGGCGGTGGCGCCGGCGATGGTCTGCCGCCAGCGGGTCGGTCCGGGCCCCGGGCCGAGTTCGCGCAGCAGGGCGCGCAGGGTGGGCGCGGCGTCGCCGGTCAGGTTCACCTCGGTGGGGTAGCGCAGGCCGAGTTGGGTGCCGTCACGGTCGATCTGTACGGCCCGGGCCTGCCCGGGTGCCGGATAGAACTCCGAGTACGGCATGTTGCTGCCGACGATGAGCAGTCGGTCGCACTCCTTCATGAGCTGCCAGCTCGGGCGGGTGCCGAGCAGGCCGATGGCCCCGGTGACCCAGGGTTCCCGGTGGTCCACCGCGGTGAACCCGAGCAGCGCGGTAGCCACCCCGGCACCGAGCCGGTGGGCGATCTCGCGTACCTCGTTCTCGGCGCCGAGGGCGCCCTGCCCGACCAGCATGGCCACCCGCTCGCCGCCGGCCAGCACCTCGGCGGCGTGCCGGACGTCGGCCTCCGGCGGCACGGTCGGGCCGCTGCTCGGCACGCTGCTGGTGTGGTAGTAGCCGTGCGCGTGCGGCGGGTTCGGCACGGCGGCGAGATCCTGCACGTCGAGCGGCAGGACCAGCGCGGTGACGGTACGCCGGGCCAGCGCGGTCCGGCAGGCCCGGTCGACCAGGTGCCGTACCTGGGACGGGTGGTCGAGCTGGGCGAGGAAGGCCGCCGCGACGTCCTTGTAGAGCGCGAGCAGGTCCACTTCCTGGTAGTAGCCGCCGCCCTCGGCGGTGGTGGCGGTGTGCCCGACCAGCGCCACCACCGGCTGGTGGTCCAGCTTGGCGTCGTAGAGGCCGTTGAGGGCGTGGATGGCACCCGGACCGCTGGTGACCAGCACGCAGCCGATCGACCCGCCACCGTACTTGACGTGGGCGGACGCGGCGAAGCCGGCGGTCTCCTCATGGCGTACCTGGACGAACTGCGCCTGCTCGCTCGTGCGTTGCAGGGCGGAGGTCATGCCGTTGATGCCGTCACCGGGGAAACCGAAGTACCGCCGTACGCCCCAGCAGGCGAGCCGCTGCACGATGTGATCGGCGACGGTGGCGTCCCGGGGCAGTGGCCACGGGTCCGCCGGTACGAGGGTGTGGTCTGCGCTCACCTGGTCCGCCTCTCCGGTCGGGCTCACCCCCGCGAAGGGTGGGCCCGGCATTCCCCGGCTTCCCAGGACAAAACCATGCATTCTTCGGGTACGCCGTCGAGGCGCCCGGCCGATCTACCCAGCTCTCGGTGCGGTAGAGGCCGTGCGCCGGGGACATCCGCCGGCAGTGGTTCAGCGTTGGCTGACGATGACCCGGGCGGGGCCGTGGTGGCCGAGGGCGACGCTCACCGCGTCGGCGGCCTCGATCACGGCGGTCGCCAGGGCCGCCTCGCGGGCGGCCAGGTTGATCGCCGACAGCGGGCCGGAGATGGACAGCGCGGCGACGATCTCACCCGAGGCGTTGCGGATGGGCGCGGCGAGGCAGGCCCGGCCGAGGGCGAGTTCCTCCTCCTCGGTCGAGTAGCCGCGCGCCCCGCTGGTGGCCAGTTCGGCGTCGAGGCGGTCGTGGTCGGTGATGGTGCGGTGGGTGAACCCGACCAGGTTCTCGCCCAGCAGGACCCGCCGCTGTGCCGGGTCGAGGCCGAGCAGCAGTGCCTTGCCCAGACCGGTGGCGTGCAGCGGAATCGACTGGCCGATCAGCGAGAACGCCCGGGGTGCCGAGCGGCCCTCGAAGTTGCCCAGGTAGAAGCCCTGGTCGTCGCGGCGGATCGCGAGGTTGACCCCGAGACCGTGCTCGGCGGCGAGGTTCTGGGCGGTCTGTCGGGCGGCGCGGTAGACGGGGGACTGGTTGAGCGCCACGCCACCGAGGGTCACCGTCTTCGGACCCAGCCGGTAGAGGTTGGAGATCGGGTCGCGTTCGACCAGGCCGAGGGATTCCAGGGTGCTCAGCAGCCGGGACGCGGTGGAGACACCGAGCCCGGCCTGCCGCGCCACGTCGGTGACCCGCAACTCGGGGCGTCCGAGCAGGAAGGCGTCGAGGATCGCCACTGCTCGCAGGATGCTCTGATTCGATCCGTTGTCGGAAGTCACGTGCGTCCTCTGATATCGGGTTGCGGCATCGACACTGTAGCGGCCGGCCGGGTCGATCTCGGTTTCAGTCCTGGGTATTTCGGACCCTTATCCGGGCGGTCAGCGACAGTGACACCGGGACGTCGAAGGGCAGTGAGGAGTGCCCCAGCGCCGACCGGGCGTGTCGTCCCCGGTCACCGAAGACGTCCCGCAGCAGCTCCGAGGCGGTGTCGGCGACCGGGACGTGTTCGGTGAATCCGGGGGTGGCGTTGATCGCCACGGTGAGCGTCAGCAACTGCTCCACGTCGTCGAGGGAGCCGGCGGCGGCGCGCAGGGTGGCGAGCAGGTTCAGTGTCGCCTGGCGTACCGCCGCCTGCCCGTCGGGCACGCTCAGCTCGGCGCCGAGCTTGCCGGTGGGCAACGGGTGCCCCGGGCGGACCGGGCCGTGCCCGGAGAGCACGGCCAGGTCGCCGCTGACCACCACGGTGTCGTACGCCCCGGAGGCGGTCCGCGCCGGTGGCAGCGTGATGCCGAGGTCGGCGAGGCGACGCTCGGGGGAGGTGCCGTCGGTGCCGCTCACCCGCGTACGCCCCAGTCCGCGTTGATCGCGGCGGCCCGCTCGGCACTGATCGCGCCCGCCGTCGGTGCCTCGGCGAGGTGCCGGATCAGCGTGACCGTGCGGTCCCGCACCGCCTCGAAGAGTCTGCGGCCCTTCTCCACGTCGTGCTTGGCTGGGTCGCCGAGTGCGCCGTTGGTGCTGAACTCGGCCAGTGAGCGGGGCGTGAACCCGCCGACGGCCCGGTCTGGGATGGCCTGACCGCGCAGCAGCTCGTGCGCCGAGGGCAGCAGGGGAGCGGGGCCGCCCAGTTCCTCGGTCACCACCACGTCCGGCACCAGGTGCAGCGCCAGGCTGGTCTCCACCTCGCAGGCGTGGCCGTACATCTCGGACTGGGCGATGTCCACCACCACGTCGCGGCCCATCATCGACCAGTGGACCACCGCCACGGTGTGCCCGGTGCGCTGCTTGTACTCGGTCAGGAAGGCGGGCAGGAAGGCCAGGTTCCCGCCGTGGCCGTTCATGATGACGAACCGTTCCAGGCCGTGCCGGGCCAGGCTGGCCAGGTAGTCCTCCAGCAGCGAGCAGAGGGTGCTCACCCGGGCGGTCAGGGTGCCGGGGAAGTCCATGTGGTGTGGGGAGAAGCCGACCGGGATCGGTGGCGTCATCAGGGCCGTACCGTCGGCGGCGGCGACCACCTCCTCGGCCAGCCGTTCCGCGATCCGGTAGTCGATGCCGGCCTTGAGGGCGGGTCCGTGCTGTTCGGTGGCACCGAACGGGATGACTCCGACGGTGGCGGTGGTCAGTGCCTCGCGTACCTGGGGCCAGGTCATGTGGTGGAGTCGGTAGTCGCTGGTCACGGTGCTCCTTCGTCGGTGTGCGGGACGTCGGCCGGGAACGGATGCGGGGCGAAGACGTTGGGTGAACCGCCGGTGTGCAGGAACAGCCACGAGCCCGGACGGTCGTCGGCGAGCAGCGTGGCCATCGCCTTGCTGTTGTAGGTCAGGTCGAGGAACGCGCCGCTGGCCCGCGCGGTGGCCCGTTGCGCGGCGACGGCCGCCGCCGTGGGCACCCCGTGGCCGCCCCCGAGTTGGCCGTCGGTGACCTCCAGGGACACCTCGTCGAGCAGGGTGTCGGGCAGCCCGGCCCGGTCGAGCGCGGCGGCGGCCCGGTCGCGGACCAGCGCCCGCAACCGGGCCGCCGGGGCGAGCGCGGAGGCGACCACCAGTCCGACGGTGGCGCGGCGGGCGGCCAACGCCGCCAGGACGCCACCGGCGGTGTTGCCGGCGCCACCGGCGAGCATGATCCGCTCCGGTGGCCGCTCGGCGAGGGCGTCGGCGAGTTCGTCGACGACGGCGGTGGTGGCCAGCGCGCAGAGGGTGCTTCCGGGTGCGGTCCGGACGTCGACGACGGCCGTCGTCGCCCCGGTCGTCCGGCCCTGCTCGGCGATGGCGGTCATGGTCTGTGCCTGGACGGGATCGAACGCGTCGGTGGTCCGCACCCAGTGCAGGCGGGCGCCGGTGAGCTCGTAGAGCACCTGGTTGCGGCTGGGTTCGGCCGGTGGTTCGCCGCGCAGCACGAGATGGACGCCGAGGCCGGCGGCGCGAGCGGCGGCGGCCACCACCCGGCAGAGGTTGGACTGTGGTCCGGCCGAGGTGACGACGGTGTCGGCGCCGGCCTCGCGGGCCTGGCCGAGCAGGACGTCGACCTGACGGACCTTGTTGCCGCCGAAGGCGAATCCGCCGTGCTCCTCGGCGATCACGACGGGGTTGCCGGCCGGGTGCAGGGTGGGCGCCGGCCAGCAGGTGACCGGCCAGCGGTGGATCCCGACGCGGGGCAGGGCCCGTACGGTGTCGGTCAGCCGGGGGTCCGGGCGACCCCAGGGTGCACTGCCACCCATGGTCAGAACCGCTCGTACTGCTGGTAGAGGGCACCGACCGACTCGCCGGCCCGGACCCGCTGCCGGATCTCCGTCTCGGTGCGGACCGTCGCCTCGGCCTCGACGAGCACGTCCATCGCGATCGCGCGGGGCACGACGACCACTCCGTCGCTGTCGCCGACGATGATGTCGCCGGGGTGCACCGGGACGCCGCCGCAGACCACCGGGGACTGCATGTCGACGACGTTCCAGCGGCCCTTGGCGTCGCGGGCGCTGCGGAACCGGTTGAAGACCGGGAACTTCAGCGGCAGGATCGCGCCGGTGTCGCGGACACCGCCGTCGATGACGGCGCCGACGGCGCCGCGCGCCATCGCTCCGTTGGTCAGCAGCTCGCCCCAGTGGCCGACCGTCCGGTCACCGGCGCAGTCGAAGACCGCGACCTCGCCTGCGGAGAGCTCGTCGATCATCCGGGCACCCAGGCGTACGGAACGGTCGGTGCTTCGTTCGGGGCGGCCCAGCGCGGTGAAGGCCACGCCCGCCACCGCCATGTCGGTGGTCAGCGGCAGCACATCGGTCATCACCTGGTGCCACAGCCCGGCATCGTCCAGCGCGTCGGCGATCGCCGCCACGTAGAGCTTGCCGAAACGGCGGCAGATCTCCTCGACCGGCGGGGTTTCCATCGAACTCCATTCATTGATTGGAACGTGGTTGCACGGACAGTACATGACGTTCCATTCTCAGAACATCCCTTGCAGCCTGTGGAATGGGCTGGTAGGAATCCCTGCAACAGGTTGCGCTGGCTGCATCCGGGCCGACCGAACCGCGAGAGACGGAGAGACGATGTTGAGAGCGGCAGTCGTGGGGATGGGCTGGATGGGTCAGCTCCACGCCGGGATCTACCACCAGCACCCACGGGTCGACCTGGTCGGTCTGGTCGAGCCGGATCCCGCCGCGGAACAGCCGCTCCGCGACCGGTTCGGCGTACCGGTGCACCGTGACATCGCCGAACTGCTCGACCGGGTGGACGTGGTCAGCGTCTGCACCCCGGACCACCTGCACCCGCAGACCACCATCCCGTTCCTGCGGGCCGGCGTCCGGGTGCTGGTCGAGAAGCCACTGGCCACCAGCTCCGCGGACGCGCAGCGGATCCTCGACGCCCGACCCGACCCGCACGCCCTCTCGGTCGGCCACATCCTGCGCTTCGACCCCCGGGTGATCCGCGCCCGCGAGCTGGTCCGTTCCGGCGAGCTCGGTCCCCTGTGGCACGTCGACGTCTGGCGCGACACCACCCGCACGGTGGCCGTACGACCCTCCGAACGCACCAGCGTCGCGTGGTTCCTCGGCATCCACGACGCCGACCTGGTCCGCTTCGTCACCGGGCTCACCGCGGTCCGGGTGGCCGCCCTCGGTCGGGCGGTGCTCTCCGCCCACGCCGACGCGGTCTACGCCACCGTCCGCTACGAGGGCGACGTCATCGGCTCGATGGAGAACAACTGGACGCTGCCCGACGGACGACCCAACCGGGCGCTGGCCGGGTTGCGGGTGGTCGGTGAGCACGGCTCAGTCGAGATCGACCTCGGGCACGTCGACCTGCTGCACGCCACGGCGGACGGGGCGGTCAACGGCGACACCCGCAACTGGCCCAGTCGCGGCGCCAGCGGCGTGTCCAACATCCGCACCGAGGTGGAGGAGTTCGTCCGGGCCGCCGAGGAGGGCGCGCCCGCGCCGGTGCCCGGTGAGGAGGGCCTCGCCGCCGTCCGGGTGGTCGAGATGATCCACGCCTCGCTGGCCGCCGACGGCGCGCCGGTCGGGGCCGGAGACACCCGGTGACCGCCGACGTCCGATCCTGGCTGGGCGGCCGGTACACCGACCCGGCCGCCGGGCGCTACCAGGTGCGTAGCCCGGTCGACGGCGAGGTCGTGGCCGAGGTGCACCGGGCCGGACCGGACACGGTGGACGAAGCCGTCCGGGCCGCGTCGGCGGCGGTCGTCGCCGACCGGCGCAGCAGCCCGTACGCGCGCCGGGACCGCTGCCTGGCCGTGGCCGACCGGCTGACCGTCCGACGCGAGGAGATCGCCGCCCTGGTCACCGCCGAGACCGGGCGTACCTACCAGGGCACGCTGGCCGAGGTGGACAAGGCCGCCGAGGGCTTCCGGCTGGCCGGCGAGGAGGCGATCCGGCTGGCCGGGCGTACGCCACCGGTCGCCGCCACCGACAAGCTGGTGACGACCCGATGGCGGCCGACCGGCGTGTGGGCCGTGGTCACCCCCTGGAACTTCCCGGTGAACATCCCGGTCGAGTACCTCGGTCCGCTGGTGGCCACCGGCAACGCCGCCGTCTGGAAGCCGGCACCGACCACGGTGGCCTCCGCCGACCTGGTGCTGCGGTGCATGGTCGAGGCGGGCCTGCCCGAGGGGCAGGTGACCCTGGTCGCCACGGACGACACGAGCGTGGCCGAGTACCTGGTGGGCCATCCGCAGGTGGTGGGCGTCGGGCTGACCGGCAGCACCGCCACCGGCACGGCGGTGGGCCGACGGGCGGCCGGCAAACGACTCCTGCTCGAACTCGGCGGCAACGGCCCGATCATCGCCTTCGCCGACGCCGACCTGGCGCACGCCGCCGAGGCGATCGCCGTCTCCTGCTTCACCGCCTCGGGCCAGATCTGCAGTGCCGGTGGTCGGGTGCTGGCCGACGCGCGGATCGCCGGTCCACTGGCCGAGGCGGTCGCCGCCCGCGCCGGGGACTACCCGACCGGCGACCCCTACCAGCCCGCCACCGTGCTCGGGCCGGTCCATCTGCCCGCGCTGGCCACCCGGTTCGAGGAGCAGGTCGGTGCGGCGGCCGGCGGCGGAGCCCGGGTGCTCACCGGCGGCCGGCACCTGTCCGGCTTCCCCACCGGGCAGTACCTGCCGGCCACCGTGGTCGGCGACGTCGCGGTGGACGCGGCACTGAGCCGCCAGGAGTCCTTCGCGCCGGTCGCCCCGATCGTCCCGCTGCCCGAGTCGGAGCTGGTCGCCGAGGCCAACCGGAGCGGGTACGGGTTGTCCACCGCCGTCTTCACCGCCGACCTGGGTCGGGCCCTGGACGCCCTCGACGACCTGGAGTTCGGCAGCGTCGTCGTCAACGACCGCTCCACCTACTGGGAACTGCACCTGCCCTTCGGCGGCTGGGAGGGCAAGGACTCCGGGACCGGCCGGGTGGGTGTCCCGGCCGTCGTCCGCGCGGTCTGCCAGCAGCAGACCCTCTCCCTGTCCCGCCCGTGACCCCGCCCCAGCGGCAGAACCGGAAGGTGGTGAACCTTTGATCAACTACACGATCCGGAGACTCCTGCTCGCCGTCGTCATCCTGTGGGGCGCGCTGACCCTGGTCTTCGCGGTGGTCCGGCTGGTGCCCGGTGACCCGGTCAGCGTCATCCTCGGCCCCGACGCCACCGCCGAGGAGGTCGCCGACGCCCGCCGGGAACTCGGCCTGGAACGCAACGTCGTGATCCAGTACGCCACCTTCCTCGGCCGGGTGACCCAACTCGACTTCGGACAGTCGTTCCGGCACAACCGGGACGCCTTCGAGATGGTCATCGAACGGCTGCCCGCCACCGTCACCCTGGCGCTGACCGCGATCTGCATCGCGCTGGTGGCCAGCTTCCTGCTCGGTATCGCCGCGGCGCTGCGCCCGCGCGGTGTCGCCGACCGGGCCATCTCGGTGCTGTCGCTGATCGGCCAGTCGCTGCCGAGCTTCTGGGTCGGCATCATCCTGCTGCTGATCTTCGCCCGGCAGCTCGGTTGGCTGCCCAGCGCCGGCAACAGCACGCCGCAACACCTGATCCTGCCGGCGGTCACGCTGGCGCTTCCCTTCACCAGCATCCTGGTCCGGTTGATCCGGTCCGGGCTGCTGGAGGTCCTCGGCGAGGGCTACATCCAGACCGCCCGGTCCAAGGGCCTGCGGGAGAGCATGGTGCTCTTCCGGCACGCGCTGCGCAACATGTTGATCCCGGTGGTCACCGTCGCCGGGCTCCAACTCGGCGCGCTGCTCGGCGGCACGGTCGTGGTCGAAGAGGTCTTCTCCTGGCCCGGCCTGGGACGGCTGCTCGTGGACGCGATCGGCAACCGGGACTACACCGTGATCCAGGCCGCCATCGCCTTCGTCACCACCGCGTTCGTCCTGGTGAACCTGGTCGTGGACCTGCTCTACGCGTACATCGATCCTCGCGTGCGGGTGGTGAACTGATGGCTGACGCTACTGCGACCACGGCCCTGCGGACCCGGTCCCGACGCCGACCACCGGCGCTGCTGTTCCGGCTCTGCCTGGGCATCATCGGCCTGGCCGTGCTGGCCGGCGTGATCGGCCCCTGGCTGGTGCCGTTCGACGTGACCGAGACCAACCTCGCCGACCGGCTGCAATCGCCCGGTGCCGTGCTCTCCGACGGCTCCCGTGCCTGGTTCGGCACCGACGACGTCGGGCGCGGCATGCTCAGCCAGATCCTCATCGGCGCCCGGGTGTCCCTGCTGGTGGGGGTGGCGACCCTGCTGATCTCCGGCCTGTTCGGCACCGTGGTCGGCATCGTCGCCGGTTTCGTCGGTGGATGGGTGGACGGCCTGCTCATGCGGTTGGCCGACATCCAGCTCGCCTTCCCCTCCATTCTGTTGGCCATCCTGATCGCGGCCCTGCTCGGGCCCAGCCTGGTCAACGTCATCGCGGTGCTGGCGGTGACCATCTGGGTGATCTTCGCCCGGGTGGCCCGGGCGCAGACCATGGCCGTGCGCAACCGCGAGTACGTCGACGCCAGCCGGGTGCTCGGCGCCCGGCCGCTCTTCCTGATCTGGCGGTGCATCCTGCCCGCCTGTGCCGCGCCGCTGCTGGTGGTCGCCACCGTGGAACTCGGCATGGTGATCATCACCGAGGCCGCCCTGAGCTTCCTCGGGCTCGGCACTCCGACCGCGACCCCGAGCTGGGGTCTGACCATCGCCAACGGCCGCGGCTACGTGGCCGACGCGTGGTGGATCTCCACCCTGCCCGGTGTCGCGCTCTCCCTGCTCGTCGTCGCCTGCGGGGTGGTCGGCGACGAACTCCGCGACCGGCTCGATCCACACCTGAAGCACCGGTGAGGTCGCGGCCGACCCTTCACGAGCGAACGATGGAGGAGACAATGACATGGATAAGCAGAGCACGTCGGCCCCTGGTGGCCGGCCTGCTCGCGATGACCCTCGTCGGTGTCGGCGCCGCCTGCGGCGGCGGTTCCGGTGACGGCGACCAGGACCAGACGCTGCGGGTCGGGGTGCCGATCCGGATGCTCTCGGTCGACCCGCACGGCACCGCCATCTCCGACCGCAGCACCCTGACCCTGGCCCTGCACCTGTTCGACCCGCTGGTCGCCTCCGAGGGCGGCGAGATCACCGGGCGGCTCGCCGAGAGCTGGGAGAACGTCGACGACACCACCACCCGGTTCACCCTGCGTCAGGGCGTGACCTTCCACGACGGGTCGCCGCTGACCAGCGCCGACGTCAAGGCGTCGCTGGACCGGCTCTTCGCGGCGAGCACCGCCCTGGCCCCGCTGTTCGCCACCATCGAGGAGGTCAAGGCTCCCGACGAGCAGACCGTCGAGGTCATCACCAGCCGGGCCACCGGCTCGCTGCTGACCAACCTCTCGATGGCGTACATCGGCAGCAAGGCCCAGATCGAGTCGGGTGAGATCGAGAGCCGTCCGGTCGGCACCGGCGCCTTCAAGCTGGAGGACTTCCGCTCCGGCGAGCGGGCCCACATGGTCGCCAACGAGTCGTACTGGGACGGCGCGCCCAAGTACGAGCGGTTGGAGTTCCAGGAGATCTCCGAGGACGCCGCCCGGCTCACCGCGCTGCGTACCGGTGAGATCGACGTGACGTACTCCCTGCCGCCGGACCAGCTCGACCAGGTACGCGGGTTCGACCAGGTGACCGTGGAGAGCGGGCCGAGCGCGACGTTCTACGTGATCTGGTTGAACAACGCGCGCAAGCCGTTGGACGACCCGAAGGTCCGGCAGGCGCTGTGGCACGCGGTCGACTTCTCCTCCATCCAGGAGAACCTGTTCGGCGAGAGCGCCGTACTGGCCAAGGCGCCGGTGCCGCAGTCGGTGTTCGGCGCGGCGCAGTTGCCCGGCTACACCTACGACCAGCAGCGGGCCCGGCAACTGCTGGCGGAGGCGGGCTACCCGAACGGCTTCACCACCAGCATCCAGTGGAGCGCGAACTGCTGCGCCAACATCCGGCCGCTGGTCCAGTCGATCCTCAGCGCCTGGAAGGAGGTCGGGGTGACGGTGGAGATGCAGGAGAAGGAAGCCGGGCAGTGGCTCGACGACCTGCTGGCCCTGGAGTGGGACATGAACATCCAGGACGGCGTCGTGGTCACCCAGGACGCGGAGTTCGTGCTCGGTCGGCTCTACACCTGCGCCGCCAAGCGACTCGGCTACTGCAACGAGGAGTACGACCGGGTCATCGCCGACGCCTCCCAGGAACTCGACCCGCAGGAACGGCAACGCAAGCTCCAGCGGGCCCAGGAGATCCTCTGGGCCGACGCGCCCGGTGCCTGGCCGTTCGAGCTGACCGCCTCGGCCGCCTGGCGCGACCGGGTCAGCGGCTTCGGTCCGCCGCCGACCAACGTGCCCGACTTCCGTGGTGTCTCGCTGAACTGACCGCACCGGCCGGGTGCACCGGCCGACGAGGAGGACCTGATGTCCCTGCTGTCCCTGCACGACGTCGTCGTCGAGTTCGACTCCCGGGTGGGACCGGTGCGGGCTCTGGACGGGGTCAGCCTGGACGTCGCCGAAGGGGAGACCCTCGCCCTGCTGGGCGAGTCCGGCAGCGGCAAGAGCGTCACCGCGCAGGCCATCCTCGGCCTGCTGCCCCGGCCCGCCGGCCGGATCGCCGCAGGCCGGATCACCTTCGACGGTACGGAGCTGACCACGGCCTCGGCACGGCGGATGCGCGCCGTCCGCGGTGGCGAGATCAGCATGGTCTTCCAGGATCCGCTCTCCTCGCTCAACCCGGTGCACCCGATCGGTCGGCAGATCGGCGAGACGCTGCGGGTGCACCGGGGCCTGTCCAAGGCCAAGGCCCGCGCCGAGGCGCTCGATCTGATGCGCCGGGTCGGCATCCCCGACCCGGCGCGCCGGATCGACGACTACCCGCACCAGCTCTCCGGCGGGATGCGGCAACGCATCATGATCGCCATCGCGATCGCCCTGCGCCCGCGCCTGATCATCGCCGACGAGCCGACCACCGCGCTCGACGTCACCGTCCAGGCGCAGATCCTGCAACTGCTCGCCGACCTGCAACGCGACTACCGGATGGCGCTCATCCTGATCAGCCATGACCTCGGCGTGGTGGCCGCGCACGCCAGCCGCATCGCGGTCATGTACGCCGGGCGCATCGTCGAGACCGGCCCACTGCGCCAGGTGTACGAGAACCCGGCCCACCCGTACACCCGCAGCCTGCTCCAGTCGGTGCCGACGCTCACCGCGCCCACCGAACGGCTCACTCCGATCCCGGGTGCGCCGCCGTCGCCGGAGGCCCTGCCACCCGGCTGCCCGTTCCACCCCCGGTGCGCGTGGCGGGTCGACCTGTGCACGCAGCAGCGGCCCACGCTGGAACTGCTGCCCACCGCCGACGGCCCGGGACGCGCCGCGGCCTGCCATCGCTCCGAGGAGGTACGCGACGATGCCTGACCCCACCGAGCCGGCCCTGTTGGAGGTCGAGGACCTGCGGGTGCACTACCCGATCCGGTCCAGCGTGCTGCGTCGCACGGTCGGTCACGTCCGCGCCGTCGACGGTGTCTCCTTCCGGATCGGGGCCGGCGAGACCCTGGCACTGGTCGGCGAGTCGGGCTGCGGCAAGACCTCCACGGCCCGCGCCCTGATCGGTCTGGAACGCGCCACCGGGGGCACCATCCGCTTCGACGGCCGGGACCTGACCCGCCTCAGCGCGGCCGAACGTCGCCAACTCACCCGCCGGGTGCAGTACGTCTTCCAGGACCCGTACGCCTCGCTGAATCCACGGCTGACCGTCCGGGAGATCCTCCGCGAGGGCTGGTTGATCCACCGTGACCTGGTGCCGCGCCGCGAGCAGGCCGACGAGGTGGTCCGGTTGCTGGAACAGGTGGGGCTGACCGCCGCCCACGCCGACCGGTACCCGCACCAGTTCTCCGGCGGCCAACGGCAACGCATCGGCATCGCCCGCGCGCTGTCGATGCGACCCGCCCTGATCATCTGTGACGAGCCGGTCTCCGCGCTGGACGTGTCGATCCAGGCGCAGATCCTCAACCTCCTCGCCGACCTGCGCGCCGAGATGGGTCTGTCCTACCTGTTCATCTCGCACGACCTGCACGTGGTGCGCCACGTCAGCGATCAGGTCGCGGTGATGTACCTCGGCACCGTCGTCGAGCAGGGCCCGGCCCGGGAGGTCTTCGAGTCGCCGACCCACCCGTACACCCAGGCGCTGCTCTCCGCGGCGCCCGACCCGTTCCCGTGGCGGCAGCAGGGTCCGGAGCCGATCGTGCTCGCCGGTGACCTGCCCTCCCCGGCGGACCCGCCGTCGGGCTGCCCGTTCCGTACCCGCTGCTGGTTGGCCCGCCCGGAGTGTGCCGAGCACCGGCCGCCGCTGGTCGGGGAGCGACACCGGTGGGCCTGTCCGGTCGTGTCCGCTCCGGCGGTCTCCCGGTGAGCCGACGGGTCCTGGTCACCGGCGCGGCCGGTGCGATCGGCACCGCCCTGGTCGCCGCCTTCCTGGCCCGGGGGTGGCGGGTCGCCGCGCTGGACCGGCGGCAGCCGGAGCCGGCGGTCGCTGCGGAGCCCGGAGCACCGGTGGCCGAGTCCCCGACCAGGTTGACCTGGCTGGCCGCCGACGTGACCGACGCGGCGGCCGTCGAGGCCGCCGTCGACCGGCTCCGCGCCGACTGGGGTGGACTCGACGTCCTGGTCAACAACGCCGCCGTCGGTCCGCCCCGGGCACCGGTGGGCCGGGAGACGGCCGCACACCTGCGCGGCGTGTTGGAGGTGAACCTCGTCGCCCCGCTCGCCCTGGTCCAGGCCACGCTGCCGCTGCTCGCCGTCGGGGACGCGCCCGCCGTCGTGCAACTCTCCTCGATCGGCGGCTCCCGGGCTTTCCGGGGCAACGCGGCGTACGTGGCCAGCAAGGGCGGCCTTGAGGCGATGACCCGCGCCCTGGCGCTGGACCTGGCCGGACGCGGCATCCGGGTCAACGCGGTGGCCCCGGCGATGGTGCGTACCCCGGGTTGGGACGACGCCGGACCGGAGGAGGTCGCCCGGCGTACCGGCCTCGTCCCCCTCGGCCGCCCGGGCACCCTCACGGAGATCGCCGCCGCGGTGGGTTTCCTCGCCGGACCGGAGTCCGGCTACATCACCGGGGTGGTGCTGCCGGTCGACGGCGGTCTGGGCGCCCAGGCGTACAGCCCGGTGGAGGAACCCGGCGTCGCCGCCACCCTCGACGCCGGGGACGACTGATGCGGATCGCCACGCTGGCCCGGATGCTGCCGCACCCGGAGACGGTCTGCGTCGGCGCGGACGGGCACCTCTACGCCGGACTCGCCCTGGGCAGCCCGCAGGGGCGCGGCCCGATCGTCCGGATCGACCCCGACGACGGCTCCGCGCAGTGGTTCACCGACACGGGCGGACGGATACTCGGGCTCGCCCGCGCCGGAGACGGTCTCGTCGGGTGCGACGTGGCCCGGGCGGAACTGGTCCGGATCTCCTCCGACGGCGTGGTCACCGCCCGCCTCGGCACCGCCGACGACCGGCGGCTGCTCCGCCCGAACGGCTGCGTCGTCGACGCCGCCGGAGGCGTCTGGTTCACCGACTCTGGCACCGCCACGGCCGGCGAACCGACCGGCTCGGTCTGCTACGCGGCACCTGGACAGACCGGGACGTGCCGGGTGGCCGCCACCGACCTGGTCTATCCCAACGGCATCGGGATCAGCCCGGACGGCAGCACCCTGTACGTCTCGCTGACCCGGGACAACACCCTGCTGGCCTTCGACGTGGTCGGTCCCGGTCGGCTCTCCGGCCGCCGCACGGTCGCCACCGGTGGCGTGCTGGCCGACGGACCGGACGGGCTCACCGTCGCCCCCGACGGCACCTGCTACCTGGCGGTCACCCGGGGCTCCCGGGTCGTCCGGATCACTCCCGGCGGCCGGGTCGACACCGTGATCGAGGCACCCGACCTGCTGCGGATGCCGTCCCACGCGGCGCTGCACGGCACCCGGCTGCTGGTGCCCTCGCTGTTCGGCGACACCGTCACCGCCGTCGACCTCGCGCGGGGCGGGGCGTCGGGCGCGTAGGGTCGGCAGGTGGTCGTGCACCGGTTGAGCAGAGGTGAGGCACGGCGGATCGCGGTGCACGCGCAACTGCTCGCGGCACCGCGCCCGACCGATCTGGTGGCGGTCGTCGAGCGCCTGACGTTCCTCCAGATCGACCCGACGGCGGCCATCGCGCCGAGTGCCGACCTGGTGCTGTGGAGCCGGATCGGCCCGACCTACGACCCCGCCGATCTGGTCCGGGCCGTCGAGACCGATCGGAGGCTGGTGGAGACGGTCGCCTACATCCGCTCGCCCCGCGACCTGCCCGCCGTGATCGCCGAGACACGCGGTGCCGAGATGCACCCGACCATCCGGGAGTGGCTGCACGGCAACGAGTCGTTCCGCCGCGACATCCTGGCACTGCTGGCGGAGTCGGGGCCGCTGCTCTCCCGGGACATCCCCGACACCAGCGTCGTGCCGTGGCCGTCGTCGGGGTGGACCAACAACCGCAACGTGACGAAGATGCTCGAATCCCTGGCGCTGCACGGCCACATCGCGATCTCCGGCCGTAAGGGGCGGCAGCGCTACTGGGACCTCCCCGCCCGCGTCCACGCCGTCGAGCTGCCCGAACTCGATCACGATCACGCAGTCCGGCTCCGCAACGAGCGCCGACTCGCGGCCCTCGGCATCGCCCGGTCCGCCGGTACGCAGATGCCGGGTGAGTCGCCGTACGTCGGTGACGCGGGAGAGGAGGCCGTCGTCGAGGGCGTACCGGGCGTCTGGCGGGTGCACCCGGCGTACGTCGGGCTGCCCTTCGAGGGGCGTACGGCGTTGCTCTCCCCGTTCGACCGGCTGATCCACGACCGGGTACGCACCGAGCAGCTCTTCGACTTCGAGTACATCCTGGAGATGTACAAGCCCCGGGAGAAACGCCGGTGGGGCTACTTCGCCCTGCCCGTCCTGCATCACGACCGGCTCGTCGGCAAACTGGACGCGACCGCCGACCGCAGGAGCGGCCGACTCGTGGTCAACGCCGTTCACGAGGATGTCCCCTTCACCGCCGCGATGACCGCCGACGTCCACGCCGAGATCCAGAACCTCGCCGGTTGGCTCGGACTCACCGTCGACGACTAGGTGTCGTACTCGCCGAGATCCCACGGCGGGCTGAACGCCATGTAGTCGCCCGGCTCGACGGTGACCCACCAGGTGTCGTCCTCCTCCGGCGCGCGGGGGATCAGGCCGAAGGTGGTGCCGTACCGGTCGACCGAGAAGGGTTCGACCTCGATGCGGTCGAAGGTGACGCTGCCCAACTCGGCCAACCGGGCCTCGTACGCCGCCCGCCGCGCCTCGCGGTCCATCAGCGCCCTCGGGCCGAAGGCGTCGATCCTCGCCTCCAGGAACCGTCCGTCGGCATCGAAGAGGTAGAGGGCGACGAACTCCTGGCCGTCGTCGTTGCCGTGGGTGCCGGGCTCGAACGGGGTGGTGAGGAAGAACTGCCGACCGTCGCCGGTGCGTCCCACGTGCTCGGCGTGGTAGTCGTCATGGTCGATGGCCAGGCGGGTCGGTGGTCCGGCGTCCATCCAGCGGGTCCTCTCGCGTCCACGGGTGAGCCGCAGCGGTCACCCCGGCCACATCATGGCGGGCCGGTACGACACGGGCGACCGTCGTACAACTGGCGGTCGCTGGTGACGGACAGACGCCCGGACCGCCGATGGATTCAGGACCCGCCGACGACCCGTAGACCGTTGTGAACTGTCAGATGGCCCCGAGGTGGTCGGCTCTCGGACGGCAGGGTGACTACCGCACAGGCCTACAGACCACCATCCGGCACTACGGTGGGCGCGCGGAAGGCGGTCGACGGCTACGACACGCTGCTGCTGGTCGATCTGTTTCGATTCGCCTATTTCGCCGAAGGCGACGAGTTCCAGGCGTACGTGGAAGGTGCTGCGGTCACACACATACGAATCGGCGGTCGGCCCGGTCCGGGTACCGCTGCCGGAGCTGCACGCGGTGTGGATGTTCTGGCCGACCGGTCTGCCGTCTGCGGTACGGGCGCTACTCGGCGTGCTGGTGTGGCCGATTCTGTTTGATCCATGCCTCAACCGCGTCGCGGTCCCAGATTCGCATCCGGCCGTTGCCGACCACGTCGATGGGACTCGGGAAGCCAGGGCGCTTCACGATCTCCGTCGCACGCGTGCGTGATACGCCGCCGAGCATCTCTGCAACGTCAGCCAACGCGGCAAGTCTCACTTGGCGACCGTAAGCAGGTCGGGGGTTGCCACTTCGTCACTTGCCTACTTGACGGTGGCGAAGTGGTAAGTGAGGCTGATGTGGTCGCCGGACGTCGAGAGGGGGTGGTCATGGTGTGCGGAGCTGTCTAGTTGGGCCGGTTTCATCACTTATGAATCGTCGAGGCTCCCGCCGAGACCCGTGGCATCCCGGACGTCAGGCAGTGGCGTGAGGCTCTGCTGATGGCGGTCCGGGACCGGAGATGAGAGCTCCGGTCCCGGACCTAGATCCACTGCGAAGGAGTGGACCCGTGAGTAACCGTATGTTGCATCCGCGATGGTGCGCGCCTGGGTGTCAGGTCACGCCTGATCACCCGACTCGATCGCACACTTCGCGCCCTATGGTGATCTCCGCCGACTGGCGAGAGTTCGTCAATCTCCGACTGGCGCTGAGCATGGCCCACACGCCGATGGACGCGCCGCTGCTGGTCATGCTGGAGACCTACGACACCAACCCTGACGTCAGGCGGCCTGCCGGGGCGTTTCCCCTGTCTATCCGCCAGGCCGGAACCCTGTCTCGCGGGATAACCGGCCTGCTACGTCTCGCTCAACACACGACCTGGTGCGACCAGCCCTCGTCAGCGGGCGTGCCGATGTTCACGGACTTGGCAGAGGCGCAGCGAGGACTGTCTGACGAGGAGATCGCGCGGTTCCTCGCGATGGGCCGAAAGCCTGATCTGTCTGAGCCGTCCGAGGAAGACCGGTGAACCCTAGCTAGCTCGGAAACTGGTGCCGACCTGTCACTTTCCAAGGGGCAGGTCGGCTTCGCCGGACCCCAAGGAGCTCCCTGAGCCTGCTCAAGAGGGCTTGTGAGCCGTCGGGTCGGTGGCAACACGGTGCTTGGCAACGCGGTCAGGCGCCGTTCGCACCAGGGGATGCGGTCGAGTTGGCGGGTGGCGGTGCGTGCATGGCGCGTAGTTCGGTCCACCGCTGGCTCACGTCACGCCAGATCGTCTGTTGTTCGGCAAAGAATCGGTCGAGCTCGGTTCGGGTCATCTCCTCCGACGGAGTGACCGTGAGGTAGTAGTCCATCTCATCCCGGAGCCGGTTCAAGCGGTACCGCGTCTCCTCCATCATCGCCAGCCGTGACCGCCAGCCGAAGACGCCCTCCAGCGCCCCGAGCACGGTCACGGTGGCGACCATGGGCAGGGCGAGATTCGCGCCCTGATCGAACCCGTCGATTCCCAGCGCCACCGTCGATGCGGCGGCCAGGACCAAAGACGCGATTCTGACTCGGTGCAAGGCCCGCCGGTAGCGAATCTTGCGAGAGTCGGCCCAGTCGATGTCTGCCGAGACCAAGTCGCGGAAGTGCACGATCGCGTCGCTGAGCGGGAGGTCGGAACGTCGACCCACGAGTTCGTAGAGACCGCTCTCTGATCGCGATACGCCCGATTCCCTGTGCCCGAACCACCGCATGAGTCCATGATGGACATCGTCGATCACCACTTCCACCCTCTGTCGCAGGCCGGACCGGGCGGGGTCGACTCGGGGCTACGAGTGCCCCTCCTGCGTCGGAAGCCGGTGACGGCTCGGGCGCGGTGCGAAGCTGGCGATCACCGCCATCTCGGCCCTCGATCTTGGGAAACCGAGGGGACACCGAGCGGATCGGGTCGGACCACTACGGCACCCGTCGAAGTCGGTCCGGCAGAATCGGCGGGTGCCCGTCCACCTGATCACCGACCCCGACGACGAGCGGATCGGCGACTACCGTGCGCTGACCGACGTCGAGTTGCGGACCCGCTGGGAGCCACCGCACGGCCTGTTCATCGCCGAGGGGGAGCTGGTGCTGCGCCGGGCGCTGCGGGCCGGGTACCCGGCGCGGTCCTACCTGATCGACGCCAAGCGGGTCGACCAACTCGGCGACCTGGACACCGGCGACGCCCCGGTCTACGCCGCCAGCCAGGACGTGCTGCGCGAGGCCACCGGATTCCACGTGCACCGGGGGGTCCTCGCGTCGTTCCGGCGCACACCGTTGCCGAGCGCCGCCGAGGTGCTCGCCACCGCCCGCCGGGTGGTGATCCTGGAGGACGTCAACAACCACACCAACCTGGGCGCGATCTTCCGGGCGGTCGCCGCGCTCGGGGTGGACGCGGTGCTGCTCTCGCCGTCCTGCGCCGACCCGCTCTACCGGCGTAGCGTACGGGTCAGCATGGGGGAGGTCTTCGCCGTGCCGTACGCGAAGCTGGAGCCCTGGCCGGCGGCGCTGGACGAGGTACGGGCCGCCGGGTTCACCGTGCTGGCGATGACCCCGGCCCCGGACGCGGTGCCCATCCAGCGGCTGACGCCGGAGCAGCGGGCCCGCGCGGCGCTGCTGCTCGGTGCCGAGGGGGCCGGGTTGACGGCGGCGGCGATGACCGCCAGCGACGTACGCGTGGTGATCCCGATGCGGCGCGGCGTGGACTCGCTCAACGTGGCCGCCGCCACCGCCGTGGCCTGCTGGGAGTTGGGCCGCGACGACGCCTGACCGTCGAGGTTCGGGCCGACCTGCGGGTACCGTGTCGCCCGTGTTCCCTACCGTCCGTGAGGTCCTCGCGTTGGACCCGGTCCGCCACGGCGCGCCACGCCTGGTCGCCGGGGAGGCGGGACTGGACCGGCCGGTGCGCTGGGTGCACGTGGCCGAGGTGCCGGACATCGCCACCCTGCTGCGCGGCGGTGAACTGGTGCTGACCACCGGCATCGGGCTGCCCGGCGAGGATGCCGGGCTGCGCGCCTTCATCGGGGATCTCGCCGGGGTCGGCGTCTCCGGGCTGGTGGTCGAGCTGGGCCGTCGCTACCACACCGGGGTGCCCCGGGTGATGGCCGCCGCCGCCGAACGGCACGGGTTGCCGCTGGTGGAGTTGCGCCGGGCCACCCCGTTCGTCCGGGTCACCGAGGCGGTCCACGCACTGATCGTGGACGCGCAGCTCACCGAGTTGCGGGCAGCGGAGGAGATCCACCAGCGGTTCACCGAGCTGTCGGTGGAGGGCGCCGATCCGGGCGAGGTCGTCCGGCAGGCCGCCGAGTTGTCCGGCTGTCCGGTGGTGTTGGAGAACCTGTCCCGGCAGGTGCTCGCGTACGACCCGGCGCGGGAGAACGCCGAGTTGCTGCTCGACCGGTGGGAGCAGCATTCGCGACGGATCCAGCCGGTCGGCCGTACGGTCTACGACCCGGACAGCGGCTGGCTGGTGACCATGGTCGGGGCCCGGGGGGAGGACTGGGGACGGCTGTTGCTGCGCTGGCCGGGCGGGGGCGAGTGGAACTCGGCGCGGGATGCGGTCACCGGTCCGGTCTCGCCGCCGAACCGGTTGACCATCCTGGTCGAGCGGGCCGCGTCGACGCTGGCACTGGGGCGACTGATCCGGCGCGACGCCGAGGGACTGGAACGACAGATCCACCGCACCCTGCTCACCGCGTTGCTGGACCGCTCCCGTCCGGTGGACGAGGTGGCCCTGCGGGCACGCGGGCTCGGGCTGGTGTTGGAACGCCGACACCTGGTCGGGGTGGTGGTCCGGCACCGGGCCGACGACCCGGAGAGCGCCTCGACCGGGACCGGTGACGGGGACGATCCCGGTCCGGCCCGGCTGCGGGACCTGGCCGAGGCGGTGGGCCAGGCGGTGCGGGACGCGAACCTGACCGGCCTGACCAGTGCCGTGGACGACCAGGCGGTGGGAGCGTTGCTGGCCCTGCCCGACCCGGCGGCGGAGGAGCGGGCGCTGGCCTCGTTCGCCGCCGCGCTGCGCCGGAACCGACCCGAGTCGAGATCTTCCGACTCGGCTACGACCCGGGCTGCCGGAGCCGGGAAGGGAACCGAGCCGGCTCGGGCGGTGGGCGGTGGCAGGAGCGCCGAGTCGGGCCGGGGCGCCGGTGGGCTCATCATCGCGGCCGGTTCCGGGGTCGGCAGCCTGCGGGAGGCGGGTCGGTCGCTGACCGAGGCCCGGCAGGTCGCCGAGGCGGCCCGCAACGACCGGCGGGACCTGCCGATCTTCCGGCTGCCGCACGTCGGGCTCGCCGGGCTGCTGCACCTGCTGCGCGACGAGCCGCGCCTGCAGACCTTCGTCGAGCGTGAGCTCGGGGCATTGTTGGCGTACGACGCCCGGCACCCGCGTGAGCATCTGCTCGGCACCCTGCGGGCGTACCTGGAGCAGGGCCGCAACAAGTCGGCGGCGGCCGTCGCGGCACACCTGTCCCGACCGGCGTTCTACGAGCGGCTGGCCCGCATCGGCCGCATCCTCGACGTCGACCTCGACTCCGTCGACGCCTGCCTCTCCCTCCACGTCGCCCTGCTGGCCCTCGACGCCATCCGCACCTCCTGACCCACGCCCGCCGCGCCCCCGCCCGCCGCCCCCGCCCGCCGCGCCCGGCCTCCGCCGCGCACCGCCCCCGCCGCGTCGATCATGGAGTCGTGGTGAGAACAAAAGCCGCGTTAGTGGCGATATCGACTACCACAAGTCCATGATCGCCGGGCCCAGGCAAGGCCCAGGCGTGGGGTCGGGGCGCTCGCGGCCGGGGCGTGCGGCACGATCGGTGCGCGGAACCGCACCGAGGCGGCGGCCTACGCGATCCGGCACCGGCTCGCCTGACGCCCGTCACTCGCTCAGCGAGTGCAGGGCCTTGGTGTAGGCGGGCGGGACGTAGCTGGGGCCGCCGCCGGGAGTGAAGACGTCGGAGGTGGCGGCCGTGGCCCACGCGCTGTCCGGCACGGCGGCGACCAGGGTGCGGACGACCGGGGCGTCGCGCCAGTCCGGCTGCTGGGCGAGCAGGCTCAACGCCACCACCGACTCCTCCACCTCGCCGACGCACTCGAACGGCTTGTGCCCGTCCACGCCGAGCAGTTCCCGGTAGCCGGGGATCTGCGACTCGTCGGCGAGCAGGTCACCGCCGAAGATGCGGGTGATCCGCTCGCGGGACATGAACGGGGCCAGGGCCAGGAAGACGAACCGGCACTTCGGGCAGTCGCGGCACCAGCGCTCGCTGGCGTCGCGTAGCTTGAACGCCGCGTTGCAACTGGTCACCACGTCGTCGTACCGGTCGATGCCGGCGAACAGTCGGGCGATGTGCAGCTCCGACAGCGGGCGCAGCAGGGAGAAGTACGGTTCGGTGAGCCCGGCGTGCTCGGCCAGCGCCGCCCGGAGCAGCCCCTCGGCCTCGACGCCCTTGGACCACTGGTGGTTGACCTCGTGGCCGTTCCAGATCAGGTTCGGGTCGGAGGCGGACCGCTCGTTGGACATGACCACCGGACCCAGCCCGTGCAGCACGGCGGTGGCGACCGCGATCAGCGAGTTGATCGCGGTGACCGGGATGTGCCCGTTGCGGGCACCGGCCGCGTTCAGCTCGAACAGCACCGGGTCGAGGCGTCGCCGGGCGGCCAACGGGGTGAGCCCGGAGGCGGCGTTCACCGCCGTGATCACGTGGTTGGGGTTGACCGAGAAGGGGACCGGGTCCAGGCCGGCGCGACGCATCGCCTCCAGGCTGACGATCGAGTCCTTGCCGCCGCCGACCGCGCTGAGTGGTCGCCGGTCCGAGTTGTCGTGTTCGGCGACGGCGGCGACCCGACCCTGCGGGATCACCGGGGACAGGTCGAGCACGTACGGCAACTGGTTGCGGTACGCGTACTCGGCCAGGCCCTTGGTGTAGACGGCGGTGACGAACTCGGCGGCGGCCGGGCCCAGCGGCGCCGGCAGCACCAACTGCCCCGGCGCGGCGGCCTTGTAGTAGCTGACGCCGGCCACCACGTGCAGCAGCTCCAGCACCCGGCCGAGCGCCGCCACGGCGGCGTCCGACGGCGACTCGTCCGGCACCGGAAGCGTGATCACCTCGGTGAAACGCTGCTCGCCGTCGGGCCCGGTCAGGGCGTAGTCGAACAACGCCTCCCCGGTCGAGAGATCGATCGAGTAGGACGGGAAGGTGAACGCGTCCATCCGCGCCAGTTGCGTATTGGGCACACGCCATACTAGGCCCTGGTTCGTCCGGCCGTGCCCGGCTCCGCCGGACCCCGCACGTGCCCCGTTGCCGTCGCACCCGAGGAGAAGCTGTGCGCCTGTCTGACCTGCGCGGACGTACCGTCGCCGTCTGGGGGGCGGGTCGGGAGGGCCGGGCCGCGGTGATCGCGATCGCCGCCCACGGCCCGGCCGATCTGGTCGCCGTCGACGACAGCGCCAACTTCCTCTCGCTGCCCTGGGAGGGGCCGCTGGCGGAGGCGGCCCCGCTGGTCACCGGCGAGGAGGGCTTCGTCCGGTTGGCCGCTGCCGACGTGGTGGTCCGGTCGCCGGGCGTGCCGCAGACCCACCCGTGGCTGGTGGAGCTGCGCCGCCGGGGCGCCACCGTCACCCAGGGCACCTCGCTGTGGATGGCCGACCACGGTTCGCGCACCGTCGGGGTGACCGGCAGCAAGGGCAAGAGCACCACGTCCAGCCTGATCCACCACCTGCTGACCGCGGTGGACCGGCCGAACGTCTTCGGCGGCAACATCGGCGTACCGACGCTGGACCTGCCGGAAGCCGAGCTGTACGTGCTGGAGCTGTCCAGCTACCAGTGCAGCGACCTGACCGACTCGCCCCGGGTCGCGGTGGTCACCGCGCTGTTCCCGGAGCACCTCGACGCGCACGGTGGCGAGCGGGAGTACTACCGGGACAAGCTCAACCTGCTGGCGTACGGGCCGAACACCGTGGTCGTCAACGGTGGCGACCCCCGGCTGCTTGTCGAGTTGGGCGACCGCGCGGCGGTACGCGCCGGCAGCGCGGAGTCGGTGAACGTGGCCGCCGGCCCGGACGGTACGCCCTGGTTCCACCGGGTCGACCAGCCGTTGTTCCCCCGGGCGGTGCTGCCGTTGGTCGGTCGGCACAACGAGGGCAATCTCTGCGTGGCACTGGCCGTGCTCGACGCCCTCGGCGTGGACCTGGTCGACCGCAAGGACACCCTGGCCGTGGCGGTCGCAGGCTTCCAGGGGCTGGCCCACCGGTTGACCGAGATCGTCGACCCGTCCGGTCTGACCTTCGTCGACGACACGCTGGCGACCAGCCCGTACGCGGCCATGCACGCCATCGACGCGTACGACGGGCGGCCGTTGACGGTGATCGTCGGCGGCACCGACCGGGGCGTGGACTACACCCCGCTGCGCGAGCACCTGGCCGAGCGGGAGCTGACCGTGATCGGTATCCCGGACAGCGGGGCACGCATCGTCGAGGCGTTGGACGGGCTGCCCAAGGTGCGTACCGAGCTGGTCGAGGATCTGGCCGACGCGGTCCAGTTGGCCCGGCAGGTCACGCCGGCCGGTGGCGTGGTGCTGCTCTCCCCGGCCGCGCCCAGCTACGGCCGCTTCCGCAACTTCGAGCACCGCTCCGAGGTCTTCGCCGAAGCGGTCCGCGCCACCGCCCCGGCCTGACCGAGCCCGTCAGGCACTCGTGGACGGTCGCTGCGCCAGGGTGGTGTGCAGCGTACGCATGGAGCGGATGGCCGAGCGGATCTCCTGGAGATACCGGCCGGGGGTGAGGGTGGGCTCCGGCAGGTCGTCCAGGTCGGGTCGGGCGGGGTCCACGCCGACGGTGTCGATCTCGCAGCCGTACGGCACCGCCAGGGTGCGCAACGCGTCGCAGTGCTGGAACGGTACGTAGATCGGTGCGGTGACCAGCAGGACCGGTTCGCCGGGGGAGAGCCGGGCGTGCTCGGCCCAGAACCGCTGGGTGTCGGCGGTGTGCGCGCGTCGCCGCTGCGGCTCGCTCGACGGGGCGGCCAGCACCCGCACCGGCGGTAGCCCGGTCGGCCGGTAGGTCCGCGACGACCAGGAGTGGTGCGGATGCCCGGCGTCCACGCCGTCGGTGGAGTCCGGTTCGCGGAGTCCGAAGGTGCGCCGGACCGCCGAGTCGAGCACGTCGACCTCGGTGTCGCCGCCGCTCACGTCGGCGTCGGCGAGCGTGCCGCGTTCCGTCTCGGACAGTGGCCGGAAGCTGCCCAGCACCGCCACCTCGCCGGTTACGTCGACCCGGTCGCGCAGCAGGTGGGCGGCGTAGGCGACCCGGCGCAGGCAGGCGTGGGCCAGGCCGCCCAGCACCACCAGGTGTGCGTACCGGGTGTGGGCCGGTGGGCGGGGCCGGACCAGACCGAGCGCGTCGGCGGCGGCGAGGACCCGGGCGCGGCGGCCTGCGTCGAGGTCGGGTTCCCGGGCCTCGGGTCGTTCCCGGCCCGCACGGAAGTCCCAGTACGTGGCGGAGAACCCGTCGAGCGCGGCCAGCGTGGCACCGAGGTCGCCGCCGGGCCATCGGCCGCCGAAGCAGGCCACCAGGTCCCGTATCGGCGGGCTGTCGATCCAGCGGTTGATGCCGTCGATGATCGCGGCGGCCGGGTCGGTGGGACCGCCGCCCGGCAGCGGGACCAGATCGGGGGAGCCGGTGGGCGGCGGTGCTCCGGCCGGTCCGGCGACGGGGGGTGGGGCGGCCACGGGCGGTGGGAGAGGACGCTCGGGCACGGATCGGATCGTACCGGCCGGTGGCCCGGCGTGTGACGGTCGAGCGGGCCGGTGGGCGGCCGTTGACGTTCTGTCAACGGCTGTCGACCAGCGGGCGACACGTTGGCTCTTGTCCGGGCAACGACGGTGGTGACACCGTCGCGGTTACCGCGAACCGAAGGGTGCGACGATGACCGACGATCTGCTGGCCCGGCACCGGGCCGTGCTGCCGTCCTGGATGCCGCTCAACTATGCCGAGCCGATCGAACTGGTCTCCGGCGAGGGCCGCCGGGTCACCGACGCCCAGGGGCGCACCTACCTGGACTTCTTCGGCGGAGTGCTGACCAACATGATCGGCTACGACATCGCCGAGATCCGCGAGGCGGTGCAGCGGCAACTGTCCACCGGGATCGTGCACACCTCGACGCTCTATCTGATCCGGCAGCAGGTGGAGTTGGCCGAGAAGATCGCCCGGCTATCCGGGATCCCGGACGCCCGGGTCTTCTTCACCAACTCTGGCAGCGAGGCCAACGAGGCGGCGCTGCTGATGGCGACCAACTACCGCCGCTCGCACCAGATCCTCGCGGTCCGCAACAGCTATCACGGCCGCACCTACGCGACGATGGGCGCCACCGGCAACCGGGGCTGGTCGGCCAGCGCGCTCAATCCGCTCCAGGTGGCCTGGCTGCACTCCGGTGAGCGGCTGCGCGGCCTGCTCGCCCGGCTGCCGGAGGGCGACCGGGTCGACGCGGCGGTGGAGGATCTGCGCGAGGTGCTCGCCACCCAGACCTCCGGCGACGTGGCCTGCCTGATCGCCGAGCCGATCCAGGGTGTCGGCGGGTTCGTGCACGGGCCGGACGGCCTGTTCGCCGGGTGGAAGAAGGTCCTCGACGAGCACGGCATCCTGCTGATCTCCGACGAGGTGCAGACCGGCTGGGGGCGCACCGGCGAGCACTTCTGGGGCTACCAGGCCCACGGCGTCACGCCCGACCTGCTCACCTTCGCCAAGGGCGTCGGCAACGGGTTCGCCCTGGCCGGGGTGGTCGGCCGGGCGGAGGTGCTGGAGTCGGTGCCGGCGATCAGCTTCTCCACCTACGGCGGCAACCCGCTCAGCACCGCCGCCGGCAACGCCGTCCTGGACTACCTGCTCGACCACGACCTACAGGCCAACGCCGCCCGGGTCGGTGCGGTCCTCGGCGACGGCCTGCGCGCGGCGGTGGCCGGTCTCGACCAGGTCGCCGAGGTACGCGGCAAGGGCCTGATGCTGGCCGTGGAGTTCGTCCGTCCGGGCAGCGGCGAGCCGGACCCGGCGCTGACCGGGCGGGTGTTCGAGGCGTGCCGGCAGGGTGGGCTGCTCGTCGGCAAGGGTGGGCTCTACGGCAACGTGCTGCGGATGGGACCGCCGCTGACGCTCACCGAGGAGGAGGCCCGCGAGGGGCTGGCCATCCTGGTCGAGGCGATCCGGGCCGCCGTCAGCGAGGAGGTTCGGTGAGCGCGAGGAGTGAGCCGGTTCTGCGAGCCCCGCAGTCGCGAACGGAAGGCGGTGCCCTGAACCTGATCGGGCACTTCGTGGACGGTAAGCGGGTCAGCGGCACCTCGACCCGGCGTGGGGACGTCTTCGACCCGGCCACCGGTCGGCGTACCGGGCAGGTGGAGCTGGCCTCCGTCGCGGAGGTGACGGTCGCCGTCGAGGCGGCCGAGCGCGCCGCGCGGACCTGGCGCGACGCGTCGCTGGCGAAGCGGACGGCGGTGCTGTTCGCCTTCCGGGAGCTGGTCAACGCCCGCCGGGACCGGCTCGCCGAGGTGATCACCGCCGAGCACGGCAAGGTGCTCGCCGACGCCGCCGGGGAGGTGCAGCGCGGCCTGGAGGTCATCGAGTACGCCTGCGGCATCCCGTCGGCGCTGCGCGGCGGTTTCAGCGAGAACGTCTCCACCGAGGTCGACTCGTACAGTCTGCGGCAGCCACTCGGCGTGGTCGCGGTGATCAGCCCGTTCAACTTCCCGGTGATGGTGCCGCTGTGGTTCGTGCCGGTGGCGGTCGCCGCCGGTAACGCCGTGGTGCTCAAGCCGAGCGAGAAGGACCCGAGCGCGGCGCTGCTGCTGGCGGAGTGGTTCGCCGAGGCCGGCCTGCCCGACGGGGTACTGAACGTGGTCAACGGCGACGCCGAGGCCGTCGACGCGCTGCTGGATCACCCGACGGTCAAGGCGGTGTCGTTCGTCGGTTCCACCCCGGTGGCCCGGCACGTCTACCAGCGCGGCACCACGGCCGGTAAGCGGGTGCAGGCCCTCGGCGGCGCGAAGAACCACATGGTGGTGCTGCCCGACGCGGATCTGGACCTGGCCGCCGACGCGGCGGTCAACGCCGGGTTCGGGTCGGCGGGGGAGCGGTGCATGGCGATCTCGGCGCTGGTCGCGGTGGAGCCGGTCGCCGACGACCTGGTGGCCCGGATCGCGGACCGGATGGCCGGGCTGCGCACCGGTGACGGGCGGCGTGGCTGCGACATGGGTCCGCTGGTCACTGCCGCGCACGCGGAGCGGGTCCGGGCCTACGTCGAGGCGGGGGTGGCCGCCGGGGCGGTGGCGGTGGTCGACGGGCGGAACGTGACGCCCGACGGCGACCCGGATGGCTTCTGGCTGGGCCCGACCCTGTTCGACCGGGTCACCCCGGACATGTCGATCTACACCGACGAGATCTTCGGTCCGGTGCTGTCGGTGCTGCGGGTGGCTTCGTACGACGAGGCGGTGGAACTGGTCAACGCCAGCCCGTACGGCAACGGCACGGCGATCTTCACCAACGACGGCGGGGCGGCCCGCCGCTACCAGCACGAGGTGGAGGCCGGCATGGTCGGCGTCAACGTGCCGATCCCGGTGCCGATGGCGTACTACTCGTTCGGCGGTTGGAAGGCGTCCCTCTTCGGCGACCTGCACGCGCACGGTGCCGACGGGGTGGCGTTCTTCACCCGGGGCAAGGTGGTCACCAGCAGGTGGCTGGACCCCCGCCACGGCGGGGTCAACCTCGGCTTCCCCACCCAGACCTGAGCAGGCGCAGGACACCCGCACCGGCCAGGTAGGCGACCAGGGCGGCGACCGGCAGCCCGAGCGGCTCCGGTGCGGTCTTGGCGGTGGCGCTGTTGGCCACCAGGGCGTACCCGACGGCGCCGAAAGCGGCGACGGCCGTGACACCCACCCAGCGACTGGTGGGCCGGCCGTCCGTCGGGGTGGAGCGGCCGGTGCGGGCCTCGATCGGGCCGAAGACCGCGACCAGGGCGGCGAGTACCACGGTGAGCAGCAGTACCCAGGGCAGCCGCCAGGCGAGCCAGGCCGCCGACCCGGCCGACGGGGTGGGCAGGAGACCCAGCCGGTCCAGTGCGCCGACCAGCAGGATCACCGCGCTCAGGTGCCACAGGAAGACGGTCAGCACGACCGAGTTGACGGCGATCACGGCCTGCCAGGGTCGGCTGCGGTGCAGCCACCGTTCGGCCCGCTCGCGCAGCAGCAGGATGAGCCCGAGTTGGGCCGTGGCCACGGCCAGTAGCGCGATGCTCGGCGGGGCGGCGTTGTCCAGTCGCTGGCCGGGGATGTTGATCATGCTGATCGGGTACGGGCCCGGCCCGGTGAGCAGCACCGCGACGCCCAGACCGGTGACGGTCAGGACCAGGGCGGCGCGGCGGGACATCGGCAGGCATCTGGTCCATCGGTGCGCCCTTCGTGGCCGGGCCGTGCCGTTCCCGCTCGGGTCGCAGTGCCCTCGGCGGGCGTCGTACCAGGCGAAGCCGACCTGGTGCACGGCCAGCCAGCCGAGCAGGTAGTTGGGCAGGGCCGCCGTCTCGTGGCCGGTCGCCCGCCCGAGGTCCCCGGCGGCCACGAGCAGCGCCAACGCGATCGGCACGGCCAGTCCGAAACGGCGGTGCAGCGCGTACGTGAGCGGGGTCAGCGGCACCACCACGAGATAGGCGGCGAGGAACCACAGCGGGATGGTGGCGAACCAGACGACGGTGCGGACCATGTGCGGCTCGGCCCCGACCAGCCGGGCCACCAGCGCGCTTCCGGCCAGCGCCAGCACCAACGCGCTGGTCGGGCGCAGCAACCGGGCGCTGCGCCCCAACAGCCACCCGGTCGCGTCGCCGCCACGGCTGCGGTGCGCGGCCAGCGAGGCGGCGTTGGCGTAGCCGCCGACCAGGAAGAAGACCGGCATCACCTGGACCGCCCAGGTCAGGGGAAGGGCCCACGGGATCGCGGGCAGGGCGGAGTGGCCGTCGGGCTGTCCGTGCTCGTCGTAGCCGATCGTCGCGACCGCCCAGTGTCCGAGGACGACCATGATGATCGCCAAGGCGCGCAGCAGGTCCAGGTAGCGCTCGCGGTCAGCCGGCGTCCGTGCGGCGAGTCGGGCCAGGCGGCGCATGATCCGAGGGTATGCGCCCGTGGCGTACAGCGGACGGCTGACCGCCGTCCGGGGCGGCCGAACGCAGTCCGGGCGGGGCCGCCGAGAATGGCACGATGAGATCCGTGGACGGCACTCCGGTCACCCTCAACCCGTACGATCCGCACTGGGCGGTGCTGTTCGCGCAGGAGCGGGTCACCCTCGAAACCGTTCTGAAGCGGTGGCTGGTGGGGCCGGTCGAGCACATCGGCTCGACATCGATTCCCGGCCTGGCGGCGAAACCGATCATCGACATGATGGCGCCGGTACGCAGCCTCGCGGAGGCGGTCGCCGCCATCGAAGTGGTGACCGCACTCGGCTACCGCAACGGCGTGCACCGCCCGGAGGAAGCGCACTATTTCTTCAAGCCGGCGACCGACAACTGGTGGGAGCGCACTTTTCAGCTCCACCTCACCGAGCCGACCTCGCTGCTGTGGCGGCGACGGATCGCGTTCCGCGATGCGCTGCGGGGACGCGCGGACTATCGGTCCCGGTACGAGCGACTCAAGCGCGATCTCGCGCAGGCTCACGGCGTGGACCTCGCGGCTTACGCCCGCAGCAAGGACGACTTCGTCAACGAGGTCCTCGGTGTCCGCCACCGGACGCAACCACCGGCCGTCAGTGACCCGGAACGGTGACCATCCGATCGAGCAACCGGTCGGCTTCCCGCCGCATCTGCGGTGGTGGCCCTGATGTCCGGTGCCAAGAACGGCGCCTGACTGCCCGCCTCATCGGTCTTTCCGGCCCCTTTGCTCTGCTGCACCCCACGCAACGAATTCGCGCCGATCATGTTGCGCCGGTCGAAGCAGAGCAAAGGGGGTCGAGAGGGCGGGGCCGGCTGCGTCCAAGGTGACCGACTGGCATCTTCGAGGATGACGTCAGTCGATGTAAGTTCTATCGCCCGAGTGCGAATGCGGGAGCTGCCGCGTGGCCGTCGGCAGCGATGCCAACCGGAGCCCCAGGGCGGTCGGGGTGGCCGGTGGCGGGTGGGTCAGGTGGGTGGGGGGACCAGGCGGGCGTGCAGGGCGGTCGGGTCGGTCACCTCGGGCAGTTCGCGGGCGGCCAGCCAGGCGGCTGCGGCGGCACCGTCCCCGGCCGATCGGACCGGGGCGTGCGGCCAGCGTCGTCGGGCCTCGGCGTGGACGGCGGCGGCCAGCGGGGTGCAGCCGGTCAGCAGCCCGCCGCCGAGCACCAGGACGTCGGTGTCGTCGGCCGGTCGGATCCGGCCGACCGTGTCGGCCAGGTGAGCGCCGGCCGCGTCCAGCAGCGCGACCCCGGTCGGCTCGCCGGAGGCGGCGGCGTCGAGCACCAGCGGGGCGAGTCGGGACAGTTCCACCGGTGGGCGGCGGGTGACGACCTGCACGAGCGCGTCGACGGTGTCCCGGGGGCGTGCGGCGACCTCGGCGGAGCCGGTCAGTTCGGTGAGCACCCGTCGGCCGAGGTCGCCCGGGTCGGTGCCGCCGTCGAGGGCGGTGAGCAGTCGACGTACCGCCGCTCGGCCGAGCCAGAAGCCGGAACCTGCGTCGCCGAGCAGCCAGCCGTGTCCGTCGGCGACGCGGTGCAGGCGCAGGTCCCGGACCTCGGCGGCGATCGCGCCGGTGCCGGCGACGAGGACGGTGCCCCGTGGTGCGGCGGTGCCCGAGGCGTACGCGACGAGGGCGTCGCCGTGCACCGCGTACGGGCAGCGCAGCCCGGCGGCCCGCCAGGCGTCGGCGAACGCGGCGCGTCCGGTCGGGTCGGCCTGGAGACGGCCGGCTCCGGCGAGTCCGACGGCACCGGCGCGTACCCGGGTCGGGTCGATGTCGGCCAGTGCCGCGCGCAGGGCGGTCAGGAGTTCCCCGGCGGCGCGGGTGGCGCCGTGACTCGTGGGGTTGCCGCCACCGGCTCGGCCGGTGCCGAGGCGGTCGCCGCCGAGGGTCACGGCGAGCGCCCGGGTGGACGTGCCGCCGATGTCGAGGCCGATCACGACGGTGTCGGACATCGGCGCCCACCTCCTTGATCGATCTACGTTCATGCTGGTCGCGGCACCTCTTCAGGGCAAGGCGCGGATCCGGCGTCGGATGGTGCGCCAGGTAACAGTTTGAAAACTTCGCCCACGGTCTTGACACGGAGGTGGCTTCAGTAAGAACTTTTACCACTATCAGTTAACAGTCTTTTCCGAAAGGCGTCCCATGGTTGATCACGAGGCGGACACCTCCGCGGGCACCGCGGTGGCCGACGCCGACCGGGTTGACCGGCGGGGCGCCCTCGGCGTCGGCTCGGGCGGGATACTCGCCCGAGTGCGCAGCGGGTCCGACGAGCTGACCGGCGCGCTGCGCCGGGTCGCCGAGCACGTCCTGAGCGACCCGGAGGCGGCGGCGCGGGCCACCATCGTCGAGTTGGCCGAGCGCAGCGGTACCTCACCGGCGACCGTCACCCGGTTCTGCCGGGCGATGGGCTTCGACGGCTACGCCGACCTGCGGCTGGGCATCGCCGCCGAGACCGGCCGGGCCCGGTCGGCCGGCTGGACCGTCGACATCGGACGCGAGATCCAGCCCGGCGACCCGCTGGACCGGGTCCTGGAGCAGATCATGGCGGCCGACACCCGGGCCATGCACGACACCGCCGCGCTGCTCGACCTCGACGAGGTGGAACGGGCCGCGAACGCCATCGCCGGGGCGAGCCGGGTCAACATCTTCGGGGCCAGCGGCAGCGCCCTGGTCGGCGAGGAGATGCAGTTCAGCCTGCATCGCATCGGGGTGGCCGCCTGGGCGTGGAACGACGTGCACTCCGGGCTCGCCTCCGCCGCACTGCTGCGTCCGGGCGACGTCGCGTTGGGCATCTCGCACAGCGGCCAGACCCGGGAGGCCATCGAGATGGTGGCCGAGGGCGGCAGCCGGGGCGCGACCACGATCGCGCTGACCGGCTTCCGTCGCTCGCCGCTGGCCGAACTGGCCGACATCGTGCTGCTGACCGCCAGCCACGCCACCACGTTCCGCCCGGACGCGCTGTCGGCCCGGCATCCGCAACTGGTCGTCCTCGACCTGCTCTACATCGCGGTCGCCCAGCGCACCCACGACCGCGCACACGCGGCCTTCCGGCGTACCGCCCAGGCCGTCGACGGACACAAGGCCGCGAGGGGAGCCAGCGCATGATCAGCGCCCAGGGGTACGCGGACGCGGTCCGCCCCGTCCTGGACCGTCTCGTCGACCGGGGGCACGAGCCGCTCGGCCGGGCCGCCGACCTGATCGCCGCCAGCCTGCGCGACGGCGGGGTGCTCCAGGCGTTCGGCGCCGGGCACTCCGAGGCGTTCGCCGCCGAGTTGGTGGCCCGGGCCGGCGGGCTGGTGCCCACCAACCGGCTCACCCTGCACGACCTGGTGCTGCACGGCGACGCCCCGCGCGACGTGCTCGCCGACCCGAAGCTGGAGCGCGACCCGGCCATCGCCCACCAGCTCTACGAGATCGCCGCGCCGCAGCCGCAGGACGTGTTCGTGGTGGCGTCCCAGTCCGGCATCAACGGCTCGGTGGTCGAACTGGCCCTGCTGGTCACCGGTCGCGGTCACCCGTTGATCGCGGTCACCTCGGTCGAGCACACCGGACGGGTCGCCCCGCGCCACCCGTCCGGCCGGCGGCTCGTCGATCTCGCCGACGTCGTGCTGGACAACGGCGCGCCGTACGGCGACGCACTGCTGCCGCTCGAGGGCGGCGGCGCGGTCTGTGCGGTCTCCTCGGTCACCTCGGCGCTGCTGGCGCAGTTGCTGACCGCGGAGGTCGTACGACGGTTCCACCAGGCCGGAGAGGCACCCCCTATCTACCTCTCCGCCAACGTCCCCGGTGGGGACGAGCACAACCTCGCCCTCGAGTCGCGGTACGCCGGACGTCTCCGGCGCACCGCCTGACCCGACACCACAAGGAGAGTCAGAGATGTCCGTTTCCCCCGATCTCAGTCGCCGGACCCTGCTGCGCCGCGCGGCGGCCGCGGGCCTCCTGGTGACCCCGGCTGTGGGTCTGCTCAGCGCCTGTGCGGGCAGCACGCCCAGCGAGAACACCGACAACGCCGGGGAGAAGAGCACCGAGAACCCCTTCGGCGTGCAGGCCGACAGCGCCGTGAAGGTGGTCATCTTCAACGGTGGACTGGGTGACGCCTGGGCGAAGGAAGACCAGGCGATCTTCAGCGCCAAGCACCCGAACGTCACCGTCAACATGAGCTCCACCCAGAAGATCAAGACCGAAGAGCAGCCCAAGATGGCGACGCAGCCCAGCGACGTCGTGATGAACTCGGGCGCCGACATGATGGACATCAGCACCCTGGTCAACGAGGGTGCCATCGAGCCGTTGGACGACCTGCTCGCGGCCCCGGCCTGGGAGGGTGGGGGCACGGTCGCCGACACCCTGCTGCCCGGCACCGTCGCCGACGGCACCTTCCAGGGCAAGTTCTACGTGGTCAACATCGCCTACACGGTCTGGGGCAACTGGTACAACTCGGCGCTGTTCGACCGGGAGGGCTGGGCCCCGCCGAAGACCTTCGACGAGTTCTTCGCCCTCGCCCCGAAGATCAAGGCCAAGGGCATGTCGCCGTACGTCTACGACGCGGTGCACGGCTACTACCCGCGCTGGGCGCTGATGGCCACGGTCTGGAAGTCGGCCGGCAAGCAGGCGGTCATCGACATCGACAACCTCAAGGAGAACGCCTGGCGTGCCGACGGCATCCTGCCGGCCCTGGAGGTGTGGGAGAAGCTGGTCAAGGACAAGCTGGTGCTCCCGGGCAAGCTCGACCACACCCAGTCGCAGCAGGCCTGGCTCGACGGCAAGGCGGCCTTCATCCAGGTCGGCACCTGGCTGAAGAACGAGATGGCGGCGACCATCCCGCCGGGCTTCGAGATGAAGATCTCCGACTACTGGGGCCTGGGCGCCACCGACAAGGCGCCCAACGACGTCTACGCCGGTGCGGGCGAGGGCATCGTGGTGCCGAGCAAGGCCCCCAACAAGGCGGCGGCCAAGGAGTTCCTGCGGGCCGTGCTCTCCAAGGCCGGTTCGGCGAAGTTCGCCGAGCTGACCAAGTCGCTCGCCTCCACTGCCGGCTCCGGCGACAACGTCCAGGACTCGGCGCTGGCCAGCGCCAACGAACTGATGAAGAACGCGCCGAAGGACCTGGTCTCGATCAAGTTCTGGAACTTCTACGCGGACCTGGACAAGGAGAGCCAGAACCTCTCCCAGGAGCTGATGGCCGGCCGGCTCACCGCCGCGCAGTTCGTCGACAAGATGCAGGCCGCCGCCGACAAGGTCGCCAAGGACTCGTCCATCACCAAGCAGACCCGCGACGCGTGACACCCGCCGGATCCAACCGAACGAGGAAGTGAGAGACATGCGGCACGGTGTTGGCCGTTTCGTCACGGGTTTCCTGGCACTGCCGGTCGGCCTCTACGTCTTCTACGTGGTGTGGCCGTTCCTGCAGGCCGCCGGGTACTCGCTGACCGACTGGGGAGGCTACTCCGACAGGCAGCAGTTCGTCGGGCTGGACAACTACATCCGGCTGTTCTCCGACGAGCTGATCAGGAAGGCGTTCTGGCACAACGTCTTCTTCCTGATCACCGTGCCGCTGTTCACCATCGCGCTGGCCCTGTTCCTCGCGTTCCTGCTCAACGTGGGCGGACGCGAGGACAAGGCCGGCATCCGGGGCGTCTTCGGCTCCGGGTTCTACAAGGTGATCTTCTTCTTCCCGCAGGTGCTGTCCCTGGTCGTCATCGCGGTGATGTGGCAGCAGATCTACCGCGCCGACAGCCAGGGCCTGATCAACGGCATCCTGATGAAGATCGGGCTGGTCAGCGAGGAAGACCCGATCACCTTCATGTACGACCCGGAGCCCTTCCTCGGCGTACCGGCGGTGTTGTGGTGGCTGTTGCTGATCGCGGTCTGGAGCGGCGCCGGCTTCTACATGGTGCTGTTCTCGGCGGCCATGCAGTCGATCCCCAAGGACGTCTACGAGGCGGCCATCCTCGACGGCGCGGGCCGCTTCCACACCTTCTTCCGGATCACCCTGCCGCTGCTGCGGGACACCGTCTCGGTGGCCTGGGTCTACCTGGGTTTCATCGCCCTGGACATGTACGCCCTGGTCTTCGTCATGACGCCCAGCCAGGGCGGACCCAACCACGCCAGCGAGATCTTCGCGTCGGTGCTGAACTTCACCGCCTTCCAGAAGGGCCAGTTCGGCTACGCCTGCGCGATGGGCGTGGCGCTGGCGATCTTCACGATCCTGCTGGCCGCGCTCCAGCTCCGGATCACCCGTCGTGAGCGGATCGAGTACTGAGGAGACCTGGACGATGAGCACGGTGACCCACACCCCGGGTGGCCAGGCCGGGCCCGACCAGGCCCCGCCGCCGGGGCGTACGCCGGCCGACCGCGCCCCCGTCGGTGGCGGTCGTGCCGGGGCACGGTTCTTCAACGGCTTCTCGCACCTCTTCCTCGCCGTCTGGGCGATCATGGTGGTCTACCCGCTGCTGTGGGTGGTGATGTCGGCGCTCAAGACCGACTCGGAGGTGATCCGCAAGCCGCTGTCGCTCATCCCGGAGCAGTTGCAGTGGGACAACTTCGCCCGGGCCTGGACCGAGGGCCACATCGGCGAGTTCTTCCTCAACACCGTGCTGGTGCTGACCGGCAGCGTCTTCCTCACCATGCTGCTCGGCTCGATGGCCGCCTACGTGCTCGCCCGGTACGAGTTCCCCGGCAACCGGCTGATCTACTACATGTTCCTGTCCGGCCTGACCCTGCCGATCTATCTCGCCGCGGTGCCGCTGTTCAAGGGCGTCTACAACACCGGCGTGGCGCTGCCGTTCCTCGGCCCGAACAAGCACCTGATGCTGATCCTGGTCTACGTGGCGTGGTCGCTGGCGTTCACCGTCTTCTTCATGCACTCGTTCTTCCGGACGCTGCCCAACGCGATCGCGGAGGCGGGCATGGTCGACGGGGCCTCGCACAGCCGGCTGTTCTTCAGCGTGATGCTGCCGATGGCCAAGCCCGGCCTGATCAGCATCGGCATCTTCAACGTGCTCGGCCAGTGGAACCAGTGGTACCTGCCGACCCTGCTCATGCAGTCGGTGGCCGGCGAGCCGAAGAACCAGGTCATCTCCCAGGGCCTGATCGAGCTGTCGGTCAACCAGGGCTACCGCTCCGACTGGTCCGGCCTGTTCGCCGGGGTGACGATGGCGATGCTGCCGGTGCTGATCGTCTATATCGTCTTCCAGCGCCAGGTGCAGTCCGGCCTCACCGCCGGCGTCAGCAAGTAAACGCCTACCGTCCCGCCACCGGCCGGTGGCGGGACAGTAGCGGCGCGACGCCCGGCAGCCCGGCTCAGACCGCCGAAGTCGTACGAGCGGGACGACCTTCGCGACCGGCTGGCCCGTCCCCGGTCGAGGACCTTGACCTCGACTTCGGTTGAGGTTGCACGATGCCCTCTGGCCAACCGAGGGAGCAATCGTGATCGACCCTGCCGCTCGCATCCGGATCGCCCGACCGTCCCGTGACCTGGCCGTCGCGGAGCACTTCTATCGCGCCGGGCTCGGCCTGCACGTGCTCTACCGGGGCCAGGGCGGTCCCGGCGAGCATGACCTGATCATGCTGGGCTGGCCCCGCGCCGCCTGGCATCTGGAACTGGTCGGCGGTCCGCATCTGGCGGTACGACCGACACCGGGCCCCGAGGATCTGCTCGTGATCTATCTCGGCGACGTCCCCGACGCGGAGTTGGTCTCCCGACTCGTGTCCACCGGTGGCCGCCGGGTCTCCCAGAGCGCCTACTGGGATCGGTGGGGGATCACCGTCGAGGACCCGGACGGCTACCGCCTCGTGCTGTCCCACCGTTCGTGGTCGAACGCCGACTGACTCCGCTCCCGCTCGCCGGGGTGTCGTACCGGGGCGGAAGAATGCCGTTCGTGCTGGTGGCGGTGGTGCCTGACGAGCGGGGCGGGGGAGTGCTGCAACCCCTCGGCCCCACGGGCGCCGCCGTGGGGCCGCCGGAGCCGGTCGCCGACCTGGCCGCCGCGGTGGCCGCCCGGGAGCGGTCCGACTCGCCGCGCTGGGTCTGGGCCGCCGGCACCACGCTCTATCCGGCGCTGCTGCGCGCCGGGGTCCGGGTCGCGCGCTGCCACGACGTGGAGCTGACCGAGGCGCTGCTGCTCGGCTACACCGGCCGCTTCGGCGAGCCCCGGGCGCTGGCGGCGGCCTGGGCGCGGTTGACCGGCGCGCCGGTGCCGGCCGACCCACCGCCGCGCGTGGCCGCTCCGCCGGGCGGCGGGCAGGACGCGCTCTTCGACGCCGTGCCCGGGCCGCCGGGTCCGGGCATCGCGGCACTGACCGGGGTGTACGCCGATCAGCTCGACCGGATCGCGGCGACCGAGGCGCCGGGACGGTTCCGACTGTTGGTGGCTGCCGAGTCGGCCGGTGCGCTGATCGGTCCCGAGATGGGTGCGGCCGGCCTGCCCTGGCGTGCCGATGTGCACGACGAGGTCCTGACCGAGCTGCTCGGGGAGCCGTCCCCGGTCGGCGGCCCGCCGCGTCGGCTGGCCGAGTTGGCCGCGCGGATCGCCGAGGCGTTCGGCGTACGGCAGGTGCACGCGGACAGCCCGGCGGAGCTGCTGCGGGCGTTCGCGCGGGTCGGGGTGGAGCTGCCGAACACCCGCGCCTGGGTGCTGCGGGGGGTGGACCATCCGGCGGTGCCGCTGGTGCTGGAGTACAAGGAGCTCTACCGGATCTGGACGGCACACGGGCGGGCCTGGCGGGACGCGTGGGTCCGTGCGGGGCGGTTCCAGCCCGAGTACGTCCCCGGTGGGGTGGTGTCGGGCCGATGGGCGACCCGGGGCGGTGGCGCGTTGCAGATCCCGAAGGTGATCCGCCGTGCGGTGGTGGCCGATCCGGGGTGGCGGTTCGTGGTGGCCGACGCGGGGCAACTGGAGCCCCGGGTGCTGGCGGCGGTCTCCGGCGACGCTCGGCTGGCGGCGGCCGGCGCCACCGGTGACCTGTACGCCGCGCTGGCCCGGGACGCGTTCGGCGGCGACCGGGGCCGGGCCAAGCTCGCCCTGTTGGGGGCGATGTACGGGCAGACCGGCGGCTCGGCGGTGCCGGCGCTGGCGGTGCTGCGACGCAACTACCCGACCGCGTTCGGCCATGTCGAGGCGGCGGCCCGCACCGGTGAGGCGGGCGGGCTGGTGCGGTCGTGGTTGGGGCGTACCTGCCCGCCGGGGACGGCCGGGTTCGATGCGGGTGACGACGGGCCGTCCGACCCGGACGCGGCCGGTGACCCGCAGTCGCCCCGAGCCCGGGCGGCCCGGTCCCGGGGCCGGTTCACCCGCAACTTCGTCATCCAGGCCACCGCCGCCGAGTGGGCCTCGACGCTGCTGGCGGTGCTGCGCGGCGAACTGGCCGGCACCGACGCCGAGTTGGTCTTCTTCCAGCACGACGAGGTGATCGTGCACTGCCCGGCGGCGCAGGCCGAGCGGGTCGCCGAGGCGGTCGAACGGGCCGGTCGGCGGGCCACCGCGCTGTTGTTCGGCGAGACCGCGGTGCGGTTCCCGCTGGACCTGTCGGTGGTGGAGTGCTACGCCGACGCGGCGTGAGCGGCGCTCGGCTGACCGGATCGGGGCCGTCGACTCCCGAGGACGCCTAGGGTGGGCGTTATGCGTAGATCGGGGCGGGTGCGGGTCGACAGGGCTCGCCGGTGAGCGCGGCCGTCGGGCAGCGGCACACCCGACTGGAGGGGTACGACAAGGTGACCGGCACCGCCCGGTACGCGGTGGAGTACCCGGCGGCGGACATGGCGTACGCGTGGCTGGTGCCGGCGACGGTCGCCCGAGGCGTCGTCGCCGAGGTGGACAGCACGGCGGCCCTGGCGGTCGACGGCGTGCTGGCGGTGCTGCACCACGACAACGCGCCCCGGCTGCTCCCCGGGATCGACGCGGAGGTGTTCCGTCTCCAGGACCCGGTGGTGCACTTCCGGGGGCAGGCCGTCGCGCTGGTGGTGGCGCAGACCTCGGAGGCGGCCCGGGAGGCGGCCGGGCTGGTCCGGCTCCGCTACGACGTGCAGCCGCACCAGACCCGGCTACCCGCCGGCGACGACGGTTTCTATCGGCCCGACCACGTGAACCCGAGCTACCCGACCGACGTGTTCACCGGTGACTTCGACGCCGGCTTCGACGCCGCCGAGGTGCGGTTGGACCTCACCTACCGCACGCCGTCGTATCACCACAGCCCGATGGAGCCGCACGCCTCGACCGCGCAGTGGCGCGACGGGTGTCTGCTGGTGCACGACTCCAGCCAGGGGGCCGGGGCGGTCCGGGAGGTGCTGGCCCGGCTGTTCGGGCTGCCACCGGAGTCGGTGCGGACGATCAGTCGACACGTCGGCGGCGGCTTCGGCGGCAAGCTCTACGCCAAGGTGCCGGCGGTGCTGGCCGCGATGGCGGCGCGGCACGTCGACCGGCCGGTCCGGCTGGCGTTGACCCGTCAGCAGACGTTCGGCCCGGTGGGTTACCGGACGCCGACGGTCCAACGGATCCGGCTCGGCGCGCACCGGGACGGACGACTCGTCGCCGTCGGCCACGACGCGCAGAGTCAGACCTCGTACGTGACGGAGTTCGCCGAGCAGACGGCGGTCTACACCCGCCACATGTACGCCACGCCGCACCTGCGGTCCACGCACCGGGTGGCCCGGCTGGACGTGCCCACGCCGCTCTGGATGCGGGCGCCCGGGTTCACCCCGGGTTCGTTCGCGTTGGAGTCGGCGTTGGACGAGTTGGCGCTGGCCTGCCGGGTCGACCCGGTCGAGTTGCGCCTGCGCAACGACACCCCGGTCGATCCGGCGAGTGGAGCGCCGTTCACCAGCCGGAACCTGGCCGCCTGCCTGACCGACGGGGCACGCCGGTTCGACTGGGCGCGGCGGGACCCGACGCCCCGGGCCCGGCGGTCCGGCCGGTGGCTGTTCGGCACCGGGGTGGCCGGGTCAACCTATCCCGCCCGGGTCCGACCGGCCGCCGCGTCGGCCGCCGCCCTGCCCGACGGCAGCTTCGAGGTACGGATCAACGCCACCGACATCGGCACCGGCGCCCGGACCGCGTTGTGGCAGGTGGCCGTGGACGCGCTCGGCGTACCGTCCGACCGGGTCCGGATCGAGGTGGGGGACACCGCCCTGCCGGCGGCCGACGTGGCCGGCGGGTCGATGGGGCTGACCTCGTGGAGTTGGGCGGTGCTGCGGGCCTGCGAGCGGCTGTGTGACCGGCTCGTCGCGGCGTCGGGTCCGGTGCCGGCCGAAGGGCTGCTGGTCGAGGTGAGCACCGACGAGGAGGTCGCGGCGCAGCCGACGTCGCCGCGCTTCGCGTACGGGGCGCAGTTCGCCGAGGTCCGGGTGGACCAGGAGACGGGGGAGGTGCGGGTGCTGCGACAGCTCGGGGTCTTCGCGGTCGGCCGGGTGGTCAACCCGACCACGCTGCGCAGCCAGTTGATCGGCGGGATGACCATGGGCCTGTCGATGGCGCTGCACGAGGTGGGTGCCTTCGACCACCGGTACGGCACCTGGGCCAACCACGACCTGGCCGGCTACCACGTCAGCAGCAACGCCGACGTGCCGGCGGTGCAGGCGTACTGGGTGCCGGACGCCGATGCCGCGGTCCACCCGCTGGGCGTCAAGGGGGCCGGGGAGATCGGCATCGTCGGTGCCGCCGCCGCGATCGCCAACGCCGTGCACCACGCCACCGGGGTACGCGTCCGGGAACTCCCGGTGACCCTGGACAAACTGCTCGTCGGCTGAGGTCGCGTCGCGCAGAGTTCACCCTGACTTCGGCTGTCGAGCATTGTGGAATTGGGCCGCGTGACCGTGTCTCACCTGCGGCTTCTTTCACGTTTTCGGTGTGCCACCCTGGTGCCTCCAACCCGACCACTCCGGTCGGGGAGGTGACGATGCCGGGGAGGCGGAATGGCCAGACGCGTCTATGTGCACATCGGTGCCCCGAAGACGGGCAGCACCTTCGTGCAGAACGTGCTCTGGAGCAACCAGGACGTGTTGCGTAAGGCCGGGATCCTGCTGCCGGGCAGCGCGGTGGCGCACGACCAGGCGATGGCGGATCTGCGTGCGGCGCACTGGCGTGACGCCGAGGTGTACTGGACGTGGGACCGGCTGGCCGAGAAGGCGCGCCGGTGGTCCGGCGACGTGATCATCAGCAACGAGGGGCTGGGTGCGGCGACCAGTGCGCAGGCGGCCCGGGCGATCGAGAGCCTGCAACCCGCCGAGGTGCACGTGATCGCGGCCGGGCGGGACCTGTGGCGGACCTTCCCGTCGACCTGGCAGCAGAGCATCCGGGCGCGCAGCACCTGGCGTTTCGACGGCTTCCTGCGGGCCGTCGAGGCGGGCCGCTTCGACACCTTCTGGGACAACTACACCGCGCCTCGGATGCTGCGCCGCTGGGGTGACCTGGTGCCGGCGCGGCAGCGGCACCTGGTGGTCGTGCCGCCACCCGGTGCACCGCGAGAGCTGCTCTGGCGCCGTTTCGCCGGGGTGATGGGCATTCCGGACGGCCTGTGTGAGCTGACCGCACCGACCTCGAATCCCTCCCTGGGTGCTGCGGAGAGCGAGTTGCTGCGCCGGGTCAACCAGGCGCTGGGGGACAGGTATCCGCTGCGGACGCCGTACCAGAAGGTGGTGCAGCGGCACCTGGTCGACGCGGTGCTCAAGGAGCGCGCCAACGATCTGCGGTTCGGTGTCGGCCTGGACCGGGCCGCGTGGGTGTGCGACCTCGCCGAGCAGCAGATCGCGGAGATCCGGGACTATCCGTGCTCCGTCGTGGGTGACCTGGCGGAGCTGCGGCCGACCGGGATGGAGCGGACCGTCAGTCCCGACGAGTTGGACGACGGACAGTTGCTCGACGTGGCGATCGAGACGATCGTCGGCATGCTCGGGCACGCCGACTCGCTCGGTCGGCGGGCCGAGGGGCAGGGCGACGAGATGCTGGCGCGCCTGAAGGCGCGGGCCGCCGGTGGCGTCAAGCGTCGTCTCCGGCTGGCCGGTCGCCGGTCCTAGGTCGGGCGTCCACGGGAACTGGCCGGTCTGCGGCGCGCCAGACGCGAGCGACCGGCGACCCGTCAGCGGGCCGCCGGTCGTCACTGCCGCCGCCGGTCAGGCTCCCGCAGCCGACTTGAGATCAGCAGCCCGATCCGTGTTCTCCCACGTCAGATCCGGCAACTCCCGACCGAAATGCCCATACGCCGCAGTCTGCCCATAAATCGGCCGCAACAGATGCAGATCCCGAATGATCGCCGCCGGACGCAGATCGAACACCTCCGACACCGCCTTCTCGATCGACGCCACCGGCACCGTCTCCGTACCGAACGTCTCCACGAACAAACTCACCGGATGCGCCTTACCGATCGCATACGCCACCTGCACCTCACA
>NZ_JBITKM010000020.1:0-64762 GCF_044461025.1 Micromonospora sp. NPDC049900
CGGCCGCCCACACACGCAAGGAAGGGCCCCCTCCTAACGCCTCACGCATAGCAGGGGACCCCTCCTAACACCCACACCCGCACCCCCGCGTCCACGGCGACCGCCGCCGGGCGCGGGTGCGGCGGGCTCAGCCGCCGGAGTCGTCCAGCTCGGCGCCCTCGGGAACGGTGTCGTCGTCGCGGCTGGCCAGCCAGCCGTCGGGCAGGAAGACCTTGCCCGGGGAGTTGGTCCGGCCACGGGGCTGACCGAGCGTCTCCACCGGGAACGGCACCCCGGGGTCGAGCTTGCCGAGCAGGTCGTCGAGCTGGGCCAGGCTCTCGATCATGGCCAACGCGCGGCGCAGCTCACCGCCGACCGGGAAGCCCTTCAGGTACCACGCGACGTGCTTGCGGAAGTCGGTACAGCCGTCCCGCTCGCCGCGGGCCGGGTTGCGGGCTCCGGCGGTGAACTGCGCGACCAACAGCTCGGCGTGCCGCCGCATGGTCGTCGCCACCTCGCCGAGGTTCGGCAGTCGGCGCTCGGCGCGACCGTCGAAGGCGGCCTCCAGGTCGGCGAAGAGCCACGGCCGACCGAGACAGCCGCGACCGATCACCACCCCGTCCACGCCGGTGTGCGCGACCATCCGCAGCGCGTCGTCTGCCTCCCAGATGTCACCGTTGCCGAGCACCGGTACGTCCAGCGCCTGCTTCAGGGTGGCGATCGCGTCCCAGTCCGCGGTGCCCGAGTACCGCTGCGCGGCCGTACGCCCGTGCAGTGCGACTGCGGCCACCCCGGCGTCCTGCGCGGCGAGGCCCGCCTCGACGTACGTCAGGTGGGTGTCGTCGATGCCCTTGCGCATCTTCACGGTGACCGGCACCCCGGCGGGTGACGCGGCGTCCACCGCGGCCCGCACCAGACGGGCGAAGAGCCGACGCCGCCACGGCAGGGCCGCGCCACCGCCCCGGCGGGTGACCTTCGGTACCGGGCAGCCGAAGTTCAGGTCGATGTGGTCCGCGAGGTTCTTCTCGACCACGATCCGCACAGCGGCGGCGGTGGTCTCCGGGTCGGTGCCATAGAGCTGGAGGCTGCGCGGGCTCTCGTCCGCACCGAAGGCGATCATGCGCAGTGTCTTCGGGTTCCGCTCGACCACCGCCACCGTGGTGATCATCTCGCAGACGTAGATGCCGCCGCCCTGTTCGCGGCAGAGCTGGCGGAAGCCGACGTTGGTGATGCCGGCCATCGGTGCCAGCACGACCGGCGGCCACACCTGATGCGGCCCGATGGTCAGCGGGCGCAGGACGGGAGCGGTTGTCGGCACGCACCCAAGTGTAAGGAAGGGGCCCTTCCTAACGCCTCGTGCATAGCAGGGGACCCCTGCTAACGCGACGCATACCACATCGCCAGCCGCCCGGCGGGGTTGTCCACAGGCCCGGCGGCTGTCCACAGGCCCGACCGAAGAGCACCCACGGTACGAGATCGCGATCGATGCTGTCCGACATGCGCAGCCTCCCTCCCCACTTCGCCGACCTCGCCGAACACCAGCAGCAGATCGTCAGCCGCGCGCAACTGCTCGCCGCCGGATTCGACGACATGTACCTCTACCGGCAGGCGCGACGCGGCCTGTGGCAGCGGGTACTGCCCGCGACGTACGCCCTGGTCACCGGCGTCCTGACCGACGAGCAGCGGCGGATCTCGGCGGCGCTCTACGCCGGGGCCGAGGCACAGGTGACCGGCCTGGCCGCACTGATCTGGTACGGCTTCCGGCAGAGCCCGCGCACCGACGCCGTCCAACTCGTCGTGCCGCATCACGTGCGTCGCACGTCCGCCGGCTTCGCGGAGATCTCGCGCGCCCTCGCCCTGGACGGCAGCGCCCGCGCCACGCCGCTCTACCCGGTCTGCTCGCCGGCCCGCGCGGTGGTCGACGCGGCACGCGGGCTGCGGCAACTCCGTCCGGTGCGGGCCGTCGTCGCCGAGGCCGTGCAGCGGGGGTACGCGGACCTCGCCGCCCTGGACGAGGAGATCCGTCGGGCCCGGCGCAGCCGCACGGCGCTGATCCGGACGGCGTTCGCAGAGGTGGTGCACGGTGTGCGGTCGGCGCCGGAGGCCGACCTACGGGACTGCCTCGCGGCGAGCACGGTGCTGTCGGAGATCCTCTGGAATCCCCGGCTACGGGACACGGCGGGCCGGGCGGTCCCGACGCCGGACGGCTACCTGCCGGATGCGGCGGTGGCGCTGGAGGTCGACTCGCAGGAGTACCACTTTCGCCCCGGTGACTGGGCACGCACCCTCGACCGGCACAACGAGTTGAGCCGACTCGGAGTCCTCGTGCTGCACTTCACGCCGGCCCAGATCCGGCGCGAGCCGCACCGGGTACGGCGCTCGGTGGAGGAGGCGTACGAGTCCCGGCGTGGCCTCGGTCCCACCGTCCGGCTACGCATCGACGTGCCGACGACGCCGATGCCACCCAGCGGCGAGGTGCACGGCTGACGGTGCCTGGCCGGACGGCGCTCCGGCACAGGCGGCGCTCCGGCACAGGCGGCGCTCCGGCACAGGCGGCGCTCCGGCACAGGCGGTGTTAGGAAGGGCCCCCTGCTATACGCCAGGCGTTAACAGGGTGCCCTTCCTAACACGTCAGCAGCCGGGGAGGTGGTCGATCAGGTAGCGCTCGACCTGGTCCAGCGCGATCCGTTCCTGGGACATGGTGTCCCGGTTCCGGACGGTCACCGCGTTGTCGTCGAGCGTGTCGAAGTCGACCGTCACGCAGAACGGCGTGCCGATCTCGTCCTGCCGACGGTAGCGGCGGCCGATCGCCTGCGAGTCGTCGAACTCGACCACCCAGCGCTTGCGCAGGTCGGCGGCGAGCTGCTTGGCCTTGGGCGAGAGCGCCTCGTTGCGGGACAGCGGCAGCACCGCCACCTTCACCGGTGCCAGCCGAGGGTCGAAGCGCATCACGGTGCGCTTGTCCACGCCGCCCTTGGTGTTCGGCGCCTCGTCCTCGTCGTACGCCTCCAGCAGGAACGCCAGCACCGCGCGGGTGAGGCCGGCGGCCGGCTCGATCACGTACGGGACCCAGCGCTCCTGCTTGGTCTGGTCGAAGTACGACAGGTCGACGCCGGAGTGCTTGCTGTGCGTGGACAGGTCGAAGTCGGTGCGGTTGGCGATGCCCTCCAGCTCGGCGAACTCGGTGCCGCCGAACCGGAACTTGTACTCGATGTCGACGGTGCGTTTCGAGTAGTGCGAGAGCTTCTCCTGCGGGTGCTCGTAGAACCGCAGGTTCTCCTCGGCCAGACCGAGGTCGATGTACCAGTTCCAGCGCTCCTGCAACCAGTACTCGTGCCACTGCTCGTCGGTGCCGGGCTCGACGAAGAACTCCATCTCCATCTGCTCGAACTCGCGGGTGCGGAAGATGAAGTTGCCCGGGGTGATCTCGTTGCGGAACGACTTGCCGGTCTGCGCGATGCCGAACGGCGGCTTCTTGCGGGCGACGGTCTCGACGTTCTTGTAGTTGACGAAGATGCCCTGGGCGGTCTCCGGCCGCAGGTAGTGCAGACCCTCGTCGCTCTCCACCGGGCCGAGGTAGGTCTTCATCAGGCCGTTGAACATCCGCGGCTCGGTGAAGGTGCCCTTGTTGCCGCAGTTGGGGCAGTTCAGCTCCGTCAGGGCGGCCAGCGGCTTGCCGTGCTTGGCCTCGTACGCCTCTTCCAGGTGGTCGGCGCGGAACCGCTTGTGACAGGACTGGCACTCGGTCAGCGGGTCGACGAAGGCGTCCAGGTGACCGGAGGCGGCCCACACGTCACGCGAGAGGATCACCGCGGAGTCCAGACCCACCACGTCGTCCCGCTGCTGGACCATGGTCTTCCACCACTGCCGGCGGACGTTCTCCTTGAGCTCCACGCCGAGCGGACCGTAGTCCCACGCCGACCGGGTGCCTCCGTAGATCTCGCTGGAGGGGAAGACGAATCCTCGACGCTTGGCGAGGCTGACGACGGCGTCGATACGGTCGGCTGGCATTTTTCCTCCTACGCCGACTGGCGGTCGGCGGGGACACGGTGGGATGAATCGAACGGTCCGGGACCACGGTACGACCCCGCCCGCCCCGGACCCAGCACATTACCTGCGGGCGGTCAGTTGACTCCGCAGACCTCCATGCCACCGGTCTGCTGGTCCTGCTGGAGCACGACCTGCTGACGTTCCTGCCCACCGCCGCTGAAGGTCACGTCCACCGGCACGGTCAGCGTGGTGGTGTCCACCTGGCCGACCCGGTAGGAGGAGATCTGCGGTTCGGCCGCCGCCCGGCGCTCGAACTCCTGCCGGGACTCGCGGCGTCGGGCGTCCTCGCAGAGCTGGTCGTAGGCCCGGCCGAACTCGCCGTCGGCGAGCGCCCGGTAGTAGTCGCCGGAAACCGTGCGCCCCTGCTCGTCGATCGCCTGCACCCCGCTGACGAGCAGGCCGACCACGGCCGTTCCGCCGCCACCGCAGCACAGCACCAGTGCCAGCGCACCGGCGCCGAGGCCGAGCCAGAGCCGGGTACGGCCGCCTTCGGTCGGTGGTGCCGCGAACGGCGGGGCCACGCCGGGCCCGGCCGGAGGTTCCGGGGTGCCGGGGTCCGATCCGCCGGACGGCGCGGGCGGCACGCCGGGCGTACCGGGAGGCGGCACGCCGGGCGTACCGGCGGGCGGCGGTGGGAGGCCGGGAGCACCGGTGGGCGGGGGCACGCCGGGGCCGCCGGTGGGCGGCGCGCCGGACGGGGCCGACGGCCGACCGGGGTCGCCCGGGGCCTGAGGTCCCTGCTGGCCGGGCAGCGGCTGGTGCGGTGGTGGGGCTGCCGGTCCGGGAGCGGTCATGGAAGCCAGCGTAGTGCCCGGCGGCTCACCGGTAAGGACCCGCAGCACGATCGCTGGCGGCCACCACCACGTCCCCGCCGGGCGCCGCAGTCGCCAGCGGCTCGTACGCGGACGGCTCGTCGATGCTCTCGGCGAGCAGCGGGACGGCGGTGACCTTGACGTCGAAACCACCGAGCGCCCGGCGGTAGGTGCCCACCGACTCCCACTCCGTCACCAGGCACCAGTGGCGCGGGTCGTCCAGTGCCCGGACGAGCTGTCCCCGCAGGTAGCCGGGCCGGGCGGCGAGCGCGGCGAGGGCCGCGTGGGCCCGGCCGGCGAAGTCCTCGGCGGCGTCTTCCTCGACCACGAACCGGTTGGTCACCAGCACCGGTTCCCCCTCCTCGTAGAGTCTGTGGGATGCAGCGTACGCAGCGCGGGATCCACGAGCGGCTGGCCCGGGCCAACCCGACGACGGTGTTCCTGATCACCCTGTTCCTGATGCTGGTCGCGTTCTTCGCGCCGGGAGTGATCGGCGGGCTGCTGACGTTGGCGATCGCCGCCGCTCTGGCCACGCTGCTGGTGACGACCTGGCAGGTGCAGACCCCGCCGACGCGGGCCATCCGGCTGCTGGCGCTCACCCTGCTGATCACCGTCGGCCTGGTGAAGCTGCTCTGACATGCACTCATGCGTTTTTGACAATCATTGTCGTTGTCGCGGAGAGTCGGTGTCATGACCTACCGCACCGCTCCGCGCGCTCTGGCCACCGCCACGGCCGCCCTGCTCGCCCTGGGTGGCCTCACCGCCTGCTCGACCGAGGACAGCCCGGCCGGTGCCGACCCGAATCGGATCGACGTGGTGGCCGGGTTCTATCCGTTGCAGTTCCTGGCCGAGCAGATCGGCGGCGACGCGGTGGCGGTCACGAACCTGGCCCGCCCCGGCGCCGAGCCGCACGACCTGGAGCTGAACCCGGGGCAGGTCGGTCAGATCAGCGAGGCGGAGTTGATCATCTTCCTGCACGGCTTCCAGCCCGCGGTGGACGAGGCGATCGACCAGAACGGCGGTGACCGCGCCTTCGACGTGGCGACCGTGGAGCCGCTGCTCGACGCCGCCGCCGGTGGCCACACCCACAGCCACGGCGACGAGGACCACGGTCACGAGGACGACGACCACGGTCACGACCACGACGAGAAGAAGCCGGCCGACGCGGCCGAGCACGCCGAGGAGACCTCGGACGGTGCCAAGGACCCGCACGTCTGGCTGGACCCGACCCGGCTGGCCACCATCGGCGACAAGCTGGCCGAACGCCTCGGTGCCGTCGATCCGGACCGGGCCGGCGAGTACACCCAGCGGGCGGGCGCCCTGCGCACCGAGCTGGAGAAGCTGGACACCGAGTTCAGCGAGGGCCTGAAGACCTGCCAGCGGCGGGAGATCGTGGTCAGCCACACCGCGTTCGGTTACCTGGCGCAGAAGTACGAGCTGGAGCAGATCGGCATCACCGGCCTCTCCCCCGAGGACGAGCCGTCGCCGCAGCGGCTGGCCGCGGTGACCGAGGAGGCGCGGGAACACGGCGCCACCACGATCTTCTTCGAGACGTTGGTCAGCCCGAAGGTCGCCGAGACCATCGCCAAGGAGGTCGGCGCCCAGACCGCGGTGCTCGATCCGATCGAGGGTCTGTCCGCCGACAACGGCGGGGACTACCTTTCGGTGATGCGCACCAACCTGCAGACCTTGAGGACGGCGTTGAGCTGCTCGTGACACCTGACGTCATCACCGTGGAGCACGGGGTGGTCGGCTACGACGGCCGCCCCGTGCTCCGCGACGTGTCCCTGACCGTGACCACCGGCGAGGTGGTCGCGATCCTCGGCGCCAACGGCTCCGGCAAGTCCACCCTGATCCGCGCCGTGCTCGGGCTCGTCCCGCTCACCGCCGGGTCGGTCATCCTCTTCGGTCACCGGGTACGCCGGTTCCGGCAGTGGCAGCGGCTCGGCTACGTGCCTCAGCGGCTCGGCGCGGGCAGCGGCGTACCGGCCACCGTGGCCGAGGTGGTCGCCTCCGGCCGGCTGGCCCGCCGCGGCATCCTGCGTCCGCCCGGCCGGGCCGACCGGGAGGCGGTGGCGGAGGCGTTGCGCGCCGTGGGCCTCGCCGACCGGGCCAAGGACCCCGTCTCCACGCTCTCCGGCGGGCAGCAGCAACGCACCCTGATCGCCCGCGCCCTGGCCGGACGCCCGGAACTGCTGGTGCTCGACGAACCCACGGCGGGGGTGGACGCGGCCAGCCAGGAGGCGTTCGCCGCGGCCCTGCGCGGTTTCGTCGACGACGGCGGCACGGTCCTGCTCGTCGCGCACGAGCTGGGCCCGCTCCGGCCGCTGATCAGCCGCGCGATCGTCGTACACCAGGGGCAGATCGCGCACGACGGCGCGGTCCCGGACCCGGCCGGGCACCACGCGGAGCCGGACCACGACCACGTGCATCCGCACGGCCCCGAGGAGCCCGCCGGCATGTGGAGCACAAGGTGAGTCTCTTCCAGTACGAATTCATGCTGCGCGCCCTGATCGGCGCGCTGATCATCGGGCTGGCCGCCCCGGCGCTCGGCATCTATCTGGTGCAGCGGCGACTCGCCCTGATCGGCGACGGCATCGGACACGTGGCGCTCACCGGCGTCGGTGCCGGCCTGCTGTTCCAGACCTCCCCGGTGATCATGGCGGTGATCGCGGCCACCATCGGGGCGATCGCCATCGAGCTGATCCGAGAACGCGGTCGCACCTCCGGCGACCTGGCGCTGGCGCTGCTGTTCTACGGCGGCATCGCCGGTGGCGTGGTGCTGGTGGGGCTCTCCGACAGCACCAGCGCCAACCTGAACGCGTACCTCTTCGGTGCGTTGACCACGACCTCCCGCGACGACCTGGTCACCATCGCGGTACTCGGCGTGGCGGTGCTGGCCGCGATGCTGGCGCTGCGCCCCGCGCTGTTCGCGGTCTGCCACGACGAGGAGTACGCCCGGGTCTCCGGGCTGCCGGTACGCGCGCTCAACCTGCTGCTGGCGATCACCACCGCGATCACCGTCACGATCGCCATGCGGGCCGTCGGCGTCCTGCTGATCAGTGCGCTGATGGTCGTCCCGGTGGCCACCGCCCAGCAGGTCACCCGGGGGTTCCGCAGCACCATGACGGCGGCCATGGCGCTGGGCCTGTTCGCCGCCGGTGCGGGCATCTGGATGGCGGCGCTCGCCGACACCGCGCCGGGCGCCTCGGTGGTGGTCCTCGCGATCGCCTCGTTCGTGGTGGTCACCCTGCTGGCCGCCGCCTGGCGTCGACTCCGCCGCTCCCGACCGCAGCCCACGCCCGATCCGGAACCACACGAGGTGGTGCTCAGCCGGTCCTGATCACGGGTTCGGCTTCGGTATTGGTTACCGTTGCAGGGTGACCAGCGGATCCGGCTATGACGCCTTCGAGGGTGCCAGCGAGCTCCTGCGCGCCCTCTCGGCGCCGATCCGGCTCGCCATCGTCAGCGAGCTGGCCGACGGCGAGCGCTGCGTGCACGAGCTGGTGGATAAACTCGGCGTCGCGCAACCGTTGGTCTCCCAGCACCTGCGGGTGCTGCGCGGGGCCGGCGTCGTACGCGGTTCCCGACGTGGCCGGGAGATCGCGTACGCCCTGGTCGACGAGCATGTCGCGCACATCGTCGCCGACGCGGTCAGCCATGCCGGGGAGGAATCATGAGCGAGTGCTCCATCAGGTTCAGCACAAACACCGGCACGCGGCGGAGCGGAGGGTCGGCATGAGCGAGCCATGCGAGCGAATCATCAGACCCAGCACAAATGCCGGCACGCAGCGGAGCGGAGGGTCGGCATGAGCGAGAGTGCGGTGGTCCGCAACACCCGCCAGCGGTCGGCGGTGAGCGCGTTGCTGGCCGAGTTGGAGGGCTTCCACAGCGCCCAGGACCTGCACGCGATGCTGCGTGACCGCGGCGAGCGGGTCGGGTTGACCACGGTCTACCGGACGTTGCAGGGTCTGGCCGACGCGGGCGAGATCGACGTGATGCGCCCGCCCGGTGGCGAGCACCTCTATCGCAGGTGCAGCGAGGGTCATCACCACCATCTGGTCTGCCGGGCCTGCGGGCGGACGGTCGAGGTGGCCGGGCCGACGGTGGAGAACTGGGCCGACCGGGTGGCCGCCCAGCACGGCTTCACCGACGTCAGCCACACCCTGGAGATCTTCGGTACCTGCCCGGACTGCGCCCGCTGATCCCGCCTGCGCCCAGGATCGGGCGTCCGTGGGAGTGCCCGACACGTCCGAGCGTGGCACGCTGTCCGGCGTGAAGATCTACGCTGATCGTTTCCCGACCGCGCTGCGCCAGTTCCTCACCGATCTACTCGTCGTCGCCTGGGTGTACGCGGCGATCCGGGGTGCGCTCTGGCTGCACGATCTGGTGCAGAAGCTGGCCGTACCCGGGCAGAAGCTGGAGGGGGCCGGCGGCGGACTGGCCGACAACCTGGCCGACGCGGGCGGCAAGGTCGGCCGGGTGCCGTTGGTGGGCGACGAACTGACCGGCCCGTTCGAGCGGGCGGCCGGTGCGGCCCGTTCGCTCGCCGAGGCCGGGCGGGACCAGCAGGAGTTGGTCGACCAGTTGGCGTTGGCGTTGGCCGTCGGGCTGCTCATCGTGCCGCTGGGTCTGGTGCTGTTCGGCTGGCTGCCGCTGCGGGTGCGCTGGATGCGGCGAGCCGGTTCGGCGGCGGCGCTGGCCGCCGCGCCCGCCGGTCGGGACCTGCTGGCCCTGCGTGCCCTGGCCGGTCAGCCGCTACGCAAGCTCACCCGGATCTCCCCCGACGTCGCCGAGGCGTGGCGGCGCGGCGACGACACCACCGTCAACGCTCTGGCCGCCCTCGAACTCCGCCGCCTCGGTCTACACGACCCCCACCCCCACCCCTAACCCCACCCCACCCCCACCCCACGCCGGGTTGATCAAGAGGTTTGCGCCGTCCGCGCCGACGAGTCATGACCAAAACCTCTTGATCAACGCGGCGAAGGTGGGGGCGGTGGGGGGGCCAGGGGGGCGGGGGGGGCCAGGGGGCCAGGGGGCTGCCCAGGGATGGTCGGTCCAGACCCGCAAGGTCAGCCCGGGGAGAGACCGCTCGGGTCCTCCTCGTCGTCGATGTCGTCGTCGCCCCAGTTGCGGCGGCTGAACGGCAGGATCACCCAGAACGTGAGGAACCACAGGCCGGTGACCGCACTGAGCAGGAAGGCGATCGGCCGGGGGAGCACGAAGTCGGTGATCAGCAGCACCGAGCTGACCATCGCGACCAGCATGAAGGCGAGACCGGCGCTGGCCATCTTGTGGGCGAACTGCACCAGCTCCGGCTTGCGGCCCTGCCGGAACAGAGCCCGGTGGAACGCGACCGGCGAGATGATCATCGCGGTGGCACCGGCCGCCGCGATCAGCGCGACCACGTAGACGTCCCGCTGGAATTCCGTGGTACGCGTGAAGCCGTTGCTGAACGGCAGGGTGAGCAGGAAGGCGAAGAGGATCTGTACGCCGGTCTGCGCGACCCGCAACTCCTGAAGCAGGTCAGCGAAGTTCCGCTGCCACCGCTGCTTCTCGGTCTCCTTCGACACCGCGAACCTCCGAGGGAACACGCTCCACCCGGTCGGCACCCCCGACCGGCGGAACGCAGATGCCCCGCCGTGCACCACCCGAAACCGACTCAGGAACCGCGCCGGATCCGCCCTGCGTAACGGGCCTCCAGGGCATCGTTGTGCGCGTCGCCCCCGGCGATGTTGGCCGACAGGTAGACCGGCGGCTGCTCGTCGGCGGCCACCAGCCGGGCCACCACCTCGACCACGATCTGCTGCGCCAGCAACGCCGCCGTGATCGAGGAGACCGCCCCCACCGCGCCGCCGGACGGCAGCGGCAGGGTCGCGTCGCCGTACGGGGCACCGTTGTCCAGCACCACGTCGGCGAAGTCGGCGAGCTTGCGTCCGGACGGGTGCCGGGACTCCATCCGGGCCGAGTGCTGCGCCGAGGTGATCGCCACCAGCGGGTGGCCCCGCGCCACGACCAGCGAGGCGAACTCCACCATCGCCCCGTTCACGCCCGAGTTCGAGGCGAGCACGAAGACGTCACGCGGGCCGATCGGGGCGAGGTCGTAGAGCCGGTGCGCGACCGACGGGTCCCGTTCCAGCTTCGGGCCCAGCGCGTCGGCCGGCTCTCCACCGTGCAGCACCAGGTCCCGCAGGGCGATCCGGTTGGTCGGCACCAGCCCGCCGGCCCGGCCGGCGATCTCCATCGCCAGTGCCTCCGAGTGACCGGTGCCGAAGGCGTGCACCACCCCGTCGGCGCGGATCGCCTCGGCGATCAGGTCGGCCGCCCGGGCCACCTGCTCCCGCTGGCTGCCCGCCACCCGGGTCATCGTCGCGGTCACCTCGGCCAGGTAGCCCTCGGCACTCAGCGTCATGCTCTCTCCCGCCTCCCTCGGATCGCCGCCGCCCGACGACCCCACCCAGCTTCCCGCACGGCCCGGCCGTCCTGCCGGTCGGTCCGGACGGTCCGAGGCCGACGCGGCGCTCCCGCTACGACACCGGCAGAAGTCAGGCGGTCGGGCGGGCGCGGGACCGGATCGCCTCGGCCAGCGGCGTCGGTGCCTCGTCCGGGATCCAGTGGCTGACGCCGGACAGCTCGACGAGGCGGTAGTCGCCGCTCACGTGTGCGGCGCAGGCCTGCGCGGCGGTCCGTCCGATGGCGGCATCGCGGTCGCTCCAGACGAAGGTGGTCGGCACCGACACCGGGCCGACCGCCGCCAGCTCGGCGCGGGACATCGCGCGATACCAGTTCAGCGCCGCGGTGAGCGCGCCCGGCTCGCGCAGCGGATCGGCGTACGCGGCCACCCGGGCGTCGTCGCCGACGTCGCGCAACAGCCGCCGCAACCCGAGCGCGTCGAGGGCGAGCAGCGTCTTCTCGGCCACGCCCGCCTGCCGGAACAGCAGCATGTACGCCGAGCGCGCCTTCTGCTGCGGGTCGTTGGCCAGCGCGTGCGCCATGGCGGCCGGGTGCGGCACGGAGACCGCGGTCAGCGTACGCACCCGGTCGGGGTGGCCGGCGGCGAGCGCCCAGGCGACGATGGCGCCCCAGTCGTGGCCGACCACGTGCGCCTGCCGCACGCCGAGCGCGTCGAGCACCGCCACCGCGTCGGCGACCAGCTCCCCCAGCCGGTACGCCGCCACCTCGCTCGGCCGTGCCTGCGGCGAGTAGCCCCGCTGGTCCAGCGCGTACGTGCGCAGGCCCGCGCCGTGCAGGACGGGCGTCACCGCGTCCCACTCGCCGGAGTTCTGCGGGAAGCCGTGCAGCAGCAGCACCGGCTCGCCCGACTCGGGGCCACCGGGGTGGATCTCGAACCGCAGTCCTCGGGCGTCGACGTGCATGCCCGGAACGCTACTCGTACTGGCGCTTGGGCACCGGCACCTGTCGCCACGACTCGATCTCCAGGTACGGGATCTCGGCGTCGTTGACCGGGTCCCGGCCGATCCGGTCGCTGTAGCGGCCGACCACCTCGACCCAACTGTCGTTGGGCAGCCCGATCGGCACGTCACCGGTGAGCCCGAGTTTGATCGGCCGCCCGTCGGCGGCGCAGCAGGAGAGCACCATCCGGGCCAGGATCGGCTCGCCACCGGCGCCGGTGGCGAGGAAGCCGGTGAGGACCACCCGCCGGTCGCCGATCGACGCGCCCCGGTCGAACAGCGCCCGGGAGGCGTAGTCGAGCACGCTGACCTGCACCGGATCGCCCTCCGGCAGCGGCGGGTAGTCGGACTCGCGGGGGGCGTTCAGCGCGGTGCCGGCCTGCCCCGCCGCGTACGACCCCAGCGCCGGTGGGGCCACCAGCAGCAGCCCGAGCACGGGCAGGATGAGCAGCCAGCCGACCCGGGGTTCGTGGTGGCCGTGGCCGTCGTGCTCGTCGTGGTCGGCCGGCTCCGGCGCGGCATCGCCTGCCGGACCGGTGGACCCGCCGCCGGTCGGGGCCATCGCCCGGGGCACGGAGGGCCGCAGTTCGTACCAGAGCGTCATCACCGCGGCGACCACCAGCAGCAGACCGGCGGCGATCAGGAACGGGCGCAGGCCCTCCTTGACGTAGCGCAGGTAGAGGTCGGTGACGCTGGCCCGGATCACCGCCCCACCCAGCAGCAGCAGGATCACCGCCTGTGCCTGTCGGTTCACAGCAGCACCATCCCGACTCCGGTGGCCACCAGCAGGGCGACCGCGAACGTGGCCGGGGCGAACCGGAAGGCGAACCGCCGGCCGAAGACACCGGCCTGCATCGAGATCAGCTTGAGGTCGACCATCGGCCCCACCACCAGGAAGACCAGTCGGGACGTGAGGGAGAACTGCGACAGCGAGGCCGCGACGAAGGCGTCCGCCTCGGAGCAGAGCGAGAGCAGGACGGCGAGCAGCGCCAGCGCCAGGATCGACAGCCAGGCGTTGTCCGCCAGGGTCTGGAGCCAGCGCTCCGGCACCAGCACGTTGATGCTGGCGGCGGCCATCGCGCCGAGCACCAGGAAGCCACCGGCGTGGGTGACGTCGTGCCGGACGGCGGCCCAGAAGGCCCGGCTCCGCCGGGGGTCGTCCAACTCCGGGCGGCGCGGCATCCTGATCCACTCGGTCCGACCGAGCCGCAGCCAGAGCCAACCCATGATCATTGCCACGACCAGGCTGGCGACCCCCCGGGCGAGGACCATCTCGGGGTTGTCGGGGAAGGCTACGGCGGTGGCGACCAGCACGATCGGGTTGACCGCCGGTGCGGCCAGCAGGAACGCCAGCGCCGCCGCCGGGGTGACGCCCCGACGGATCAGCGAGCCCGCGATCGGCACCGATCCGCACTCGCAGCCCGGCAGCACCACGCCGGCCGCGCTGGCCGCCGGCACCGCCAGCGCCGGGTGCCGGGGCAGCGCCTTGGCCCAGAACGACCGGGGTACGAAGACCGCGATCACGGCGGAGAGCAGGATGCCGAAGACCAGGAACGGCACCGCCTGCACCATGATCGAGACGAACACGGTGGTCCACGTCTGGATCCGGGGATCGTCCAACGCCCCGGCCAACGGATCACGGAAGATGATCAGCAGGACCAGCAGGCCCGCGAGGATCTCCACCGAGCCGATCCGGTCACCGAGCCAGCGCCGGGGCGGCTCGCCACCGCCCGGTCGGGCCGGACGCTCCTCGGTGGCCACGCCCGTCGGACGGCCCTCCGGATCACCGGCCGGCGCGGCATGGTCCGTGTCTGTGCTCACCCTGTCGCCTCTCGGCCAAGTGGATCGGCGGCCTGAGATTACCGTCCGGAGCCGATGACGTCGATGGATGTCACGAAACCGGGCGGGTTCCCGCGCGCGCCGACCACCGCCGGAACGCCCGTCGTCGGTACCCGGCATGACCTGCGTAGATCACATTGTCCGTCGATCTTCGAAGGTGTTAGCGTCGGCGGGACAACACCACCTCCGACAGGGGAGCGCACAGCGCTGAGAGTGCGGGTCCGCCCGCAGACCCTCCGTACCTGATCTGGGTAATGCCAGCGCAGGGAGTTCGGTCCACCTCCAGCCCGCCACGCCCGGCCACGCCGGACGCGGCGTGCGTCTTGCCTGGTTCGACACTGGACTGGGAGCACTCATGAGCCAACCGACCACCACTCGATGGCGCACCGTGGACATCGTCGTGGCCGCGGTGATCGCCGTCGGCTTCGGTGTCATCTTCTGGGCCTGGGGCCTGCTCTGGCGGGCGGTCGACCCGGCCTTCGCCTTCTTCCCGGCCAGCCAGGCCGTCATGTACGGCGTCTGGTTGGTCCCGGCGGTGCTCGGCGGACTGGTGATCCGCAAGCCGGGTGCCGCACTGTTCTGCGAGGCGGTCGCCGCCACCGTCTCCGCGCTGCTGGGTGCCGAGTGGGGCGGCATCACCATCGTCCAGGGCCTGCTCCAGGGACTCGGTGCGGAACTGGCCTTCGCCGCCTTCCGGTACCGCTCGTTCCGGCTGCCGACGGCACTGCTCGCCGGTGCGCTGACCGGCCTCGGTGCCGCCCTGTTCGACTTCTTCGCCTGGAACGCCGCCTACGAACTGGGCACCTACCGCATCCCGTACGCGCTGCTCACCGTGCTCAGTGCCACCGTGGTCGCCGGTGCCGGTGGCTACGCGCTGACCAGGGCGCTCGCCGGCACCGGTGTCCTGGACCGCTTCCCCGCCGGACGCGAACGGAACCTGGTCTGACCTCGCCCGGTGGAGCCGGTCCGACCGGCTCCACCGGGCCGAGGGTCGGGATCGGACAGCGGGGGTGACAGATGGGTGAGGTGCGGCTGCGCGGCTTCGGCTGGCGCCACGCCGGGCGGCGCGCCTGGGCGATCCGCGACGTGGACCTACGGGTACGGCGCGGCGAGCGGGTGCTGCTGCTCGGGCCCTCCGGCGCCGGCAAGAGCACCCTGCTCGCCGCGTTGGCCGGACTGCTGCCGGAGGACTCCGGTGAGCGGGAGGGCACCATCGAGATCGACGGTCGGGCACCGGCCGAGACCCGCGAACGGGTCGGCATCGTCTTCCAGGATCCGCAGTCCCAGCTCGTCATGGCCCGCAGCGGCGACGACGTCGCGTTCGGGCTGGAGAACCGGGGCGTACCCGCCGGGCAGATCTGGCCCCGGGTGGACGAGGCGCTGCGGCGGGTCGGCTTCCCGTACCCCCGGGACCGTCCCACCGCGGCGCTCTCCGGCGGTGAACAGCAGCGGCTCGCCCTGGCCGGAGTGCTCGCGCTCCGCCCCGACCTGCTGCTGCTCGACGAGCCCACCGCCAACCTCGACCCGGCCGGAGCCGACCTGGTCCGCACCGCCGTCTCCCGCGCGCTCGACGGCGACACCACTCTGATCCTGGTCGAACACCGGGTGGCCGACGCCCTGCCGCTGGTCGACCGGGTGGTGGTGCTCGACCCCGGTGGCGGCGTCCGCGTCGACGGCCCACCGGAGGCCGTCTTCGCCGCCCACGGCGACGCCCTCGCCGCCGACGGCGTCTGGGTACCCGGCCACCGGATCCCGCCCCGCCGGGCCACCACCGGGCCCGGCGAGGTGTTGCTCACCGCCGACCGGCTCGGCCGTCCACCCCGACTGGCCCCCACCGACCTGGCGGTACGCGCCGGTACCGCCCTCGCCGTGCTCGGCCCCAACGGTGCCGGCAAGTCCACCCTCGCGGTGCTGCTCGGCGGGCTGCTCAAGCCGGGCACCGGGCGCCTGATGGCCGGCGTCGAGCTGGCCGGGGCCGACGCCCGTACGCCACCGCACCGGTGGCGGGCACCCGCACTGGCCCGCCGGATCGGCTCGGTGTTCCAGGACCCGGAGCACCAGTTCGTCACCGGTACGGTCTTCGACGAGCTGGCGCTCGGCCCCCGGCGTACCGGTGCCGCCGAGACGGAGGTGCGCCGACGCGTCGACGAGCTGCTGCACCGGCTGCGGTTGGACCGGCTGGCCGGCGCGAACCCGTACACCCTCTCCGGCGGCGAGGCGCGGCGGCTGAGCGTGGCGACCGCCCTGGCCACCGCGCCCCGGCTGGTGATCTGCGACGAGCCCACCTTCGGCCAGGACCGGCGCACCTGGCGGGAGCTGGTCGACCTGTTCGCCGAGCTACGCGACGACGGCCACGCCCTGGTCACGGTCACCCACGACACCGAGTTCGTCGCCGCGCTCGCCGACCGGACGCTGACGCTGACGCCCGCACCGCCGCCCGGTGCCCCGCCGTCGACCTCTTCTGCGGCGGGGTACCGATGATCGACCTCGAACCGGTCGCCCGGCCGGACGCGCCGCTGGCCCGGCGGAATCCGGTGGCCAAGCTGGCGGCGGCGCTGCTGTTCGCGTTTCCGCTGCTGGCGACGCTGGACCCGGTCGCACCGGCGATCGCGATCACGATCGAGCTGGCGGTCCTACCGCTGTTCGGGGTGCGCTACCGGGTGCTGTTCCGTCGGGTGTGGCCGTTGCTGGTCGCCGCCGTGGGCGTCCTGGTCACGCTGGTGCTCTTCGCCGCGGACCGCTCCGGCCGGGTACTGCTCGACGCCGGACCGGTCGTGGTCACCTCGACGGTGCTGCTCACCGCGCTCGGCCTGGTGCTGCGCCTGTTCGCGGTGGCCCTGCCCGGCGTGATCGTCTTCGCCACCACCGATCCGACCGACCTGGCCGACGCCCTTGTGCAGAACGCCCGCGCACCGGCCCGGTTCGCGATCGGCGCGCTGGCGGCGTTCCGGCTGCTGCCGCTGCTCGGGCAGGAGTGGCAGATGATCGTGATGGCCCGCCGGGCACGTGGCGTGGAGGCGGGCCGCAACCCGGTGGCGAAGCTACGGCTCTTCGTGTCCACCGCGTTCACGCTGCTGGTCGGGGCGATCCGCCGAGGCACCCGGCTGGCGGTCGCGATGGACGCGCGCGGCTTCGACGCCGGAGTGCCGCGTACCGTCGCCCGCCGGCAGCACTTCGGTGCGGCCGACTGGCTGCTGGTCGTCGTCGCGACGGCGCTGGCCGTCACCGCCTTGGGCGTCAGCGTCGCACTCGGCACCTTCCGCCCGCTGATCGGCTGAGCCGCGACGGGGATGGGTGGATCTGTCGTCGTTGGGACGACAGATCCACCCACCCCGTACGGCGACCCGGTCGCTCACCTCCGCCGGAAGGCGTACTGCCGGACCGCTCCGGCACGCTGCCCGCGGCCGGAACTGAAACCGTTGCCTCGGCGCGGCGGACCGGCTCGATGAAGCGGGTGTCAGTAGCGCATGTCCCGGACGCTATCCGGCCGGTACGAGGAACGCATCCGAATTGTCGACGCCCCCGGTGGCGTGCGCTATGCGACCACCTGATGACCAGCGGTGGGGGGACGGAGCGGTACCGGGTCCGGCCGCGATACCGTCGCAGCACTACAGGTAGACGGCGGAAGGTGGCGACGAGGATGGCGGATCGGGCTACGGCGCAGATCGGTGTGACCGGGCTGGCGGTGATGGGCCGCAACCTGGCCCGGAACCTGGCTCGCAACGGGTTCACCGTGGCGTTGCACAACCGCTCGCCGGAGCGGACCCGGTCGCTGGTGGCGGAGCACGGCGACGAGGGCACGTTCGTCCCGACGGAGTCCCTGGCGGACTTCGTGGCCGCGCTGGAGCGTCCCCGCGCGGTGATCATCATGGTCAAGGCGGGCGGTCCCACCGACGCGGTGATCGACGAGTTGGTGCCGCTGCTCGAAGAGGGCGACATCATCATCGACTGCGGTAACGCGCACTTCGCCGACACCCGTCGCCGGGAGGAGGCGTTGCGGACCAAGGGCCTGCACTTCGTCGGCACCGGTGTCTCCGGCGGCGAGGAGGGCGCCCTCTGGGGGCCGAGCATCATGCCGGGTGGGTCGGCCGAGTCGTACCGCAAGCTCGGACCGATCTTCGAGAAGATCGCCGCGCAGGTCGACGGCGAGTCCTGCTGCGAGCACGTCGGACCGGACGGTGCCGGGCACTTCGTGAAGATGGTCCACAACGGCATCGAGTACGCCGACATGCAGCTCATCGCCGAGGCGTACGACCTGTTGCGGGCCGGCCTGGGCGCGACCCCGTCGGAGCTCGCGGAGATCTTCCGGGAGTGGAACTCCGGTGAGCTGGAGTCCTTCCTGATCGAGATCACCGCCGACGTGCTGGCGCACACCGACGCGGCCACCGGTGAGGCGTTCGTGGACGTGGTGCAGGACCGGGCCGAGCAGAAGGGCACCGGCCGGTGGACCGTCCAGATCGCCCTGGACCTGGGCATCCCGATCACCGGCATCGCCGAGGCGACGTTCGCCCGGTCGCTGTCCGGCCACGTCGACCAGCGTGAGGCCGCCGTGCGGGCGTTCCCGGACTCCGGGGAGAAGTGGCAGGTCAGCGACCGCGAGGCGTTCATCGAGGACGTACGTCGGGCGCTGCTCGCCTCCAAGATCGTGGCGTACGCGCAGGGCTTCGACCAGATCCGTGCCGGCAGCGCCGAGTACGACTGGAACATCGACCTCGGCGGCACGGCGAAGATCTGGCGGGGCGGCTGCATCATCCGGGCCCGCTTCCTGGACCGGATCAAGCAGGCGTACGACGAGCAGCCGGAGCTGCCCACGCTGCTGGTCGCGCCGTGGTTCGCGGACACCGTGCGCGACGGTGTGCCAAGCTGGCGGCGCGTGGTGGCCGAGGCGGCCCGGGCCGGCGTGCCGGCACCCGCGTTCGCCTCGTCGCTGGCCTACTTCGACGCGCTGCGCGCGCAGCGTCTCCCGGCCGCGCTCATCCAGGGTCTGCGGGACAACTTCGGCGCGCACACCTACCGTCGGGTCGACCGTGACGGTTCCTTCCACACCCTGTGGGCCACCCCCGACCGCGCCGAGACGCCGGCCTGACCGTAAGGACCTGATGTAAGGAAGGGTCCCCTGCTATGCACCAGGCGTTAGCAGGGGACCCCTCCTTGCCCGCACACCCGCACGACGCCGCCCCTGCCGCCACGTTCGGCGGCAGGGGCGGCGCTGTGTAGGTCAGAAGAAACGGCGACGCCGGGCCTTCTGCGGGCGGATCAGGTCCGCCCCCTGCGTGAGCAGGCGACTGGCCCGGGACGGGCCTCGCCGGGATTCCATCGAGTGGCTGAGCCGGCGGGCACCGGCGGCCGCCAACGGAACCGCAACGGCCATCACCGCCCACTGGGCTACGCGCTTGCGCATCATGTGGGTTCACCTCCGTCAGTGGCTGCTGACGACACTGATACCCAGTCCGACCGGTCGCTAAGCGTCAGCCGGTCGGGGCCACCGGGTTGGGCAGCGCGCCGCCGAAGCGGCGGTCCCGCTGGGCGTACAGCTCGCAGGCGTACCACAGGTGGCGGCGGTCGAAGTCGGGCCAGAGCGTGTCCAGGAAGACCAGCTCCGCGTACGCGCTCTGCCAGAGCATGAAGTTCGAGGTGCGCTGCTCGCCGGAGGGGCGCAGGAACAGGTCCACCTCGGGCACCTCGGGGTGGTACAGGTAGCGCTCGACGGTCTTCTCGTTGACCTTGCCCGGGTCCAGCCGACCGGCGGCCACGTCCCGGGCGATCGCGGCGGCGGCGTCGGCGATCTCCGCCTGCCCACCGTAGTTGACGCAGAACTGGAGCGTCAGCGTCGAGTTCCCCCGGGACATCTCCTCGGCGGTCTGCAACTCGGAGATGACGCTCTTCCACAACCGTCCGGCCCGACCCGACCAGACCACCCGTACGCCGAGGTCGACGAGCTGGTCCCGACGACGGCGGATGACGTCCCGGTTGAAGCCCATCAGGAAGCGCACCTCGTCCGGCGAGCGCCGCCAGTTCTCGGTGGAGAAGGCGTACGCCGACAGGTAGGGGATGCCCAGCTCGATGGCGCCCTCGACGGTGTCGAAGAGGGAGAACTCCCCCGCCTCGTGGCCCTTGGTGCGGGGCAGCCCGCGCTCCTTGGCCCAGCGGCCGTTGCCGTCCATCACCACGGCGACGTGCCGGGGCACCGCCTCCGACGGCAGCGCCGGAGGTCGGGCGCCCGACGGGTGCGGCGTCGGCGGCACCGGCGCGCGCCGGTCGGCCCTGGTGGATCGGATCACTCGGCTCTCCCTGCTCGACTCCATCGACGCCCGGTCGGGCGTCAGCCCTCGCCGGCCGGGTCGCGCGGCGGGGCCGCCCCGGCACGCCCACCGCCGGGTCGGACCGTGCCGGTGGCCGGGCCGCCCCGGTCCACCAGCGGCAGCGAGCGTAGCGCGCGCTCCAGGTGCCACTGCAGGTGCGCCGCGACCAGTCCGCTGCACTCCCGGCGTACGCCGTTCTCGGTGGCGTCGGCGACCCGCCAGTCACCGGTGGTCAGGGCGGACATCAGGTCGATGGTGGCCGGGGCCGGATGGGACGCGCCGGGCGGGCGGCAGTCCGGGCAGACCGCGCCTCCGGCGGGTACGGAGAACGACCGGTGCTGCCCCGGGGTGCCGCAGACCGCGCAGGCGGTCAACGCCGGTGCCCAACCGGCCAACGCCATGCCGCGCAGCAGGTACGCGTCGAGCACCAGCGTCGTCGCGTGGCTGCCCTCGGCCAGCGCCTTCAACGCACCCAGGGTGAGCTGGAAGAGCCGCAGCGACGGCTCCCGTTCCACCGGGGTGAGGCGTTCGGCGGTCTCGGCGATGGCACTGGCCGCGGTGTAGCGGGGGTAGTCACCGAGGAACCGCTTGCCGTACAGGTCGATCCCCTCGACCTGGCTGACGCTGTGCAGCGAACTGCCCAGCTCACCCTTGGGGTCACCGGCGAGTTGCAGGTCGACGTGGCCGAAGGGTTCCAGCCGGGCGCCGAACTTCGAGGTGGTGCGGCGTACCCCCCGGGCGACCGCGCGCAGCCGACCGTGCCGCCGGGTGAGCAGGGTGATGATCCGGTCCGACTCGCCGAGTTTCTGCACACGCAGCACCACCGCGTCGTCGCGGTAGAGCTGTCGGCGGTACCCGGCCATCGCGTCATTCTCCCTCCCCGCCGGAGTTCGGGTTCGCCCCCGGGTCGGATCTCAGGGTCGGCTCGGGGTCGAGAGGCCGTCTTACCCCGATGTGCGCCGCCCGGCACCGGACGTAGCGTGCTCGGCATGGCTCTGCACCTGACCACCCCGGCGCGCCGGTCCGCCGCCCCACCGCCGGCCGCCCCACCGCCGGCCGCCACCGCGCGGCCGAACGCCACCGCTCGCCGGGGTGTCGTGGCGGCCGTCGCGGCCACCACCCTGATCGTGCTCGCCGGGTGTGACAACCTCTCCTTCGGCCGGTTGGACTTCGACAACACCGAGGCCACCCGGATCACCGCGATCCGGGTGCTGCCGGGCTCCGGTGACGTGATGGTCCGCGCCGACGGCGGGGTGGACGGCGTCCGCATCAAGCGCGTGGTGCGCTACCAGGGCAACCAACCGCAGACGTCGTACGAGATCACCGGCACCGAACTGGTCCTGGACACCTCCTGCGGCAACCGGTGCAGCGTCTCCTACGAGATCACCACCGGTGAGGGGGTCAGCGTGCGGGGCGAGGCCGGCTCCGGCGAGGTCGATCTGAGCCGGGTCGGCGCGGTGGAGGTCACCGTCGGCTCCGGCGACGTCCGGGTGGCCGGCGCCGCCGGCCCGGTCCGGGTGGAGACCGGCTCCGGCAACATCGAGGTGTACGACGTGCCGGAGTCGGTGGTGCTCCGCAGCGGATCCGGCAACATCACCGCGAACCGGCTCGGTGGTGAGGTGGACGCGGAGGCCCGATCCGGCAACGTCACCGTCGAACTGGACCGCCCCGCCTCCGCCCGCGCGCACGCGTCCAGCGGTCACGTCGAGCTGACCGTGCCGGCCGGTGCGTACCAGGTGTTCTCGACGGTCGGCTCGGGCTCGGCCGACCTGGGCGTACCGCACGACCCGTCCGCGACGCCCGTGCTCGACGTCGCCACCGGCAGCGGCGACCTCACCGTCACGTCCCGCTGACGTCGTCGCCGCGCCCACGCTGCCCCGGCACCGACTTCTCCCGCCGCCGGGCGGCCCCACCGGCGGCGCGGGCGGCGCCGACCGGCTCATCCCCGCCGGCCCGGACGTCGTCGGTCGGCACTCCCCCACCGGATCCCGGACGGCCGCCATCGGTCGGCACCTCCCCACCGGACCCCGCAGGACCGCACGGTGCCGGGGTGCCACCCGGCCGACGGGGTGCGCGGGCAGACGACGCCGGGCGACCACCGGGGATCAGCTCCGGCGGACGCTGCGCCGCCACGTCCTCGACCCAGCCGAACGCGGCGGTCACCACGCCGACCAGGGCGAAGACCATCACCACCCGGATGGCCTGGCCCAGCAGGTTCTGGTGCGACCAGCCCACCACGTCCACCAGTGGCGTGAGCGCGACCACGAAGGCCATGTGCCACAGATAGACGGTCAGCGCCCGTCGGTTCAGCACGGTGACCACGCGCCCGACAACCTCGTTGCGGTCCACCCAGGCGGCAGCCGACGGTGCCCGGCCGAGCGCCACCAGGATGAACGCGGCCGACCAGAGGGCGTTGCCGAGCGGGATGTCGTTGAGGTCGTAGCCGCGCGGACCGGGGTTGGCCAGGATCCAGGCGCCGCCGGTCGCCGCGAGTGTCAGGACGACCGGCACCAGCACCCGGTTGGCCATCCGGCGCAGCATGCCCGCCTGGTGGGCGAAGCCCAGCAGCCACGCGCCGAAGTAGAGGCCGAACTCGCGCAGGACGCCGTGCGGGTTCTCGTAGATGCCGAACTCGATGGAGATCAGCAGGAGGTAGGGGGCGAGCAGGGTGGGCAGCGGGAACCGTCGGAACAGCCAGATGGCGATCGGCGAGGCGAGCACGAACCAGAGGTAGTCCCGCAGGTACCAGATCGGACTCAGCGCCAGCGCACCCCAGTAGTTCGCCGGTGGGTCGGCGACCGGGAACAGCCAGAGCAACACCTTGGGGGTCAACGGCAGCCCGGTGAACAGCATCGCCGGCACGAAGATCGCGGCGACCACCCAGAGCGACGGCAGCAGCCGCCGCAGCCGCCGCCCCACCGCAGCCGGGCCGACCCGGTACAGCGTGGCGGCCATCAGCGACCCTGCCATCGCGAACATCACCGACATCGCCGGGAACAGCACGGTCAGCGACGCCCAACCGGTGACGTGGTAGACGACGACCCGCACGATGGCCAGTGCACGCAACAGGTCAAGGTAACGGTTTCGCATCAGCCTGCATCTATGTCCGGGGGCAGAGGCATACCCTCCCTACCCTCTGATGCGCGCCGCGGAAACGACCAACCACCCAGCAGTTTAGTGAAACTTCCCATATGCCTGACCGGTACCGATCAGCCACTCCGGCGCTCGTCGTCCATTTCGTCCGGTACGCGGCAGAGTCGGTCAGAAACCCAGCTTGCGCAACTGCTTGGGATCGCGCTGCCAGTCCTTGGCCACCCGGACGTGCAGGTCGAGATAGATCCTGGTGCCCAACAGCTCCTCGATCTGCCGTCGCGCGGCGGTGCCCACCGCCTTGAGCCGCGCGCCCCGATGCCCGATCACGATCGCCTTCTGACTCGACCGCTCGACGTACACGTCGGCGTAGATCTTCATCAGCCGACCCTCGGGGATCATCTCCTCGACCACCACGGCGATCGAGTGCGGCAGCTCGTCACGTACGCCCTCCAGCGCCGCCTCGCGGATCAGCTCGGCGACCAGCACCTGCTCCGGGTCGTCGGTGAGCATGTCGTCCGGATAGAGCTGCGGTGACTCGGGGAGGTAACCCGTCATCACCTCGACGAGGGTGTCCACCTGGTGCCCGGAGACCGCGCTGACCGGCACCACCTCCGCGAACTCGCCCAGCTCGCTGACGGCCAGCAACTGCTCGGCCAGCCGCTTCTTGTCGACCAGATCGGTCTTGGTGACCACCGCGAGCACGGTCGCCTTCAGCTCGGCCAGTTCCCCGGTGATGAACCGGTCACCACGACCGACCGGCTCGTCCGCCGGAATGCACAGGCCGATCACGTCGACCTCGCTCCAGGTCTGCCGCACCAGGTCGTTGAGCCGCTCCCCGAGCAACGTCCGCGGCCGGTGCAGACCCGGCGTGTCGACCAGCACCAACTGCGAGTCCGGCCGGTGCAGCACCGCCCGGATGACGTGCCGGGTGGTCTGCGGCTTGTTCGAGGTGATGGCGATCTTCTGGCCGACGATCGCGTTGGTCAACGTGGACTTGCCGGCGTTCGGCCGCCCCACGAAACAGGCGAACCCGGCCCGATAGTCCCGCTCGCTCATGCCGGCACTCCGCTACGCTCCGCGCCGCCATGAGGCACCACCACACTGCACCTGATGATTCGCTCACTCCGCTCGCTCATGCGGTGACCGTGCCGAGGACCGTGCCGTCCGGGGCGGCGAGGTGGACCGGGGCGTCGGCGGCCAGGTCGCGTACGGCCGCGTAGCCGGCACCGTCCAGGGTGGACGCCTCGGTCACCACCACGGCGGCCTCCAACCGGGTGGCGCCCGCCGCAGCCGCCGAGGCGACCGCCAACTGGAGCGCGGTGATGGTCAGCGAGGGCAGCGACACGCTCGCCGCCGCGTACGTGCGACCGTCCTGGTCCCGGACGGCCGCGCCCTCCACGGCACCCACCCGACCCCGGGCACCCCGGGCGAGGATGACCAGCTTGCCGTCCTCGGCGCTCAGTTCGGCGTCGGCGGGCCGGGCGGTCGGTACGGCGGGTGACTCAGGCATCGGCGGGCAGCCTCTCCTCGGATCGGTCGGTGTCGCCCCGGGAGGCGGTCGCCTCGCCACCCGGGTTCTCCTTCGTGTCGGACGGCTCGACCCGGCGCACCAGCACCGTGTCGATCCGGTTGCGGCGGCCGGTGGTGCCCTCGGCGATCAGCCGGAGGCCGGACACCTCCGCCTCGGCGCCGGGGATCGGCACCCGGCCGAGGGCCTGGGCGAGCAGTCCGCCCACCGTCTCGACCTCGTCGTGCGGCAGCTCGGTGTCGAACAGCTCGCCGAGCGCCTCCACCGGCAGCCGGGCGGTGACCCGCACCGCGCCCTCCGGCAACTGCTCGATCGGCGGGCGCTCGACGTCGTACTCGTCGGTGATCTCCCCGACGATCTCTTCGAGGATGTCCTCGATGGTGACCAGACCACCGGTGCCGCCGTACTCGTCGACCACGATGACCAGGTGGTTGCGGGCGGCCTGCATCTCGGAGAGCAGGTCGTCCACGGGCTTGGACTCCGGCACGAAGGTCGCCGGCCGCATCAGCTCGGCCACCGGGAGCTGCGCGTCCTCGGCGGCCCCGCCCTGGGTACGCCGGATCAGGTCCTTGAGGTAGAGGAGACCGAGCACGTCGTCGACGCTCTCGCCGATCACCGGGATCCGGGAGAAACCGGAGCGCAGGAACAGCGCGAGCGCCTGGGACAGGTTCTTGCCCGACTCGATCCAGACCATCTCGGTACGCGGCACCATCACCTCGCGGGCGATGGTGTCGCCGAGAGCGAAGACCGAGTGGATCATCTGCCGTTCGCCGTGCTCCACCACGCCCCGCTGCTCGGCGAGATCGACCAGTTCGCGCAGCTCGACCTGGGTGGCGAACGGCCCCTCCCGGAAGCCTCGCCCGGGCGTCACCGCGTTGCCGATCAGGATCAGCAGCGACGCCAGCGGGTTGAGCACCCGGCCCAGCCAGCGCACCAGCGGCGCGGCCGAGCGACCCACCGCGTACGCGTGCTGCCGGCCGAGGGTACGCGGACCGACGCCGACCACCACGAAGCTGACCACGGTCATCGCCCCGGCGGTGATCAGTGCCGCCCGCCAGCCCGCGCCGAAGGTGTCCACCGCGACCAGTGCCACCAGCGTGGTGGCGGTCAGCTCGGCGAGCAGCCGGAGCAGCAGCAGGAGGTTGAGGTGACGGACCACGTCACCGGCGACCACCTGGAGCGTACGGGCGCCCCGGGCACCGTCGCGGGCCAGTTCGGCGGCGCGGGCCGGGGAGACCGCGGCCAGGGCCGCCTCGGTCATCGCGATCAGACCGGCGAGCACCACCAGCCCGGCCGCGAAGACGAGCAGTTGCAGATCGGGTAGGCCGGTGGCGGGCGCGGCCAGCACAGTGTCCATCACCGGGAGCGGGTCGACCGCCAACTGGACAGCAGACGGGCCTGGAGCCCGAACATCTCCCGCTCCTCCTCCGGCTCCGCGTGGTCGTAGCCGAGCAGGTGCAGCACGCCGTGCACGGTGAGCAGGTGCAGCTCGTCGGCGGGGCTGTGCCCGGCGGTCGCGGCCTGCTTCGCCGCCACCTCCGGGCAGAGCACGATGTCACCGAGCAGGGCCGGTTCGCCACCGGCGGCGGCGTTCTCCCCCGGCCCGTGGTCGACGCTGCCCTCGTCCATGGGGAACGCGAGTACGTCGGTGGGACCGTCGCCACCCATCCAGCGATGGTTCAGCTCGGTCATGTAGTCGATGTCGACCAGCAGCACGGAGAGCTCGGCGAGGGGGTTGACCCCCATCTCGTCGAGCGCGTGCCGGGCGACGGCGAGCACGGCGTCGGTGTCGACCTCGACACCGGACTCGTTGGCGATCTCGATGGACAACTGTCTTCCCTCGGTCTAGCGGCGCCGGCCGGCGCGGTTGCCCTGGGCGGTACGCCCGGCCACCGCGTGCACGCCCTGGGCCTGCTGGTTCTCCCGCTCGGCGTCCCACCGGGCGTACGCGTCGACGATCTCACCGACCAGCCGGTGCCGCACCACGTCGGCGCTGGAGAGCTGCGCGAAGTGCACGTCCTGGACGCCCTCCAGGATCTCCCGGACCACGCGCAGCCCGCTGGTCGTCCCGCCGGGCAGGTCCACCTGGGTGACGTCACCGGTCACCACGATCTTGGAGCCGAACCCGAGCCGGGTGAGGAACATCTTCATCTGCTCGGGCGTGGTGTTCTGCGCCTCGTCGAGGATGATGAACGCGTCGTTGAGCGTCCTGCCCCGCATGTACGCCAGCGGGGCGACCTCGATCGTGCCCGCCGCCATCAGCTTCGGGATGGACTCCGGGTCCAGCATGTCGTGCAGCGCGTCGTAGAGCGGGCGCAGGTAGGGGTCGATCTTCTCGTTGAGCGTGCCGGGCAGGAAGCCCAGCCGCTCCCCCGCCTCGACCGCCGGTCGGGTCAGGATGATCCGGTTGACCTGCTTGGCCTGCAACGCCTGGACCGCCTTCGCCATGGCGAGGTAGGTCTTGCCGGTGCCGGCCGGGCCGATCCCGAAGACGATGGTGTGCGCGTCGATCGCGTCGACGTAGCGCTTCTGCCCGAGCGTCTTGGGGCGGATGGTCCGCCCGCGCCGGGACAGGATGTTGAGCGTCAGGACCTCTGCGGGCCGCTCCGCGCCGCCCTGTTCGAGCATGCCGACGGTACGCCGGACGGCGTCTGTGGTCAGGGTCTCGCCTTTCTCGATCAGTTCGAGGAGTTCGCTGAAGATCCGCTCGGCGAGGGCGTTGTCGGCGGGGGCACCGGTGATCGTGATCTCGTTGCCGCGTACGTGCACGTCACTGTTCACGGAGCGCTCGACCAGTCGCAGGATCTCGTCACCCGCGCCGAGCAGGTTGACCATGATCTTCGAGTCGGGGACCGTGATCTTGGTCTGCACGCGGGGCGGGCCGGGAGGTGGGGTGCCGGTCATAGGTCGGGCCGAGGGGCCCTGCGCCACCTGCTCTCGATCTCGGCGCCGGGCATGCTGCCACGGCGTGCGGATGTTGACTCCATCGTATCGGTTCGACGGCGTGGACACGCCGCCCATTTCCCCCGGGAACGGCCGGTCGTGGCCTCGGGTGCGCCTGCTCACAGGGGCGGGGCGGAGTGGTCGCCGCGCCATCCGGCGACTGGTGCACAAGTGGACAAAAATCCTCAGCCGCCGGCCCGGAAGTCGTACCGGTCGAAGGTCTCCTGCCGTCGGGTGAACCGATACGTCGCCCAGTGCATCCGGACCACCTCACCGGCGGAGTCCCGGGTCAGCCGGAGCAACTCGCCGACCTCCCGCCCGGAGACCGTCCGGAACACGTCCGGCCGCTCCGGCACCGGCGTGAAGACCGCCGGCGGCTTCTCCGACGGGTCACCGGCGCCCCGGGCCTGCAGGGTGCCGTCGTGCCAGCCGAAGACGTACTCGAAACCCTCGCCCCACCAGCGACCGAGCAGCCCGCGCAGGTGCTCCGGGGCCGGCGTACCCGGCCGCCACGGCACGATGTCGGCCGGATCCTCCTCGACCGAGGCGGCGAGCAGCCGGTGCGGCAGCTCCAGCACCTCCACGGCGGTGCCGGAGGACCCCAGGACGGCGGCGCCGAACGCGGCGGGAGTCCCCTCGCCGCCCCGCCGGCCGTACACGCCGGCCAGGAACCCGGGCATCGCGCCGTCGTGCCCGACGTGCACCACCCGCTGCCCCTGCGGCACCAGGATCAGGCCCAGGCCGAAGCCACCCGACCACGACGTCTCGTCGGTGACCGTCACCGGCCAGCGCATCTCCTCCAGCGTGGCCGGTGCGAGCACCGCGCCGGTCGGGTCCAGTGCCGCCGGGTCGGCCAGGAAGGCGGCCCAGCGGGCCATGTCACCGGCGGTGCTCCACAACTGCGCGGCGGGCCCGACCGCGCCGAAGTCGGTCGGCGGCTCCGGGCGCGCCTCGTCGGAGTACGCGTCCACCAGGAACCCGGTCGCCGCGCGGGGACCCGGGTCGACCGTGGTCGCGGTCAACCCCAGCGGGGCGAGTACCCGCTCGGTGAGCACCTCGGCCCAGCTCCCGCCCCGCACCTCGCCGACCAGCCGGCCGAGCAGGGCCATCCCCAGGTTCGAGTAGTGGTAGCGACGGCCGGGCGGCAGTACCCGCTCCGCCCGGGCCAACTCGGCGACCAGCCGCTCGGTGTCCGGTGCCCGTAACGTGTCCCAGACGTCGCCGTACGGCTCCCGTTGCAGGCCGGCGGTGTGCGACAGCAACCGACGCACGGTCGACTCGCCGTGTGCCGGCAGGTCCAGGTGCCGGTCCAGCGGATCGTCGAGGTCGAGCAGGCCGTCGTCGCGGCACTGGAGGGTCAGCACGGCGGTGAACGTCTTGGTCACCGACCCGATCCGGAACCGGGTGTCCGGGTCCAGCGCGGTGTCGTTGCCGGTGCCGCCGACCACGCACGTCCACGGCGGGCGGTCGGCCCGGTGCAGTGCCGCCGCCACGGCCGGTACGCGTCCCCGGGCCTGGACCTGCCGCACCATCCGGTCCAGCCGACCGGAGGCGGTTGTTCTCACGCCACGCTCCGGGCCAGCATCGGCCCGAGCGGTGCACCACCCAGCAGGTGTGCGTGCACGTGGAAGACCTCCTGGCCGCCGTACACGCCGGTGTTGAACATCAGCCGGAAGCCGTCCCCGACCAGCCCCTCGTCCTCGGCCACCGCGGCGGCCGTGGCCAGCACCTCTCCGGCCAACGCCGGATCACCGGCGGCCAGGGTGGCCACGTCGGCGTAGTGCTCCTTGGGGATCACCAGGACGTGTACCGGCGCCTTCGGGTCGATGTCGCGGAAGGCGAGCGTGGTCGGGGTCTCGCGGACCACGGTCGCCGGGATCTCCCCGGCGACGATCCGGCAGAACAGGCAGTCAGGAGTACTCACCGGGGCAGTGTAAGGAAGGGCACCCTCCTAACGTCTCCGGCATAGCAGGGGTCCCCTCCTTACATCCCCGGTCACCAGCGCAGCAGGCGGGTGGCGAGCACGGCCAGGGCGGCCACTCCGGCGGTGGAGGTGCGCAGCACCGACGGCCCGAGCCGGACCGGCTGCGCGCCGGCCTCCTGGAAGGCGGTCAGCTCGGCCGGGCCGATGCCGCCCTCCGGGCCCACCACCAGCACGATCTCGCCCCGGTCGGGCAACTCGACGGTGGTCAGCCGGTCGCTCGCCTCCTCGTGCAGCACGTAGCCGGCGGCGGCACCGGCGATCCGGCGGGCCACCGCCGTGCTGGACTCGTCGGGAGCGCCGGCCACCACCGGCAACCAGGCCCGGCGAGCCTGCTTGGCCGCCTCCCGGGCGGTCGCCACCCACTTGCCCCGGGCCCGTACGCCTCGTTCGCCGCGCCACTGCACCACGGAGCGGGACGCCGCCCAGGGGACGATCTCGTCCACGCCCGTCTCGGTCATCGCCTGCACGGCCAGCTCACCCCGGTCGCCCTTGGGGATGCCCTGCACCACCACCAGCCGTGGGTTCGCCGCGTCGACGTACCCACGGGTGGTGACGGTCAGGTCGAGGGTGCCCCGGCCGACGGCGGTGACCACGGCCTCGGCGGTGCCGCCCCGACCGTCGGCGAGCAGCAGTTCCTCGCCGACCCGGAGCCGCTGCACGGTGGCCGCGTGGTGGCCCTCCGGGCCGTCGAGCACCGTCGAGTCGCCGGTGGGCAGCGACTCGACCAGGAAGAGCGGCGCGGACACCTCAGGCGTGACCATTGAAGGCGTCGCGCATCCGGGAGAAGAAGCCGCCCTGCTTGCTCAGCTCGGCGACCTCCTCTCCCCGGGTCTTGGCGAAGTCCCGCAGCATCCGCTCCTGGTCGGCGTCGAGCTTGGTCGGGGTACGCACGTCGAGGTGGACGTAGAGGTCACCCCGACCGGCACCGCGCAGGTGCGGTACGCCCCGGGCCCGCAGCCGCAGTGTGCTGCCCGGCTGGGTACCCGGCTTGACGTCGACCGGCTCCTCGCTGTCCAGCGCCTTGATGGTCAGCCGGGTGCCGAGGGCGGCGGCGGTCATCGGCACGGTGACCCGGCAGTGCAGGTCGTCGCCCTTGCGGGAGAAGACGTCGTGCGGCCGTTCGTGGATCTCCACGTAGAGGTCACCGGCGGTGCCGCCACCCGGGCCGACCTCGCCCTGCTGGGCCAGGCGGATCCGCATCCCGTCCTCGACGCCGGCCGGGATCTTCACGGTCAGCGAGCGGCGGGTGCGGACCCGGCCGTCACCGGCGCAGGTGGGGCAGGGGTGCGGGATGGTGGTGCCGTAGCCCTGGCAGACCGTGCACGGCCGGGCGGAGACCACCTGGCCGAGGAAGGTGCGCTGCACCGACTGCACCTCGCCCCGGCCACCGCACGCCTCGCAGGTGGCCAGGTGGGTGCCGGCGGCGGTGCCGGCCCCGGTGCAGGTGGTGCAGAGGACCGCGGTGTCGACCGTGATCGGGGCCTCGACCCCGAAGGCGGTCTCGTTCAGGTCCAGTTCGAGCCGCAGGATCGCGTCGGCCCCGGGACGGGTACGCGGTCGCGGGCCGCGCCCGGCGCCGGTGGCCCCGCCGAAGAAGGCGTCCATGATGTCCTGGAAGCCGACGAAGGGACCGGCGCCACCGGGGCCGCCCGGTCCACCGGCACCGCCGCCGCCCGGGGCGAGCGGATCGCCGCCGAGGTCGACGATCTGCCGTTTCCGGTCGTCGGACAACACCTCGTACGCGGCGTTGATGTCCTTGAACTTCTCCTGCGCCTCCGGGTCCGGATTCACGTCCGGGTGGAACTGGCGCGCCAGCTTGCGGTAGGCGCGCTTGATCTCGTCGTCGGAGGCGCCTCGGCTCACGCCGAGAATGCCGTAGTAGTCCCTGGCCACTGGGTTCCGTGTCCTCGTGTTCGTCTCGCGTTACGCCGGTCGGTGGCGGCAGCCTGCCGTCGGCCCTGACTGGTCAGTTCTGGGCCAGCAGCTCGCCCACGTAGCGTGCCACGGCCCTCACCGTGGCGATTGTTCCGGGGTAGTCCATCCGGGTCGGTCCCAGCACGCCCATCCCCCCGACGATGGTCGCGCCCGGGCCGTATCCGGTGCTGACCACGGACGCCGCCCGCAGGTTGTCGATCTGGTTCTCGTCGCCGATGCGGACCCGCAGCGTGCTCGGCTCGACCTCGCCGATGAGCTTGAGCAGCACCACCTCCTCCTCAAGCGCTTCGAGGATGGGGCGCAGCGACCCCTGGAAGTCGAGCAGACCGCCCCGGGCCAGGTTGGCGGTGCCGGCCAGGGCGAGCCGCTCCTCGTGCCGTTCGACGAGGGTCTCCAGCAGGACGGTGGAGAGCGTGGTCATGGCCGCGCGCAGGTGCGGCGCGCACTCGTCGATGAGTGTCTGCACCAGCGGTGGCGTGTCGGACAGGCGGATGCCGACCAGCTTCTCGTTGACCAGTCGGCGCAGGTCCAGAACGTCGTCGGCGGGGACCGGCGCGGGCAGTTCGACCAGCCGCTGCTCGACCCGACCGGTGTCGGCGATCATCACCAGCGTCAGCCGGGTGGTGGAGATCGGCACGAGTTCCAGGTGCCGGACGGTGGAGCGGGCCAGGCTCGGGTACTGCACCACGGCGACCTGGCGGGTGAGTTGCGCGAGCAGGCGTACGGTGCGGTGCACCACGTCGTCGAGGTCCACCGCGCCGACCAGGAACCGTTCGATCGCCCGCCGTTCGGCCGGGCTGAGCGGCTTGACCCGGCTGAGCCGGTCGACGAAGAGTCGGTAACCGCGGTCGGTGGGCACCCGCCCGGCACTGGTGTGCGGCTGGCGGATGTAGCCCTCCTCCTCCAGCACGGCCATGTCGTTGCGCACGGTGGCCGGGGAGACGCCGAGTTGGTGCCGTTCGACGAGTGCCTTGCTGCCGACCGGCTCCTGGGTGGCGACGTAGTCCTCGACGATCGCCCGGAGCACGGCGAGTTTCCGGTCGTCGAGACCCATCCCCCACCTCCTGTCGCAGGTCAGTCCGGAGCGCTCAGAGTGCCAGAGGAACACTCTGGCACTCGACTGTAGCGAGTGCCAGTCTACGTCGGTGTTCCCCTGCCCGCGATGATCAAGTCGCCCCGGTCGTGGCGGAGACCGGCCGACGGGTTGACACGCCCCGGTGTCGCTATGGTGCGTCCGTTGCCGCTGGCACCTACCGTGGCCACATGACTGAACCACCTCGTCCTCCAGGGTCCGGCGACGACCCCACTTCTCCACTGTCGGGCTCCTCCGGCCAGCCCGGCTATCCCCCGCCCGGCGGCTATCCGCCGCCCACCGGCGACCAGCCCCCGCCGCCCGGCGGTTACGGCCCGCCCGGTGACCACCCGTCGTCCGGCGGCTACCCGCCGCCCGGCGGCTATCCCCCACCGGGTGGCTATCCCCCGCCGGGCGAGTACCCGCCGGGTGGCGCGCCCGGTGTCGGGTACCCGACGGGCGGCTACGGTCCCCCCGGTGGCGGCTACGCCAACAACGACGACAAGACCTGGACGCTGATCGCCCACTTCGGTGGCCCGCTCGGGGTGATCGTGGGCGGGGGTCTGCTGGGCTGGGTCGCGCCACTGATCGCGATGATGACCCGGGGTCAGCAGAGCCCGGTGGTCCGGGCGCACTCGGTGGCCGCCGTGAACTTCCAGATCACCTGGGCGATCGCCGGGTTGCTCAGTTGGGTGCTCACCGCGATCACCTGCGGCCTGCTGTTCTTCGTGCCGTTCCTGGTCTGGATCGTGCCGGTGGTCTTCGGCATCATCGCCGGGGTCAAGGCCAACGAGGGCGCCCTCTACCGCTACCCGATGACCTACGCCTTCGTGAAGCGCTGACCCCTCGCCGGAGGGGTTGGTCAGGGCAGCAGGTCCCGCACCACGGCGTCGGCGAGCAGCCGGCCGCGCACCGTGAGGACGGCGCGGCCGGCCGCGTGGGCGGGTGCGGCGAGCAGTCCCTGCGCCACCGCCCGCGTGGCGGCCGCCCGACCGGCGTCGTCGAGGACGTCCAACGGCAGCCCGGACGCGAGCCGCAGCCGGAGCATGACGTCCTCCATGTGTGCCTCGCCGCCGGTGAGCACCTCCCGGGCCAGTCCGGGAGACTCACCGGCGGCCAGCCGGCTCGCGTACTCGCGGGGGTGCTTGACGTTCCACCAGCGCACCCCACCGACGTGGCTGTGCGCACCCGGGCCGAGGCCCCACCAGTCGCCGCCGGTCCAGTACAACAGGTTGTGCCGGCACCGGGCGGCCGGCGTCCGCGCCCAGTTGGACACCTCGTACCAGGAGAAACCGGCCGCGCCGAGGGCGGCCTCGGCGGCCAGGTAACGCTCCGCGGCGACGTCGTCGTCCGGGTACGGCAGTTCCCCGCGCCGCATCCGCGCGGCCAGCCGGGTGCCGTCCTCGACGATCAGGGCGTACGCGCTGACGTGGTCGACGCCCGCCGCCACGACCTGGGCCAGCGACTCGGCGAAGTCCTCCGCCCGCTCCCCCGGAGTTCCATAGATCAGGTCCAGGTTGACGTGCTCGAACCCGGCGTCGCGCGCCTCCAGTGCGGCGGCCGGCGCACGGCCGGCGCGGTGCCGACGGTCGAGCACGGCGAGCACCCCGGGAGTGGCCGACTGCATGCCGAGCGAGATCCGGGTGTAGCCGGCGGCCCGCAGCTCCTTCAGCGAGACCGGGTCGACCGACTCCGGGTTGGCCTCGGTGGTCACCTCGGCGTCGGCGGCCAGCCCCCAGGTGCGGTCGATCGCGTCCAGGATGCGGGCCAGGTCGTCGGCGGGCAGCAGGGTGGGGGTGCCGCCGCCGACGAAGACGGTCTCCACCCGGCCCGGTGGCGTCTCGCCCAGCACCCGCGCGGCGAGTGCCAGTTCGGCGAGCACCGTGTCGGCGTACCCCTCCCGGCTCGCGCCGCCGCCGAGTTCCTCGACGGTGTACGTGTTGAAGTCGCAGTAGCCGCAGCGGCTGGCGCAGAACGGCACGTGCACGTACACCCCGAAGCCCCGGTGCCCGACTCGGGCGCGGGCGGAGACGGGCAGCGACCCGTCGGCGGGTACGGGTTCGCCTGCTGGAAGGAGGCCGGGCATGGCCACTAGTGTGCCCTCACATGACCTCTCCCGACGCGTTCGTGCGGGTCGCCACGGCCCGTGGGGTGACCACCCTCACCCTGGACAGCCCGCACAACCGCAACGCGCTCTCCAGCCCGTTGATGACCGAACTGCTGGCCGGGGTGGCCGCCGCCGTCGACGACGACGCGGTCCGGGTGGTCGTGCTGGACCACACCGGGCCGGTCTTCTGTTCCGGGGCGGACCTGAAGGAGACGGCGGCGGCGTACGCCAGTGGGACGGTCCCCGCCGGGATGCTCGGTGACGTGCTCGCGGCGGTCCGGGAGTGCCCGAAGCCGGTGCTGGCCCGGGTGGCCGGGCCGGCGCGGGCCGGCGGCCTGGGCCTGATCGCCGCGGCCGACCTGGCGGTCTGCGCGGCGGAGGCCACCTTCGCCTTCACCGAGGTACGGATCGGGGTGATCCCGGCGGTGATCTCGGCGACGGTGCTGCCCCGGCTGCTGCCTCGGGCCGCCGCCGAGCTGTACCTGACCGGCGACGCCTTCGACGGCCGACGCGCCGCCGAGATCGGCCTGGTCACCACCGCGGTGCCCGGCGACGAGTTGGACGCCACGGTGCGGCGCTACCTCGACTCGCTGGTGCGCGGTGCCCCGACGGCGCTGGCCGGGGCGAAGGAGTTGCTGCGCCGCCCGGCCGCCACCGACCTGCGCGCCGAGTTGGCGGAGCTGTCCGCGCTGTCCACCGGCTACTTCCTGTCCGGTGACGGCATCGAGGGGGTCACCGCGTTCCGGGAGAAGCGTTCACCCCGGTGGGTCGCCGAACTCGACGGGTGAGGACGGGCCGCAGCGGGGAACCTCACCGGATGTCGGCGACCGGAAACCGGTCGGAGCGCTCGTACCGGTCGACACGGGACGTACGCTTGGCGGACCTTGATAACGGGAGGTGTGGGTGCGGGCTCGGGCAGTCGTGACGGGTTTCGTGGTCCTCGTGCTGATCGCCGTGATCGGGATCGTCCTCGGCCTGCGGCAGGTCGGTGAGCAGTTGCGGCTGCCGTTCGCCAGTCGGGCGTGCACGGTGCAGGCCGACGGTGAGGTGACGCTGGACTCGCAGCAGATGGCCAACGCGGCGACGATCGCGGCCATCGGCGCCCAGCGCAGGATGCCGGAGCGGGCGGTGGTGGTGGCGCTGGCCACCGCGTACCAGGAGTCCGGGCTGCGCAACCTGGCCGGCGGTGACCGCGACTCGGTGGGGCTGTTCCAGCAGCGTCCGAGCCAGGGTTGGGGCACACCGGAGCAGATCAGCGACCCCCGGTACGCGTCCCGGAAGTTCTACGCGGCGCTGAAGAAGGTGCGCGGCTGGGAGGACATGCGGGTCACCGACGCCGCCCAGAAGGTGCAGCGCTCCGCCTTCCCGGAGGCGTACGAGAAGTGGGCCGACGAGTCGGAGGTGCTGACCCGGGCGCTGCTCGGCAACGCCACCACGGCCGTCACCTGCACGGTCGGGGGCGATCCGGTGCTGCGCGGCGCGGCGGCGATCGCGAAGTTGGCCGAGGGGCTGACGCTCGACTGGGGGCTGAGCGACTTCGTGGAGAGCCCCGCCGGGCTGACCACGTCGGCCGACGGCGAGCGCGCCGGCTGGCGGTACGCGCACTGGATGGTGTCGCACGCCAAGGAGCACGGGGTGAAGCGGGTGACCTTCGACGGCCGGGAGTGGACCGCCAAGCGCGGCACCTGGAAGCGGCTGTCGGAGCAGGACCGCAGCGACTCGCAGGTCTTCGCCGAGGTCCACGCCGACGTCTGAAAGCCCTCGATCTCCTTACCCGCAGTCACCGCGAAAACCGGCTATCCGCCCTTATCCCCCGTCGGACGCGCCCGACCGTGACCAACCGTGATTGATCCGCCGCCCTGGGTCGCGATGACGGGGAGAAGGCCCCGGGGCACTCCCCGGGGCGTGTCGGCGAGAGTTACGATCGGCGGCCTGTGCCCGAAATTGGTTTCACCTCTTGGGGAGGGGTACGACGTGGCATTCGACTACGGCGACCGGACCGGCTACGAACCGATCAGCGACGTCGATCGCAAGGAGTTCCACGAGCAGGGCTTTCTCCTGCTGCGCAACGTCCTGACCGAGGACCACCGGGCCGCTCTGGAGGCCGCGGTCGACCGGGTGTACGAGGAGGAGAAGGCCAAGGGCAAGACCACCAAGGACGGCACCCTGCACCTGCTCGGCTTCCTCGAGCGCGACGAGCTCTTCGGTGAGCTGCTCACCCACCCGATCGCCTTCCCGTACATGTGGGGTCTGGCCGGGTGGAACATCTACTCGCACCACAACCACCTCGACGTCACCCCGCCGGCGTTGGAGCCGGAGAAGCCGTACTGGGGGTGGCACCAGGACGGGTACCGGCAGAACTCCGACCCGGAGACGATGGACCCGAACCTGCCCCGGCCGATGTTCTCGCTGAAGGTCGCCTACGTGCTCTCCGACCTGTCGGAGACCGGTCGCGGCGCGACCAAGGTGATCCCGGGCAGCCACCTGTGGAACTCGCTGCCCCGTCCGGCGGACACCTCGGTGCACAACCCGGACCCGGAGGGGACCGTCGAGATCACCGCCAAGCCGGGTGACGCGTTCATCTTCGACCGCCGCCAGTGGCACTCGCGGTCGACGAACCTGTCGACGATCACCCGCAAGATGCTCTTCGTGGGCTACACCTACCGGTGGATCCGCCCGCTGGACGAGCTGCACATCGACAAGGACGGCGAGTGGTGGAACAACCGCACGCCGGTGCAGCGCCAGCTCTGCGGTGAGGGCACCCACACCGCGAACTACTGGGGCATCAACTGGGACGGCTACATCGACGACGAGATCCCGCTGCGCAAGGAGCTCAAGGAGCGCGGCCAGCTCAACCGCAACATCCCCTGGCTCCGCTGACCTGATGTAAGGAAGGGTCCCCTGCTAACGCCTCGTGCATAGCAGGGGACCCTTCCTTACATCCAGCAGCACCCACGGCGCACACGGCAGCCACCCGGCCGCGCGGCGCAACCGCCCGACGCGCATCGGGCGACGCTCAGCCGGTGCGCGTACGCAGCCGCCGGTGCACCTTGGCGCGGGTCGGCTCGGGCAGGTCGTCGGCGGCCAGCAGCCGGGGCAGCAGCGCGGGCTCCAGGCTCAGCGCCCGGAACACCTCACCGATGGTCACCCCGTGCGTCGGCCGGTGCACGACCTCGACCGCATCGCCGGCGCCCACCGTCCCGTCCCGCAGCACCCGCAGGTACGCCCCGGGCGCCGCGCGCACGGTGAACCGCTTGATCAGATCCGGCACGCCCCAGAACCCGGCGAACGTCCGGCAGGGCGTACGGGGCTTGGTCACCTGCAACAGCGCGGACCCGATCGCCCACCGCTCCCCGATCACCGCACCGGTAACGTCCACCCCGAGCGTGCTCAGGTTCTCGCCGAGGTGTCCCGGCGGCACGTCCCGTCCCAGTTCCGTCGCCCACCACTGCGCGTCCTCCGTGGCGTACGCGTACACCGCCTGGTCGGGGCCGCCGTGGTGGGCCCGTTCGCCGATGAAGTCACCGACCACCTCGTCGGCGCGTACCGTCACCCGCCCGTCGGTCGGCCGCTTGTCGATGCCGCTGCGTCCGCTGGCGTCACCGGCCCACGCCGCCTCGGTGATCACCGCGAGGTTCACCGAGATCAGTTTCCCCGTCATGCCGGCCAGCCTACGGCCGCCTCACCCCTTGACCGCGCCGGCCACCAGGCCGGAGACCATCCGCCGCTGCACCAGCAGGAAGAAGATGATCACCGGCAGGGTGAACAGTGTGGAGGCGGCCATCACCGGCCCCCAGGCGGTCTCGTCGCGCCCGAAGAAGAAGGTCATCGCCACCGGCAGCGTGTAGCGGTCCTGCCGGTTGATGAAGGTCAGCGCGAAGATCAGCTCGTTCCACGCGACGATGAAGGAGAAGATGCTGGTCGCGACCAGGCCCGGTGCCACCAGCGGGAACAGGATCCGGCGGAAGATCTGCGCCCGGTTGGCGCCGTCGATGGCCGCGGCCTCCTCCAGTTCCTTGGGTACGGCGGCGACGAAGCCGCGCAGCATCCAGACCGCGAACGGCAGCGAGAAGCCGAGATAGGTGAGGATCAGGCTGGGCAGGGTGTTGTAGAGCCCGAGCCGCTGGATCATCAGGAACAGCGGGATGACCAGCGCCTCCAGCGGGATCATCTGCACCACCAGCAGCATGATCAGGAAGCTGGTCCGCAGGGTGAAGCGGAAGCGGGCCACGGCGGTGGCGGCGAGCAGGGCCACCAGGCCGCTCAGCACCACCGTGGTCACCGCGACCAGCAGGCTGTTGAGGAAGAAGTCGAGGTAGCTGACGCCGGGGATCAGGTTCCCGGTGAGGATCTGGCGGTAGTGCTCAAGCGTCGGCTCGGTCGGCAGCGGGCGCGGCGTGCTGGCGAAGATCTCACTGCTCGGCTTGAGCGAGGTGGTGATCATCCAGTAGACCGGGAAGGCGGCGAAGATCGCCACCAGCAGGCCGGCCCCGTTGAGGGCGATCCGCCGGACGGTACGGCCACGCCGCCCACCGCTCCCCCTCCGGCGCGCGGGGGTACGCGCCTCGGCGCCCCGCGGGGCACCTCCGGTGGCTGGTGCCGTGTCGGCCGTCACGCCTCCTCCTCCTGCTTGAGCACCATCCGCACGTACACCCCGGTGACGACCAGCAGGATCAGCGTGAGGATCACCGCGACCGCCGCGCCGAGACCGTACTTGGGCGGGGGTGAGAACGCCTCGGCGTACGAGTAGACGGAGAGCATGAAGGTGGGCCGGTCCTGGGTGCCCCCGGCGAGCACGTAGTACTGGGTGAAGACCTTGAAGTCCCAGATCGTGGAGAGCACCACCAGGATGCCGAAGACCGGTCGGAGCAACGGCACGGTGACCTGCCAGAACACCCGCCACGGCCCGGCGCCGTCGACCCGGGCCGCCTCGTGCAGCTCACTCGGGACGCTCTTGAGTCCGGCCAGCACGCTGACCGCCACGAACGGGAAGGAGTGCCAGACCACCACCAGCGTGAGGATCGCGAAGAACAGCAGCGGGGAGTTGAACCAGCCGTACCCGGTCCAGTCGGTGCGGCCGAACAACGCCTGCGAGAGCCCGTCCGGCAACGCGTTGAAGGCCCAGGTGACCAGTCCACTGGTGTCGTTGAAGATCCATTTCCAGACGATGGTGCCGGTCAGCGCGGGGGTGGCCCAGGCGAGCATCACGCAACTGGCCACGAACGCCGCCATCCGCCGGCCCAACCGGTTGAGCAGCAGCCCGACCAGGGTGCCGAGGACCATCGTCAGCGCCACGTTGGCCGCGGCGAACAGCACCGTGTTGCGCAGCACGGTCCAGAAGAACGGATCGCTCAGGATCTGGGTGTAGTTGCCCAGCCCGATCCAGGGCCAGTCCCGGTCCCCGCGCAACTGACGGACGTTGTCCAGCCGGTGGAAGGACATCACCACCACCTGGCCGAGCGGCCAGAGCAGCAGCACGCCGATGATCACCAGGCAGGGCAGCAGCAGGAGGTACGGCAGGCGGTCCACCCGGCGGCGCCGCCGCACGGGGGTCTCCCGTGCGGCGGCGGCCTCCGGCATCTCGGTCAGCGTGGTCACTTGGCGTTGAGGATGCTTTCCATCTCCGCGGCCGCTTCGGCGGTGGCCTGTTCGACCGTCTTCTGACCCTTCATGACCGAGCTGTTCATCGCCTGGGTCACCGTCTTGGTCCGGCTGACCTCGACCCACCTGGGGGTGAGCGGCGTGAGCTTGGTGTTCTGCATCGTGGTCGCGAACGCCGCCATGATCTTGTCATTCGCGTACCGGTCGCCGCTCACCAGGTCGGAGTAGACCGGGAAGAACCCGAGGCTGTCCGCGAACTCCTGGGCGTTCTTCTTGTTCAGCAGGGCGGTGAGGTAGTCCCAGGCGAGGTCCTGACGCTGGCTGTCCTGCCAGACCGCGAGGTCGGAGCCACCAGCGAAGGCGGGCGCGGGCCGACCGTCAGGGCTCGGGATGGGGAAGGTGCCCCAGACCTTCTCGATCTCCGGGTTGTCCTTGGCGATTGCGCCCTGCTGCCAGCTCCCGGCGAAGGCCATCGCCGCCTTGCCGGTGGCGAACTGGGTCCGCGCGTCGATCTCGTTCCACCCGGCGGCGGCTGGCGGGGCGACCTTGTGCACGGTCACCAGCTCGGTCCAGAACTTCACCGCCTGCTGCGCCTGCGGCGAGGTCAGGCCGGAGGTCCAGGTGTCGCCCTCCTGGGTGGCGATCTCACCGCCGGCTCCCCAGAGGAACGAGTAGAACGGCAGCTCGGAGTTGCCGGGCAGGGCGATGCCGTAGTTGTCGGGCTTGACGGCCTGCACCGCCTTGGCCGCCGCCACCAGCTCGTCCCAGGTCTTCGGCGGTTGCACGCCGGCCTCGGCGAACCAGTCGGTGCGGTAGTAGATGCCCCGGACACCGGCGTACCAGGGCACGCCGTACTGCCGTCCGTCGAGCTGGGCGTTGCGCACCAGGTCGGGCAGGATGTCCTTGCCCTCGGCCCAGCCGTTCATCCGGTCGGTCACGTCGGCGAGTGCCTCCTGCGCCGCCCAACCCTGCGTCTCGGTGTTGCCCAGCTCGGTGATGTCGGGGCCTTCGCCCCCGGCGAGCGCGGCCTGGAACTTCTTGGGCGCCTCCAGCCAGGGAACGTACTGCACGACCACGTCGGTGTCGGGGTGTTTGGTGCGGAACTCGGTCTCCACCGCGTCCAGGAAGGCGGTCTGCGCCTCGCTGCCCTCGCCCATCATCCAGACCGTCAGCTTGCTGGTGTCGGCCGCGTCGTCCCCGGAGCCACCGCAGCCGGCCAGCACCATCGCGGTCGTGGCCACCACGGCGGTGACCGGGACCAGCCGTTTCCACCTGTTCACGCGACTCCCCTCCCGCCTGGCATTAACCTTCTGCGTCGCACCCTAGTACGAAGATTTCCTTTACGACAGTGGGCGGGCCCGACGGTATCGCAGGACGTAGCGGCGCGGACGGGGCACACCACCGGCAAATTGGGACGTACGACGACGAAAGGCGCCCGACCTCGACGGTCGGGCGCCTTTCGAGACTCGGCTGTTACCGGGTGACACCCCGGCGGCTGCGACCCACCCCGGAGACCAGCGCCACCGCGACGGCGGCCAGCAGGACCTGGAGCATGAGCTCCCGCCAGTCGATGCCGGCGGTCTCGGCGAAGCCCGAAGCGCGGGCGATGACCGTACCGAGCAGAGCGGCGCCGACGCCGATCACCATGTGCAGCCAGATCGGCATCGGCTGCCGGCCCGGCACCACCAGGCGCCCCAGCGCGCCGATGATCAGACCGACGATCAGCGCGGTGATGATGCCCCAGACGGTGAGCTCCATGGTCGTTCTCCTTTACAAAAGACTTCCCACGGTTTTCGTGGTTTTTCTGTCGTCGACAGAGCTATTTCCCGACCCCACCGAACCCCAAACCGAAGTTCCGCCCCCAGACGGCACGAGATCACCCAGAAGTGCGTTCACGCAGCTCGGGAAGGGCGATCCGCCGGACGCCGCCAGCGCGGACCGCGGCCCCGGCCACAGCCGGCGCAGGTGCCGAGAGGTAAGGAAGGGCCCCCTGCTAACGCCTCGTGTATAGAAAGGGCCCCCTCCTTACCCCATACGCCAGCGGGCGCCCGGCCGACGGCCGGGCGCCCGCGAAGGCGTATGGGGGTTACCGGTGGGTCACACCACGGCGACGGCCGCCCACCCCGGCCACCACGGCCACGGCGATCGCAGCCAGCGCGACCTGCACCAGGAGCTCGGCCCAGTCGATGCCGGCGGTCACCGTGGCGATGCCCGCGGCACGGGCCAGAACAGTGCCGAGCAGCGCGGCGCCGACACCGATGACCATGTGCAGCCAGATCGGCATGTCCTGCCGGCCCGGGACCACGAGGCGGCCCAGCGCGCCGATGATCAGACCCACGAACAGTGCGGTGATGATGCCCCAGACGGTGAGCTCCATGGTGGCCTCCTCAGCAGAAGATGTCATTCGGCGGGGTTTTCTGTCGGGCGAGTCAGTTCCCTCGACGCCGAATTCCCAAACCGATCGGAGTACCACCGGCCGACGTGCCGGTCATGTCGCCGGTCGATGCGGCCACCATTCGCGCACGTCGTGGCCGGGTGCCGGACCCACCGGCCCGGCACCCGTCGCCGACTACTTCTTGCCCGCCTGCTTGCCGTCGCCGGAGTCGGAGGAGAGCGCCGCGATGAAGGCCTCCTGGGGGACCTCGACCCGGCCCACCATCTTCATCCGCTTCTTGCCCTCCTTCTGCTTCTCCAGCAGCTTGCGCTTACGGCTGATGTCACCGCCGTAGCACTTGGCGAGCACGTCCTTGCGGATCGCCCGGATGGTCTCCCGGGCGATCACCCGGCTGCCGATGGCGGCCTGGATCGGCACCTCGAACTGCTGGCGCGGGATCAGGTTGCGCAGCTTCGCGGCGATCGTGGTCCCGTACGCGTACGCCTTGTCCTTGTGCACGATCGCGCTGAACGCGTCCACCGGCTCGCCGTGCAGCAGGATGTCGACCTTCACCAGGTCGGACGCCTGCTCGTCGGTGGGCTCGTAGTCCAACGAGGCGTAGCCCTTGGTCCGGCTCTTGAGCTGGTCGAAGAAGTCGAAGATGATCTCGGCCAGCGGCAGCGTGTAGCGCAGTTCCACCCGGTCGGCGGAGAGGTACTCCATGCCGAGCAGGCTGCCCCGGCGGCCCTGGCACAACTCCATCACGGCACCGACGTAGTCGTTCGGGGTCAGCACGCTGGCCCGCACCGTCGGCTCGTACACCTCGGCGATCTTGCCGGTCGGGTACTCGCTCGGGTTGGTGACGATGATCTCCGCGCCGTCCTCCTGGATGGCCCGGTAGACCACGTTCGGCGCGGTCGAGATCAGGTCCAGGTTGAACTCCCGCTCCAACCGCTCCCCGATGATCTCCAGGTGCAGCAGGCCGAGGAAGCCGCAGCGGAACCCGAAGCCGAGCGCGCCGGAGGTCTCCGGCTCGTAGGTGAGGGCGGCGTCGTTGAGCTTGAGTTTGTCCAGCGCGTCCCGCAGCGCCGGGTAGTCCGACCCGTCGATCGGGTACAGGCCGGAGTAGACCATCGGCTTCGGGTCCTTGTAGCCGCCGAGCGGCTCGTCCGCCGGCCGGCCGTTGATGGTGACCGTGTCACCGACCCGGGACTGCCGGACGTCCTTCACACCGGTGATCAGGTAGCCGACCTCGCCGACCCCGAGCGCCTCGGACTTCACCATCTCCGGCGAGATGACGCCGATCTCCAGCAACTCGTGGACGGCGCCGGTGGACATCATCTTGATCCGGTCCCGGGCACTGATCCGCCCATCCACCACCCGGACGTAGGTGACCACGCCCCGGTAGACGTCGTACACCGAGTCGAAGATCATCGCACGGGCCGGGGCCTCCGCGTCGCCGACCGGCGGCACGAACTGCCGGACGATCTCGTCGAGCAGGTGCGGCACGCCCTCACCGGTCTTGCCGGAGACCTTGATGCAGTCCGCCGGGTCGCCACCGATCAGGTGCGCCAACTCCTCGGCGTACTTCTCCGGCTGCGCGGCCGGGAGGTCGATCTTGTTGAGCACCGGAATGATGTGCAGATCGTTCTCAAGCGCCAGGTAGAGGTTGGCCAGCGTCTGCGCCTCGATGCCCTGCGCGGCGTCGACCAGCAGGATCGCACCCTCGCAGGCGGCCAGCGAGCGGGACACCTCGTAGGTGAAGTCCACGTGGCCCGGGGTGTCGATCATGTTGAGCACGGCCTGTTCGCCGGACCGCTCGCCCTCGCGGATGGTCCACGGCATGCGGACGGCCTGGCTCTTGATGGTGATGCCGCGTTCGCGCTCGATGTCCATCCGGTCGAGGTACTGCGCGCGCATCTGCCGTGGGTCGACCACACCGGTGAGCTGCAACATCCGGTCGGCCAGGGTCGACTTTCCGTGGTCGATGTGGGCGATGATGCAGAAGTTCCTGATCCGCGCCGGGTCGGTGGCACCAGGAGCGTTCGCGCCGGGATCGAGCGTCGGTGGCACAGCGGTCCGTTCTGGTCGGCTGACGTGAGCGGGCCGGCACCGCCGGCCCCCTCTATGCTCCCACGTCCCCGGCGGACGACCGCCGCGCGGGCGAACCCGGACTCACTCCGGCGGCGGCTCGACGAAGAGGGCGGCCAGCCGGGGCAGCCGCCGCCGGGCCTCGTCGGAGTCGTCGAAGTCCCACATGTCGTTCAGGTCCGGCGTCCGCGCCGCCTCACGCACCACCGGCAGATCGGACGCGGTCGCCTTGCGGTACGCGTCCCACGGCACAGCGAGCATGTCCTCGCACTGGAACTCCTCGCCGCTGAGTGCGGCCGCCCGGACCTCCGGCAACTCGGCCAGCGAGTCCGGGTCGGCGACCGCGCGGGCGAAGACCTCCCGGCCCCGCGTCATCAGCCAGCCCCGGAAATACTCGAAGCCGTCGTCCGAGGCACCGTAGTTCATCAGGTACGCGGCGCCCCACAGGTCGACCCGGTGGGAGGCGGCGAGCACCCGCCGCTGGTGCTGCGCGTACCCGACGATCTCCTCCGGGTCGCGGGCGGCGAGCAGCGCGACGGCGCGGACGGCGACGGCGTCCGCCGCCCCGCCACCGGCGCGGGCCCGGTCGATCAGCTGCCAGAAGTCGTCGGTCCTCATGACCCGGCAGTCTGGCAGACCCCTGGGACAGGGGTCTGCGGCGCGCGGAGCACGACGACGGGGCCGGACCGGGCAGCATGGTCGGGTGAGCAACCCGGCCCCGCCGCCCGTGCCGTACCACGCGACCGCCCAACGCCCGCCGTGGCACACGCTGCCGGAGGCGGTCCGCGCCGCACTGTCGGAGCGGCTCGGCGCTCCGGTCGTCGCCGCCGAGACCGCCGGTGCCGGTTTCACCCGGGGCTTCGCCGCGGTGCTGCGCACCGGCGACGGCGGCAGCGCCTTCGTCAAGGCCGCGTCCCGCGTCGAGCAACCACACCTGGTCGACTGGTACGCCCGCGAGGCCGCCATCCTCGCCCGCCTGCCCGCCGGTCTCCCCGCCCCGCGCCTGCGCTGGACGCTGTTCGAGGCCGACTGGTACGCGCTCTGTCTGGAACCGATCCACGGCCGCCTCCCCCAGTTGCCCTGGGACCCGGTCGAACTGGCCGACACCCTCGCCGGGTACGCCGACCTCGCCGCCGCGCTCGCCGACCCGTCGCCCGACCTGCTCGCCCTCGGGCTGCCCCGGCTCGCCGACCTCGCCCGCGACGACATCCTCTGGTGGGGCGAGGTCGCCGCCGGGCGGGAACCGGTACCGCCGCTGCCCGAACCGCTGCGTGGCCGGATCGCCGACCTCGCCGCGCTGGAGTCCCGGCTCCCCCGGTACGCCGCCGCCACGACCACGCTGACCCACGGTGACCTGCGGGCGGACAACGTCCTGATCGACGCGACCGGCACCGCCTGGTTCTGCGACTGGACCTGGCTGTGCCACGGCCCGGCCTGGTTCGACCTGGTCAACCTGCTGATCACCGGGTACGCCTCCGGCCCCGACGTCGACGTCCTCTTCGCCGCCCACCCGACCGTCGCCGACGCACCCGACGACGCGCTCGACGTGACCCTGGCCGCCCTGTCCGGCTACCACCTCACCGCCGCTGCGGCGGCACCGCCGACCGCGTCGGCCCACCTGCCGACGCACCAGCGGTGGACCGGCGAACAGGCGCTCGACTGGCTGGCCCGTCGGCAGGGTTGGGCCTGACCGACCCCGGTCGCACGGCACCTGCCCGCGAGGGCTGTTTTGGCCCGTGCCGACCGACCTGGTAACCTGGCTTTTCGCGCAGCGATGACGCATGCTCGTCGCGCGCACAAGCTGACCAACCCGAGCTATCAAGACGAGGCTGTCGCGTGGCGAACATCAAGTCCCAGATCAAGCGCAACCGGCAGAACGAGAAGCGCCGGCTGCGGAACAAGTCGGTCAAGTCGTCGCTGAAGACCGCCATCCGCAAGTTCCACGAGGCCGCTGAGGCCGGTGACGTCGAGAAGGCCACCACCCTCATGCAGGACGCCTCGCGCAAGCTGGACAAGGCCGCCAGCAAGGGCGTGATCCACGCCAACCAGGCCGCCAACCGCAAGTCGGCGATCGCCAAGCGCGTCACGTCGCTCGCTGCCTGAGTCAGCGACCTCAGATCTGACGGAGAGCCCCGGGGCACTGCCTCGGGGCTTTCCGCACGTCCCCGCCCGATGAGGGCCCTGCTTGGTTCAGGAGCCGGGTTCGGCGGGGCGGTGGCGGCGTCCGGGCACCTTCTTCGACACGTCCGGGGGTGGCGTGGTCTGCGTGTCGCCCGGGCGGGCCGGACGCAGGGTGGGTGCGGTCGGCCCGGACGGCCGCGACGCCGACGACGGGTCGACGGTGGGCAGCGGCTCCGACCGGAGCACCACGCCGGGCACGGTGTGCGGCAGCCAGTCGACCCGGGCCCGCCCGACCGCCGGTGCCATCTGCCGTCGGAACCGGTCGCGTTCCTGCTCGGGTACGGCCGCCGCGGAGCGGACCACCACGGCCGCCACCAGGTCGTTGAGCTTGACCATGACGGCCACCGCCGCCGGGAGCACCAGTACCGCCCACCACTTCACCAACTCGGCGAGCACGAGCAGGGCGGCCAACGCGATCGCCCCCTCGAAGAAGAGGAAGCAGAGCACCCCGCCCGGGTTGACGACCCGCAGCCCGAGCACCCGGGCGTAGAGCGGTCGGTACCGCTCCTCGTCGGCCGGGATCGTGGCCCAGGAGCCACGGAGGGCTCCGCTCATCTGGCGCCGCCCTGCTGGCGCGCGGCGGCCACCGAGAAGACGGCCTTCTCCAGCGCGTACGCCCGGTCGTCGGAGCCGCCCTTCACCGCCGCGTTGCACTCGGCCGCCGCCCGCATGGCCTCGACCAGAGCGTCCGGCGTCCAGCCCCGGGCCTGCCGCTGGGCCCTTTCGACCTTCCACGGCGGCATGCCCAGACTGCTGGCGAGCTGGAACGGGCTACCCCGTCCGGCCGAGGCGACCCGGGCCACGGTGCGGATCCCGTCGGCGAGGGCGTCCGCGATCGGCACCGGGTCGACTCCGACGTGCAGGGCCCAGCGCAGCGCCTCCAGCGCGGCGGGCAGGTCGCCGACCATGGTGGCGTCGGCGACGGTGAAGCCGCTCACCTCGACCCGGCCACGGTAGTAGCGGGAGACGGTGTCGGCGTCGACCTTGCCGTCCGTGTCGGCGATGAGCTGCGAGCAGGCTGCCGCGAGTTCCCGCAGGTCATTGCCGACCGCCGCGATCAGCGCCTCGGCCGCGTCGTCGGTGCAGCGCCCACCCGCCCGCCGGAACTCGTCCCGCACGAAGGCCACCCGATCGCGGTGTCCCTTGAGCTTGGTGGCGGGCAGCACCTGCGCACCGGCCGCCTTCAGCCCGTCGGCGAACGCCTTGCCCTTGGCAGCGCCGAGATGCTGGACGACGAGTTGCACCTCGGGGTCGGGATTCTTCGCGTACGCCAGCAGGGCCGCGGTCAGATCCTTGCGGGCGTCCTGGCCGGACCGCAGCACCAGCACGCGTCGCCCACCGAACAGCGACGGGCTCAGCATCTCGTCGATCTCGCCCACGGTGAGCTGGCCCGCCTGGTACTCGCGCACGTCCGCACCCGGGTCGGCGGCGCGGGCGGCGGCGACGGTTTCGGTCACCGCACGCGTGGCGAGCAGCTCCTCGTCACCGAGGACGAGCACAATGGGAGCGGCATTGGCGGCGGTCACGCCGCCCATACTCGCACGCTCTGCGGCGAGGTCCAGTCTGCTCGTGGGTACTGTGCTGGCAGACCCCGCACTCAGCGCAAATCCAGACATATATACAATTAGCCTTCTTTCTCCATAAGTCGGATTCGCTCATCGGTTGGCCCTGGTCAGGTCCACTCCCCCCGCCACCACCGCCAGCCCGGACGGACCGACCACCACGGCGACGTCCCCGTCGCGGTCGGTCCGCAGCACCCGCGCCCCACCCCGACTCAACCGGGCCAGGACGGCCTCGTTGGGGTGCCCGTAGGTGTTCCCCGCGCCCACCGGCACCAACGCCACCGCCGGGGCGATCGCGTCCAGAAAGGCCGGATCCTGGTACGCGCTCCCGTGGTGAGCGACCTTCAACACCTCCGCCCGCAGCCCGTCCGGCGGCAGATGCTCCCGTAACGCCTGCTGCTCCTCGGTCTCCGCGTCCCCGGCGAGCAGGATCCGCACCCCGGCCACGGTGGCCCGCAGCACCAACGAGTTGTTGTTCGGGTCCGACCTGGTGCCCCGCATGGGATAGGGCGGACCGAGGACCACCAGGTCGACCGCGCCCGCCCGGTACCGCCATCCGGCCGGGGCGGCCACCAGGGGTGTACCGTGCGCGGCGGCGGTGTCGTGCACCAGGTCCCGCCCCATCTCCGGCTCCGGCCAGCGGGGGGTGACCACCGTGTCCACCCGACGGTCCCGGAAGACCCCGGCCACTCCCCCGGTGTGGTCGACGTGGAAGTGGCTGATCACCAGGAGCGGCACCCGCCGTACGCCGAGTCTCCGCAGACAGGCGTCCGCCGCCGCCGGATCGGGTCCGGCGTCGACCACGACGGCGCGTCCCGCCGCCACCGGCAGCAGCACGACGTCGCCCTGACCGACCGCGCAGGCGACGACCACCCACCCCTTCGGCGGCCAGCCCGGTGCCGCCACCCGCACCGGCAGGGTGCCGACCACGACGGCGGCGGTCAGCACCGCCACCAGGCGGCGCACCACCGGTCGCCGCACCGCCACCAGCAGGGCCACGGTCAGCGCCGCCAGCAGCAGCGCTCCGGACACCCCGCCCGGCCAGGGCAGGTTGCCGGCCGGAACGCGGGCCCCGTGGCGGGCCACCAGCACCAGCCACCACGCCGGCCAGTGCGCCAGCCAGGCGACGGCCTGGGCACCGGCCGGCCAGACCGGCGAGATCGTCGCGGCCAGCACCCCGAGCACCGTGGCCGGAGCGATCGCGGGCACGACGAGCAGGTTCGCCGGGACCGCGACCAGACTGACCGTGCCCGACAGGCCGGCGATCACCGGGGAGCAGGCCAACTGCGCGGCGGCCGGGACCGCCAGCGCCTCGGCCGCCCCCGCCGGTACGCCCCGTCGACGCAATCCGTCGCGCCACCGTGGCGCGAGCAGCAGCAGACCACCGGTCGCCAGCACCGACAGCGCGAAACCGGCGTCCCCGGCCAGGTCGGGGTCGACGAGTACCAGCACCGCCACTCCGGCGGCGAGGGCCGGCACCGCCGCCCGGGGTCGGCCGGTGGCCAGCGCGGCGAGTCCGATCGCCCCCATCGTCGCCGCCCGCACCACGCTCGGTGAGGGTCGGACCAGGATGACGAAGCCCACCAGAGCGAGCCCGCAGAGTACGACGGCCAGAGTCGGACCGGCACGGGCCCAGCGTGCGGCCAACAGCACCGCTCCCACCACGATCGCGACGTTGGAACCGGAGACGGCGTTGAGATGCGTCATGCCGGTGGCCCGGAAGTCCTCCTCGACCGTGTCGGGCAGTTCGCTGGTGTCACCGACCACCAGGCCGGGCAGCAGGCCACCCGGGTCGTCGGGCAGCGGCGCGCAGGCGCGTTGCAGCCCGGCCCGCAGCACCCCGGCGGCTCGTTGCAGCACCGACGCCGACCCGAGCCGGACGGGTGCGCCCTCGGCCAGCAGCACCGCGCCGGTCAGGTCACCGCCGCGCGGCTCGGTCAGGCGGCCCTCGGCCGTGATGCGTTGCCCGGGCAGCAGTCCGCGCCAGGCAGGGTCGTCGGCGAGCACCAGCACCCGGGCCGGCGTGGTGACCCGGTGCCCCGCCGGGCCGGTGACGGTCACCAACCGGGCCGACACCAGCAAAGTCGGTGGGCGACCGACGATGCCGCCGCGTAGTGCCCGAGGATCGTCCCGGACCGTCAACTCCGCGCTGACCTGCCCGCCGTCGTCGACCAGGGCACGCAACGGGCCGGCGTCCCGCACCGCCAGTCGGGCCGAGGTGGCCGCGCCCCCGCAGACGACCCCGATCAACACCGCCACCACGGTCCAGCCGTAGCGTCGGGCGAGGGCACCCTGCCGCCCGGCGAACCCGAGCAGGTGCACCGCGACCAGTACGCCCACCGCCGCCGCCAGCACGGCCACCAGCAGTGCCCGCGCAGCGGTGAGGTGTAGCCCGGCCAGGGCGGTGAGCCAGGCCGCCACGGCCAGTCCGGCCAGCCGGAGATCGGGCACCCTCGCGTCGGCGGTCACACCGTCACCAGGTCCTTCAGCTCCTCGTACCGGGCGTCGCCGATGCCGTTGACCTGGCGCAGGTCGCTGACGGCGCGGAAGCCGCCGCGCTGCTCGCGGTGCTCGATGATCCGCTGCGCGAGCACCGGTCCCACTCCGGGCAGCCCGTCGAGTTGCGCGAGCGTGGCGGTGTTCAGGTTCACCCGTCCGCCGGATTCCGCACCGGGCACGGCGGCGCCGGGTGCCGGGACGCCGGGTGCCGGGGCGGCTGGCGTCGGCGGCGGTACGCCGACCACGACCAACTCGCCGTCGGTCACCTTGCGGGCCGGATTCAGCATCGCCACGTCCACCCCGGGCAGCGCCCCACCGGCCGCCTCCACGGCGTCGGCCACCCGCGCCCCGGCCGGGAGCCGCACCAGACCCGGCCGACGCACCTTGCCCGCCACGGCGACGACCACCTCACCGGCGGGTACGGCCGACGGGTCGGTCATCGGCTCGTCACCGGGTGGACCGGACGGGTCGACGTCGGCGGCCCCACTCGGACCGCTGACGGTGACGACCGGCTCGACCTGCGGACGGGACCGCCACGCCCAGCCGGCGGCGACGACCACGACCAGAACGGCGACCACGGCGAGCACCCGGACCCCGCGCCGCCCGGGATCGAACGCCCCGGGACCCGGCAGTCGGGACGGTGCAGGGGTCGCGTCGGTGTCCGCCGGCATCGCCGTGGCACCCGACCGGCCGGTTCGCTCCGAGGCAAGGTACGGATCGGCGACCACGGTGGCGGAGGGCGTCGACGGAGGCCGCTGCGGACCGGTGACGCTGGTTCCGGTGTCCGCCGAATACCTGAGGGCAGCGGACGTGTGCACGGGTAGCGAAACGGTCGGCCACTCCGTCGGTCCGCGCCACGGGGACGACGAGGCCGGTGCGAAGTCGTCGGAGTCCGGGCCGGTGTCGCCCGGCGACATCAGGCCGACCTCACGACCTGCCGGTGACGGTCGATCGGTGGGCAGGTCGGCAGCGTGCGCTGCCGTGCCGGACATCAGCCGCCACAGGCGATCCCGGACCGCCGTCTCCTCGTCGTCGTTGGACACGGCGCGAGGCTAGGACGGCGAGCCCGACGCGTGCCGCAGTCAATCGCCCCGGCTGTGGACAACCGGTCGGCTGTGGACAACCGCCTGATCAAGCATCGTTCGTGCTATGGCCGGACGCACCGGACCGAGGATGCTTCCAGGCTGTACCGCCATCGGGGCCGATCGGTCGATTGATCCACCGCATGGACCCGGTCGTGAGCGATTGGACGCCCGGCTGTCGTAGGCCGAGTTGCCGCACGTCCGGATACAGGTCGTTCCGAGGTCGGTCGGGGCCGTACGCCGGTCTCGACGGCTCCTTCGTCATCGTCACCAGCGCGGTGACGGCGGCACCCTGCACGTCGGCCCGGCCGCCTGGCGGGGCTTCGCCGAGTCGGCGAAGCGGATCGGCCCGGTCGGCTGACACCCGAGCCACCGAAAGCCCCCAGCCCGAGGCTGGGGACTTCGTCGTGTACCCACCGCAGGGGCCTGCCTTCTGCTGCTCGCGCTGGTGCCCGCCGCGTCGGTGTCGGCACCCGCATCGCGGCCAGATCGGGCCTGCCAACCGCCTTGCTCAGGCCCATGCTGTCGCCTCCACCGCAAGATCACGCTCGATCCCGGATCGAGTGGTCATCGTCGCGCTCGGATACCACTCGATCCGGGATCGAGCGTGACCTTCACGCTTGTACGGGCGTGCACGGTCCATCGGTGAGGAGCGGCAGGCGGCGGGCGGCGGGCGGCGGGCGGCGGGCGGCCGATAGTCGTGCGTGGGCCGCCCCGGGTCAGCGGGATTCCGGGTCGAGGCCGAGCGCCGCGCGTCCGCCGTCGACCGGCAGCGTGACTCCGGTGACGAAACCCGCCGCCGGGGACAGCAGGAACGCCACCACGTCGGCGACGTCCTGAGGTCGGCCGATCCGGCCCACCGGGTGCAGGCGGTGCAGCTCCGCCTCGATCCGTCCGGTCTGCTCCGGCGTCTGGGCGGCCATGAACGCCTCGTGCCGCTCGGTGGTCACCGAGCCGAGGGCGACCGTGTTCGCCCGGATGCCGCGCGGGCCGTACTCGACCGCGAGCGCGCGGGTCAGCCCCTCGATGGCGGCTTTCGCCGTGGCGTACGGCAGGCAGCCGGGCACCGGTCGAGCAGCCTGGTGGGAGGAGACGTTCACGATCGCGCCCTCGGTGCCGGCGGCCAGGAATCGGCGTACCGCGGTGGCCGCGCCGACCACGGCGGGGCGCAGGTTGCGGGTGATCAGGTCGACCACCTCGCCGACGGGGGCGTCGTGCACGGACGCGTCCCGGAACACCGCCGCGTTGTTCACCCAGCCGGTGAGCGGCCCGGCTCGTTCGGCGAGGTCGGCCGCGCGCCCGGCGACGCCCTCGTCGGCCGCGTCACCGACCACCGCCATGAGTCGCCCGTTCTCCGCATGACGCTCCACCCAGGACACCGCGTCGCCGTCGCGCTCGACGACGACGACCGTCTCACCCGCGGTGAGCAGCCGCTCCACGATCCCCCGCCCGACCCCGCGCCCACCACCGGTCACCACACAGGACATCCGCCCTCCTCCCACCCCCACCCATCTTTCCGCATCCCCGCACTCACCCCGTCGATCAGCGACTTATGGCACCGGCAGACCAGGACAGACAAGCACGGAGTACGGACCACAACTCCATGATCGGCGCCCAGAACAGCGGGCCGCCCGCACAGGCAACGCACACAGGCAACGCAGCACAGCGACGCACGGGACCGTGCTGAGGACGACGCAGGGGGGTCAGGGGCGGTGGTGGGTGACGACGCAGGCCAGGCCGGGGCCGGCGTGGGCGGCGACGGCGGCACCGGCCTCGGAGACGTACGTGTCGTGCAGGCGCGGACCCAACCGGGTGGTGAGCGCGTCGAGCAGGGTCTCGGCGCGCTGGGGTGCGGCCAGGTGGTGCACGGCCAGGTCGATCTCCGCATCCCCGGCCGCCTCGACGGCCAGGTCGACCAGGCGGGCCAGGCCACGGCTGGCCGTGCGCACCTTGTCGCACAACACGATGACGCCGTCCGGCATGTAGAGGATCGGTTTGACCGACAGTGCCGTGCCGAGCAGTGCCTCGGCCGCGTTGATCCGGCCGCCCCGGCGCAGGAACTCCAGGGTGTCGACATAGAAGTAGATGGTGGTGCGGTCGATCGCGGCGACGGCCTCGGCGCGTACGTCGGCCAGGTCGGCACCGCCCTGGGCGGCGCGGGCGGCGGCGAGCACCGGGAAGCCGAGGCCCATGCCGCAGGAGCGGCTGTCCACCACCGTCACCCGGTCACCGAACTCTGCGGCGGCCAGGTCGGCGGCCTCCACGGTGCCGGAGAGCCCCGCCGACAGGTGCACCGACACGACGCCGTCCGCACCGGCGTCCAGCAGCCGCCGGTACGTCCGGACGAACTGTTCCGGGGACGGACGGGACGTACTCACCGCGACCCGTCGGGCGCTCAACGCCCGGGTGGCGTCCGCCGGGGAGGTCTGGACGCCTTCCAGCCCCTCGACCCCGTTGAGCACCACGGTCAGTGGCACCACCGTGAGCTGGTGCGCGGGCACCAGCTCGGGCGGCAGATAGGCGGTGGAGTCGGTCACGACCGCGACGGGCATGCCCGGCACGGTAGCCGATCGGCGTGGTGCGGCGTCAGACCGCTTCGGCGGAGCCGGGCCGGGCGGATGCGGTGCCGCCGGGGGTGACCGGCGGTACGTCGACCGCGCCGACGTTGTGTGTCCGCATCTGCCAGCCACGGTCGGCGTCGTGCCGCAGCTCGGTCCAGTGGCAGTTGCGCAGCGCGCCGACGGCGCGCAGCACGCTCGGCTCCCAGCCGAGGAGTTGGCCGCAGCCCTGCCGGGCGGCACCGCCGTGGGTGGCCACGACGATCGTCCGGCCGGCCAGGTCGTCGGCGAGCTCCTGGAGGGCGGTGCCCATCCGCTTGCCCAGCTCGCCCAGCGGTTCGATCTCCGCGCCCGGGTCGGGGTCACCGGCCCGCCAGCGGGCGAACTCCGCCGGGAACTGTGCCGACGCCTCGGCGAGCAGGAGGCCCTGCCAACGGCCGAAGTGGCGTTCGCGCAGTCGGGCGTCGGAGCGTACCGGCAGACCGGTCAGCGCGGACAGCGCACCGGCGGTGTCCGCGGCGCGGCTCAGGTCGCTGGCGACGATGGCGTCCGGTCGCAGCGCGGCCAGCAGCGGCGCGGCTTGGCGCGCCTGCTCGCGGCCGAGGTCGTTGAGGGGTACGTCGGTCTGCCCCTGCACCCGACCGGCGGCGTTCCAGTCGGTGTTGCCGTGCCGCCAGACGATCAGCCGGGTCACTCGCCGGATCCGGTGGCGGCCTCGGCGCTGGCCAGGTCCCGGTCGACGAAGGGGATGGTGGGGCAGTCCTTCCAGAGCCGGTCGAGGGCGTAGAACTCGCGCTCCTCGGTGTGCTGCACGTGGACCACGATGTCGACGTAGTCGAGCAGCACCCACCGGCCGCCGCGCTCGCCCTCGCGCCGCACCGGCTTGGCCTTCTCGGGCAGGTCGAGCAGGGCTTCCTCGATGGCGTCGACGATGGCGAGCACCTGACGCTCGTTCGGGGCCGCGGCGATCAGGAACGCGTCGGTGATGGCGAGCTGGTCACCCACGTCGATGATGACGATGTCCTGAGCCTTCTTGTCGGCCGCGGCCTGGGCGGCGGCCATCGCCAGCTCGTGAGCGCGTTCCGAAACTGTCACCGTTCTCCCTCGATCACCCGTGCGATGCCTCCAAGCCTCTCACACCCGGCGGATTGCCGACTCGGCAGTTTTCCGCAGTAATCGGGAGGAAACAGGCTAATCATCCTGATAGAGCCGCCGTTTGGCGATGTATTGCACCACACCGTCCGGCACCAGATACCAGACCGGTACGCCCCGGGAGACCCGGGCCCGACAGTCGGTGGACGAGATGGCCATCGCCGGCACCTGCACCAGGGTGACCGTGTCGGCGGGCAGGTGGGCGTCGGTGAGTGCGAAGCCCGGCCGGGTCACCCCGATGAAGTGCGCCAGCTCGAAGATCTCGTCCAGATCCTTCCAGCTCAGGATGCGCTCCAGCGCGTCCGCGCCGGTGATGAAGAACAGTTGCGCCTTCGGGCCGTACTCGGCGCGCAGGTCGCGCAGCGTGTCGACGGTGTAGGTGGGGCCGCCCCGGTCGATGTCGACCCGACTGACCTGGAAGCGGGGGTTCGACGCGGTCGCGATCACCGTCATCAGATAGCGGTCCTCGGCCGGGCTGACCGGCACGTCCGCCTTCTGCCAGGGCCGCCCGGTGGGCACGAACACCACCTCGTCCAGCCCGAACCGGTCCGCCACCTCGCTCGCGGCGACGAGGTGACCGTGATGGATCGGGTCGAACGTGCCGCCCATGATCCCGACCCGCCGGATGTCTTCCCGCACCCCATGATCCTATGCCGAATCCGGTTCACACCGGGCCGGGCCGTGACCCACGGCACCGACCCGGCGACACCAGGTCAGGCGGGCGTACCTTCGATCACCGTCCGGGCGTCCAGCGCCCGCCGCAGGTCGTCGTCGGCGTCGGTGACCACCCGGCGCAGGCCCGGGGTGAGGTCGTCGCGGGCCAGCAGCGCCGCAGCCGCCTCCCGGGTCGATCGCGCCACCGCGTACCGGGGGAACGCCAGCTTGGCCACCCCGTCGGCCACCCAGGGCGTACGCAGCCGCGCGGCGGCCGGCATGTCGTCGAAGTACCGGGTCACGTACTCGGCGGTCAGCTCCGCCTGCTCCGGACGCCAGAAACCGGCGGCGGTCGCCTCGACCAGCCGGTTGGACAGCTCGGTGTTCGACACGATGATCTCCCACGCGGCCTGCTTGGCGGCCGGGTCGGGCAGCGCGGCCCGGCAGGCGGCGGCCCGCTCCGCACCGGCGGCGCTCGGGTCGGCGGCGGCCTCGGCGGCGATCTCGCTCTCCCCGGCGGCGCCCAGCGTCACCAGCCGCGCCAGCACGGACCAGCGCAGCTCGGTGTCGACGGCCAGCCCGGCCGGTACGCCCCGACCGGCGAGCCAGCCACCCAGCAGGTCGGCGTCGGTGGTCACGGCGATCAGGCCCCGCACGGCGGCCAACTGCAACGACTCCCCCGGCGCGGCACCGTCGAGCAAGCGGCGACAGGCGTCGGCGATCCGGTCCAGGGCCGCCCGCCGGGCCGCCGGGTCGAGGTAGCGGTCGACCAGCGACCGGCTCAGCGCCAGCACGTCCTCGGCGATGATCACCTCGGTCTCGGTGGGCAGCGCCGCCCCGATCAGGTCGACCACCGCCTGCACCGGCCGTTCCCCGTCGGTGGCGGCGTCCAGCGCCTCGCCCCACAGCAGCGCCCGGGCCAGCGGGTCGGCCAGCTCGGGCAGCAGCAGCGACACGGCGTCGGCCGAGGCCGGGTCCAGGCGGATCTTGGCGAACGTCAGGTCGCCGTCGTTGGGCAGCAGGACCGCCGCCGCCGGTTCACCGACCAACCCGGTGAGCAGCGTACGTCCGTCGTCGGACTTCGGGTCGAGGTCGATCTCCTGCCGCTCGGCGGTGCCGTCGACGGCGTACCGGCCGACCCCGATGCGGTGCGGGCGCAGCACCGGGTGCGACGGCGGGGCGGTCTGCACCACGGCCGCCTCGGCGTACCGGCCGTCGGCGTCCAGCCGCACCTCGGAGCGCAGCGTGTTCACCTGCGCGGTACGCAGCCACGCCTGCGCCCAGTCGGTCAGGTCCCGGCCGCTGGCGGCGGCGAGACTGTCGAGCAGGTCGGCCAGGGTGGCGTTGCCGAAGCGGTGCCGGGCGAAGTGATCGTTCAGCCCGGCCAGGAACGCCTCGTCACCGAGCCAGGCGACCAGTTGCCGCAGCACACTGGCGCCCTTGGCGTACGAGATGCCGTCGAAGTTGAGCAGCCCCTCCGCCGCGTCGGCCACCCGCTCGGGGGCGACGGGATGGGTGGAGGGACGCTGGTCGGCCGCGTACCCCCAGGCCTTGCGTTGCAGCGCGAAGGTCGTCCACGCCTGGTCGAACCGGGTCGCCTCGGCGGTGACCCGGGTGCCCAGGTACTCGGCGAACGACTCGTTCAGCCACAGGTCGTCCCACCAGCGCATGGTGACGAGATCGCCGAACCACATGTGCGCCATCTCGTGGGCGATCGTGGTGGCGCGCAGCTCGCGCTCGGAGTCGGTGACCGCCGAGCGGAACACGTAGTCGTCGCGGAAGGTCACCAGGCCCGGGTTCTCCATCGCCCCGGCGTTGAACTCCGGCACGAACGCCTGGTCGTACTTGCCGAACGGGTACCGCTCGGTGAAGAGCTGGTGGAACCGGTCCAGGCACTGCCTCGTGATGGTGAAGATCTCGTCGGCGTCGGCGTCCAGGTGTTCGGCCAGCGACCGGCGGCAGTACACCCCCAGCGGGATGCCGTCGTGGCTGTCCCGCCTGACGTGCCAGGGACCGGCGATCAGCGTGAAGAAGTACGTGGCGATGGGCAGGGTGGGGACGAACTCCCAGCGCCCGGGGGCCGGGTTGGCGGCCAGTGCGCCGTTGGCCGCGACCGTCCAGTGCTCCGGTGCGGTGACCGTGAGCGTGACCGGCGCCTTCAGGTCGGGCTGGTCGAAGGCGGCGAAGATGCGTTGCACGTCGTCCAGGAAGGACATCGCGTACAGGTAGGTCTCGCCGTCGGCCGGGTCGACGAACCGGTGCAGTCCCTCACCGGTGTTCGTGTACGCCATCTCCGCCTCGACGGTCAGCGTGTTCTCCTCGGCCAGCCCGGTCAGGGCGAGCCGGTTGTCGTCCAGCGCGGCCGGATCGAGATCACGGTCGTTGAGGCGTACCGCCAGCAGTGTCGCGGGCTTCACCTCGGCGAAGGTCTCCCTGCCGGTGGCCCGGAACCGGATCGTGACCAGCGAGCGGAACCGCTCGTCGCCACCGGTGAGGTCGAGGTCCACGTGGTAGGAAACGACGGAGATCGACGCGCCACGCGCGGTCGACTCTGCACGGCTCAGGCTCGGCATCCGCTTATCCTGCCCGATGGGGCCTCGAACGAGCGTCCCCATTCCCCTGCACTGGAGGACTGACGCAATGACAGCGCACCCCAAGGGCGACTTCGACCTCTCCCGGGCGGTCTGGCAGCGGGCCGAGGGCGACACCTCGGAGGCGGCGGTGGAGGTCGCCTTCGTCGACGACCTCATCGGTATGCGTAACTCCGCCGAGCCGGACGGCCCGGTGCTGGTGTTCACGCAGGCCGAGTGGGACGCCTTCGTCGCCGGCGCCCAGGACGGCGAGTTCGACCTGGACTGAGCCCACCACCGGGTCGCCCCGGTCGGCGGGTCCGTCCCGCCGTGCCGGACCGGGGCGCACGGTACGCAGTGCCACGCTGGTCGTCATTTCTCCGGAGTCGCCCCCGACGACGGCGTACATGCGAGATCGTCGGAGCCGGGGACCCACCCCGCGACGGTCGCGGGCTCACGGAGGTGACGACGATGGCGCACAGGTCGCTGGAGAAGCCGGCCCGGCGCACCACCCGCGCCCAGCTCGCCGCCCTGATCCTGGCGGTGGTCTTCCTCCTGATCGGGGTGCTCGGGTTCGTCCCCGGCATCACCACGAACTACGGCGAGTTGTCCTTCGGCGGCCACCACTCCGAGGCGAAGCTGCTCGGCGTCTTCCAGGTCTCCGTCCTGCACAACCTGGTCCACCTCGCCTTCGGCGTGGTCGGCCTGGCGCTGGCCCGCAGTCTGGCCGGCGCGCGGCTGTTCCTGATCGGCGGCGGCGCGGTGTACCTCGTGCTCTGGATCTACGGCCTGGTGGTCGTCGACTCGGCCGGCGCCAACTGGATCCCGGTGAACGGCGCGGACAACTGGCTGCACCTGGGCCTGGCCCTGGGGATGCTGGCCCTCGGCCTGCTGCTGTCCAACCGGGCGGGCACCGGTTCACGGCTGGACGACCCGATCGACCGCCCCTGACCGGGGCCGCCGCACCGCGCAGCGAGCTATCCGGCGTCGTCCGGCGTCGGAGCCGCCTCCACCTCGTCCGCCGGCCGCTGCCGACGGGCCTTGCGGGCCGCCAACCGCTCCGCCGCGCTGGCGCGGTTCGTCTTCTCCTCCAGCCGCTCGTCGCGGCCCCGGGAACCCGGCACGTAGTCCGCCCCGGCGTAGAGGGTCGGCTGCCAGTCGAACTCCCGGTCCGCGATGCGCACCAAATCGCCCGGCTGGGCACCGGCCTTCGCCAGGTGGTCCTCCACGCCGAGACGCGCCAACCGGTCCGCGAGGTAGCCGACCGCCTCGTCGTTGTCGAAGTTCGTCTGGCGTACCCACCGCTCCGGGCGGCCACCGCGCACCGTGTAGGAGCCGTCGTCCTGCGCCTCGATGGTGAACCCGGCGTCGTCGACCGCCTTGGGGCGGATCACGATGCGGGTCGGCTCGGCCGGCGGCACGGCGGCCCGCGCCTGCGCCACCAGCTCGGCCATCGCGTAGGTGAACTCCTTGAGGCCCTCCCGGGTGGCCGCCGACACCTCGAAGATCCGCAGACCGCGCGCCTCCAGGTCGGGCCGGACGATCTCGGCGAGGTCCCGGCCGTCGGGCACGTCGATCTTGTTCAGGGCCACCATGCGCGGCCGGTCGGCCAGACCGCCGTACTCGGCCAGCTCCGCCTCGATGGTGTCGATGTCGGCCAGCGGGTCCCGGCCCGGCTCCAGCGTCGCGGTGTCGATCACGTGCACCAGCACGGCACACCGCTCCACGTGCCGCAGGAACTCCAGCCCCAGGCCCTTGCCGGTGGCCGCGCCCGGGATCAGACCGGGCACGTCGGCGACGGTGAAGGTGTGGTTGTCGACCCGGACCACGCCGAGGTTCGGCACCAGGGTGGTGAACGGGTAGTCGGCGATCTTCGGCTTGGCGGCCGAGATCACCGAGATCAGCGACGACTTGCCGGCCGACGGGAAGCCCACCAGGCCGACGTCGGCGACGCTCTTGAGCTCCAGCACCACGTCCAGTTGCTCGCCCGGCTCGCCCAACTCGGCGAAGCCGGGTGCCTTCCGGCGGGCGTTGGCCAGCGAGGCGTTGCCCCGACCACCCCGACCACCCCGGGCCACCTCGAAGGTGGTGCCGGCGCCGACCATGTCGGCCAGCACGGTGCCGTCGGCGGTCTGCACGACCGTGCCGTCCGGCACGGTGAGCACCAGGTCGCCGCCGTTGGCGCCGTCCCGGTTGGAGCCCGCGCCACCGCGGCCGTTGGGTGCCTTGACGTGCGGGCGGAAGTGGAAGTCGAGCAGCGTGTGCACCTGCGGATCGACCACCAGCGACACGCTGCCGCCATGGCCGCCGTTACCGCCGTCGGGGCCGCCGAACGGCTTGAACTTCTCCCGGTGGATCGACACACAGCCGTGCCCGCCGTCGCCGGCCTGCAGGTGCAGGACGACCCGGTCAACGAACGTCGTCACGCCGCAATCCTTCCAGCGAGGCGCTACCCCGCGTGAGAAATGGCGAAGCGGGCCGGGACATCAGGTCCACGGCCCGCTTCGCCTCGAAGCTACTGCTGCGGCACGATGCTGACGGTCTTGCGACCGCGCCTGGTGCCGAACTGGACCGCACCGGCGGACAGCGCGAACAGCGTGTCGTCGCCGCCACGGCCGACCAGGTCACCGGGGTGGAACTTGGTGCCGCGCTGCCGGACGATGATCTCGCCCGCGCTGACGACCTGACCACCGAAGCGCTTCACGCCGAGCCGCTGGGCCGCGGAGTCACGGCCGTTACGCGAGCTGGACGCACCCTTTTTGTGAGCCATCTGAGAACGACCTACTTCCCGCTGGAGATGCCGGTCACCTTGACCTGGGTCAGCGGCTGGCGGTGACCCTGGCGCTTGTGGTAGCCGGTCTTGTTCTTGAACTTGTGGATCCGGATCTTCGGGCCCTTGGTGTGCGCGGCGATCTCGCCGGACACCTCGACCTCGGCGAGCTTGGCCGCATCGGTCACCAGGTCGTCACCGTCGACGAGGAGCACCGCGGCGAGCTTCACCGCGTCGCCGGGGGCACCGGCGAGCTTCTCGACCTCGATCACGTCGCCTTCGGCGACCTTGTACTGCTTGCCGCCGGTCTTGACGATCGCGTACATCGGAGGCGGACTCCCTGTCGTTGAGGCTGCTGGCGGTCGTCCCCGCGGCGGCTCGCCGGGTAGCAGAGGCACGGCGGCGCGGGCACACGGGAACTCGGCACACCAAAGTGCGCCGCAGGTTAGCGTACGCCATGGCCGGGGCCAGCCCCAAACCGGGCCACCCCCACCGGACCAGGTCACCGGTCGGCCATCGCCCGGTCACCGGCCGTGGTGCCGTCCCGCCGCCGACTCACCGACCACGATACGCCGGAGCCCCGCCCGGCGGAGGTCACCGTGGGCGGGGCTCGTCGACGTCGGGGCGGCGGACCGGGTCCGGTCTACCGCCGGGCGGTCACGGTCGGGTACGGCGGCGTGCGCCGCCACGCCGGGAGCGACGGCGACCGGTGCCGCCCTCGGCACCCTCGTCCTCGTCGCTCTCGCCCACCGCGTCCGGGTCGTCCGGGGCGGCCAGGCGGGCCGACTCGCCCTGCTGGCTGTCGGCCACGTCCGCAGCGGCCGGCGTGTCCGTCTCGTACCGGGACAGGTCGTAGCCCATCGTGTCGTGGTAGTCCGCGTCCGCCGTACCGGTGGCGGTCTCCTCGGTGTCGGTGACCTCGACCACGGTCCGCTCGGCGGCGCTCTTGCGACCCCGACGCCGCGACGAACCACTGGCCTGTTCGGCAGCCGGCGCGGCCGAGGCGACCGCCTTGACCTTCTCCGTGCCACCGGAACGCGGCTTCTCCGGCACCGGCTCGGTGTGGATGATCAGACCCCGACCCTTGCAGCAGTCACAGGTCTCACTGAACGCCTCCAGCAGCCCGGCACCGATCCGCTTGCGGGTCATCTGCACCAGACCCAGCGAGGTGATCTCGGTGACCTGGTGCTTGGTGCGGTCCCGGCCCAGGCACTCGGTCAACCGGCGCAACACCAGCTCCCGGTTCGACTCCAGCACCATGTCGATGAAGTCGATCACCACGATGCCGCCGATGTCGCGCAACCGCAGTTGGCGGACGATCTCCTCGGCCGCCTCCAGGTTGTTGCGGGTGACGGTCTCCTCCAGGTTGCCGCCCGCGCCGGTGTACTTACCGGTGTTGACGTCGACCACGGTCATCGCCTCGGTCCGGTCGATCACCAGATGACCGCCGGAGGGCAGGAACACCTTGCGGTCGAGCCCCTTGAGGATCTGCTCGTCGATGCGGTACGCGGCGAACACGTCGGTGGTGCCCACGTGTCGGCGGAGCCGGGCGACCAGGTCCGGCGAGACGTGCGACAGGTACGACTCGACCATGTCGTACGACTGGTCGCCCTCGATCACCAGCTCGCGGAAGTCCTCGTTGAACAGGTCCCGGACCACCCGGATGACCAGGTCCGGCTCCTCGTAGAGCAGCACCGGCGCGCCGCCCTCGGTCGACTTGGCCTGGATGTCCTCCCACTGCGCCTGGAGCCGCTTGACGTCGCGGGCCAACTCGTCCTCGCTGGCGCCCTCGGCGGCGGTCCGGACGATCACGCCTGCGCCGTCCGGCACCAGCTTCTTGAGCGCGTCCCGCAGCCGCTTGCGTTCGGTGTCCGGCAGCTTGCGGCTGATCCCGGAGGCGTTGCCGCCGGGCACGTACACCAGGTGCCGACCGGAGAGCGCGACGTGGCTGGTCAACCGGGCACCCTTGTGCCCGATCGGGTCCTTGGTGACCTGCACCAGCACCGAGTCGCCGGACTTGAGCGCCTGCTCGATCGAGCGGGCCCGCCCCTCCAGACCGGTGGAGTCCCAGTTGACCTCGCCCGCGTACAGGACGGCGTTGCGGCCCCGGCCGATGTCGACGAACGCCGCCTCCATGCTCGGCAGCACGTTCTGCACCTTGCCGAGATAGACGTTGCCGGCCATGGTGCCGGCGGAGTTGCGGGTGACGTAGTGCTCGACCAGCACGCCGTCCTCCAAAACGGCGATCTGGGTGCGGTCCCCGCGCTGGCGTACCGCCATCACCCGGTCGACCGCCTCGCGGCGGGCCAGGAACTCCGACTCGCTCAGGATCGGCGGGCGGGTCCGGCGCTGCTCGCGGCCGTCCCGGCGGCGCTGCCGCTTGGCCTCCAGCCGGGTCGAGCCGGAGACGCCCTGCACCTCGTCGACCGTGCGGCGCGGCTCGCGGATCTTCACCACCGTGGGTACGCCGTCGTCGGCGCCGCCGTCGGTGTCGCCGGCCCCCCGGCGGCGGGGCCCCCCCCCCCCGGGGGGGAACCCCGCGCCCGCGCCCCCGGCGGCCGGCTCGGGCCGGGCGGCGCCCGGCGCCGCGCCCGGGGGGGGCGCCGCGGGCC
>NZ_JBITKM010000020.1:64772-85683 GCF_044461025.1 Micromonospora sp. NPDC049900
CCCCACCACGCGCGCCCGGGGGCCGGCCTCCCGGGGGCGCCCCGGGGCCGGGCCGGGGCGGGGGGGGCCGGGGGGGGGGGGGGGGCCCCCCCCCGGGGGGCCCCCCCCCCCCCCGACGGCGGGTCAACCCGTCGCCGTCGCCCTCGTCGCCGGACTCGTCCGTCTCGGCCTCGTCCGCCTCGCCCTGGGCGGCCTCCTCGGCCTCGTTCTCCTCGGCGTCGTCGAGGTCCTCGGCGCCGCCCTTACCCCGACCCCGGCCCCGGCGGCCACGCCGACGGCGACGCCGCGAGCCGTCCTCGTCCTCGTCGTCGGCGGCCTCCTCGGCCTCCGCGGCGGGCTCCTCCTCGACCTCGACCTCGGCGACGGGCTCCGGCTCGGGCTCCCGCCGACCCCGGCGGCGACGCCGGGTCGGCTCGGCCGGCTCCTCGGTGGTCTCCTCCTCGGCGGGCGGCGCGGCGGCAGCCGCAGCGGCGGCGGCGCGGGCGGCCGTGACCTCCTCCGGAGCCATGAACAGCACCGTCGGCGCGCTGAGCGCGGCACGGCGTCGGCGGGACCGGGGCTCCGGCGCGGCTTCGGCCTCCGGCTCCGCCGGGGTCACCGGCTCGGCCGGGTCGCTCTCGGCGGCCTCGACCGGCGCGGCGCCCTCGGGGGGCAGCTCGGCCGCACCGAAGTCGGTACCGGCCGTGGCTGCCGACTCCTCGGCCACCGCCTCCTCGACCACGGCCGGGGCCTCGGCCGGCGGGGTCGCCTTCTTCCGGCGGGTACGGGTCACCTTCACCGGCGGTACGACGTCTCCACCGGCCGCCTCGACCTCGGCTACGGCCAGCGGCTCCTCGGTGGTCTTCGACGCGGTGGTGGCCTTGCGGCGTCGCCGGGGCGTCTTCGGTGCCTCGTCCAGGTCACCGGAGACCGGGGCGAAGACCTCCGCCTGCGGGGCCTCCGCGCTGCCCGGCGCCGGGGTGCTGGACGCCTCGACCGGGGCGTCGGTCTGCTCCGGCTGGGTGACCGGGGTGGCCCGGCGACGGGTGGCCCGTCTGCGGGGCGGTGTCTCGGCGGCGGACGGGCTGCCCAGGTCGGCCGCGCCGCTCACCGTGCCGGCGGTCTCCCCCGACGCGTCGGGGGCCACCGGTGAGGAGGCACCCGCCGTGCCGGCGGTGCTGTTCTCGGCGGTCTCGCCGGCCGGGTTCGCACCGGACCGTTCGCCGCCCTCGGGCTCGTTCTCGAGCATGGACGTTCTCCAGTTCTGGCTTCCCCGGGCGCGGGTGAGCGCTGCCACGCAGGGTCGCCGCAAAGGTGTTTCCCCGGGCGCACGGGCGTGCGCGACCGGCGAAGTCTGCCTGTCTGAGCACCGACCGTCGGTCAGCGCCCGCCGATGGTTGCCCCGTCGCGGTCCGCGTCCAGCGGATCCACGATCGCACCCTGCGCGGTCAGCGTGCCCTGAGCCAGCCGGGTCACCTTCGGGGCTACCGGCGGTTCCAGGCCGGCCACCACGCGGAAGCCGGAAAGGACGTCATCGGGCCGTACGGACGGGGTGACCTGCCGCACGACCAGTTCGAGTATCGCACACGGTACGGCCGGGGCCACGGAAGGCGTCGCCGACGACGTGATCACATCGACGCGGGTGACGGCCGCGCGGGCGTCGAAGGTCCGCCGCCCCTGCTTGGTCATCCGCTCCACCAGCACCTCGTCGGCGGCCAGGAACGCGGTGACCGCCTTGGCCAGGACCTCGGGGTCCACCTCCGGCAACTCGATCCGCCAGAGGGACGCCTGGATCCGGTCGGCCAGGCCGCTGCCGGTGGCCACCACCGCGTCGAGCACGTCGAGGCCGGGCGAGAGCGCCGTGTCCAGCGCCTCGCGCAACTGCGCCGGGTCCACCGGCTCGCGCAGGCCGATCTCCAGATACTCCGCCTCGCTGGCGACCCCGGTCGGCGCGGCGCTCGCGTACGAGATCTTCGGGTGCGGGGTGAAGCCCTGGGAGAAGGCCACCGGTACGGCGGCACGGCGCAGCGCCCGCTCGAACGCCCGGGCGAAGTCCCGGTGCGAGGTGAACCGCAGCGGGCCCCGCTTGGCGTACCGGATGCGGACGCGCTGGACGACCGGCGCCTGGCCGCCCTCGGGCTGAGGTTTCCTACTGATCGTCCTGCTCCTCGGTGTCGCACCCCACCCGGGGCGCCGGGGTCACTGTTGCGCGCCGGTGGGCAGCTTCAGACCGTTGACCGGGGTCAACGGGAGCAGCTTCCGGCCGGTCGGGCCGATCTGGATCTCGGTGTCCATGGCCGGGCAGACACCGCAGTCGAAACAGGGCGTCCAGCGGCAGTCGTCCTGCTCGTACTCGCTGAGCGAATCCTGCCAGTCCTGCCAGAGCCAGTCCTTGTCCAGGCCGGAGTCCAGGTGGTCCCAGGGCAGGACCTCCAGCTCCTCGCGCTCGCGGGTGGTGTACCAGTCGAGGTCCAGCCCGAACCCGGGCAGCACCTCGTCGGCCGCCTCCACCCAGCGCTGGTACGAGAAGTGCTCGCTCCAGCCGTCGAACCGGCCGCCGTTCTCCCACACCCGGCGGATCACCGCGCCGACCCGGCGGTCCCCCCGGGACAGCAGGCCCTCGATCAGCGACGGCTCGCCGTCGTGGTAGCGGAAGCCGATCGCCCGGCCCAGCGACCGGTCCGCGTTGATCGCCTGCTTGAGCAGCTTGAGCCGGTGGTCGATGACCTCCGGGCGCTGCATCGACGCCCACTGGAACGGGGTGTGCGGCTTCGGCACGAACCCGCCGATGGACACCGTGCAGCGGATGTCCTTCGAGCCGGTGGCGGCCCGACCGGCCCGGATGACCTCGTGGGCCATGTCGGCGATCTCGAGGACGTCCTCGTCGGTCTCGGTGGGCAGGCCGCACATGAAGTAGAGCTTCACCTGCCGCCAGCCGTTGGTGTACGCGGTGACCACGGTGCGGATGAGGTCGTCCTTCGACACCATCTTGTTGATCACCTTGCGGATCCGCTCCGACCCGCCCTCCGGGGCGAAGGTCAGCCCGGTCCGGCGGCCGTTGCGGGACAGCTCCTGGGCGAGGTCGATGTTGAACGCGTCCACCCGGGTCGACGGCAGCGACAGCGACACGTTGGTGCCCTGGTACTGCTCGGCGAGGCCGGAGCACATGTCACCGATCTCGGAGTGGTCGGCCGAGGACAGGGACAGCAGACCCACCTCGTGGAAACCGGAGAACTCCAGCCCCTGCTGCACCATCTGCCCGACGGTGGTGATGGACCGTTCCCGCACCGGGCGGGTGATCATGCCCGCCTGGCAGAACCGGCAGCCCCGGGTGCAGCCCCGGAAGATCTCCACCGCGTACCGCTCGTGCACCGTCTCGGCGAGCGGCACCAGCGGCTTGCGCGGGTACGGCCAGGCGTCCAGATCCATCGTGGTGCGCTTGTGCACCCGGAACGGCACGTCCGCCCGGTTCGGCACGACCCGCTGGATCCGGCCGTCGGGCAGGTAGTCCACGTCGTAGAAGCGCGGCACGTAGACGCTCTCGGTGCGGGCCAGCCGCAGCAGCAGCTCGTCCCGGCCGCCGGGCGAGCCCTCCGCCTTCCACTCCCGGACGATCGCGGTGATCTCCAGGACCGCCTCCTCGCCGTCACCGAGCACGGCGGCGTCGACGAAGTCGGCGATGGGCTCCGGGTTGAACGCGGCGTGCCCACCGGCCACGATCACCGGGTCGGCGTCGGTACGGTCGGCCGCGAGCAGCGGGATACCGGCGAGGTCGATGGCGGTGAGCAGGTTGGTGTAGCCCAGCTCGGTGGCGAACGAGACGCCGAACAGGTCGAAGTCACCGACCGGGCGGTGCGCGTCGACGGTGAACTGCGGCACCTCGTGGGTACGCATCAGCCGTTCCAGGTCCGGCCAGACCGCGTACGTCCGCTCGGCGAGCGTGTCGGGAAGCTCGTTGAGCACCTCGTAGAGGATCTGCACGCCCTGATTGGGCAGGCCCACCTCGTACGCGTCCGGATACATCAGCGCCCAGCGCACGGTCGCGGAGTCCCAGTCCTTGACCACCGCTCCCAGTTCGCCACCGACGTACTGGATGGGCTTGGTCACCTGCGGCAGCAGCGGCTCCAGGCGGGGCCAGACGGAGTTGGCCGCGACCGGACGCGGAGTGGTGGACGGGACGCTCATGATGCCCAAGGGTACGCGCCCACCCACCGACCACCACGCCACACCTGGCCGACCCGGGAACCAGCGGAATCGGCCCCGGCCCGCAGCGACGACCACCGGTCGTCGGCCGCCCCGTCCGGCGGTGGTACCCGGCCTGGTTCTGCTCCGGTGGCACACCGGTACTAACCTCGGGTCGGCGTGAGAGGAGATTGCCGCGATGCCGGAGCCGCAGCCGGGAGCAGACCGGCCGGTCGACGGGAACCGTCCGGACACACACCGGAACGGGGAGTCAGCGGTCACCCAGGAGCAGACCCTCGACCCCGCACCGCCTGCCACCACCTCGCCGGCGGACGAGACCCAGCCGGTCGGCGACGCCGACCCGACCAGTCCCGCCGAACCGACCCGCCCCACCCCACCAGCCGCACCGCTCGACCCGACCCGACCCGAGATCACCCCGAACAGACTTGAGGTCGATCCGACCCGAGCCGAGATCATCCCGACTCGGTCCGAGGCCGCGCCCGATCAGACGCGGGTCGAGCCCGACCCGACCCGACCGGTACACGAGCCCGACCCGACCCGACCGGTACACGAGCCCGACCCGACCCAGCCGGTGGGCGAGGCCGACCCGACCCGGTCCGTCGACGAGGCCGACGAGCGGAACGGGTCGGTGTCATCCGAGGGCGACGCGCGTACCACCGTGGCACCGCCCCCCGAGGTCGGCCCGCAGGGCACCCGGATCATGCCCGAGGCGACGGCCGTAGAGGAGCCCGCGCCACGCTGGAGCGGGTCGGCCGCCGTACCGCCGCCACCGCCACGCCGCCGCGTCTGGGGCATGTCCGCCGAGCCCACCCTGCTGCCGCCGGTGGCGCCGGCCGACGCGCCCGAGCACCAGACCCCGGTCGACCCGTGGGCCGGGGCCGACACCAGCGGCTGGCACCTGCCCTCGGCGGACATGCCCGCCCTGCCGCCGCCCACGTTGTCCTACCCCGCACCCCCACCGACCCGGTCCTACACCCCCGTACCACCGCCGGTCTCGTCCGCACCACCGGCACAGCAACCGGCCGCGTACCCACCGCCGCCGGTCTCGTCCGCGCCGCCCGCACACCAACCGGCCGCGTACCCACCACCGCCGGTCTCGTCCGCCCCACCCGCACACCAGCCGGCCGCGTACCCACCGCTGGCCGGGCGGCCCAACCCGGCGGCGCCCGCCGCGCCGATGCGGCCCCCGGCGGCGCCGGTTCGTCCGCAGCCGGCCGCGCAGCCACAGGTACGGCACGCCCCTCCGCCGGCACCACCGGCCGCTCCGCCTGCGCCGCTGGTGCGGGGCTGGCGGGGACGAAAGTCCGGCCCCCCCGCGCCGCCGCCGGGCTGGCAGGCGCCCCCCGGGTACGCCCGCCGCCGGAAGCGCCGCCGCTGGCCGTGGATGCTGCTGCTGACGATCGCCTGCTGCTGTGGCTGTCCGGCCTACTACGGGGTCCCGATGGCGAGTCAGTACCCGGCGAACGCCTCGCTGCCGAGCCAGGTCGCCGACCTGGAACTCCGCCAGGACGACCGCAGTACGCAGGCCGCCCGGCAGTTGGAGTCACAGATGCGCCAGACGCACCTGCTCGCCGACGACACCTTCGCCGGTATCTACACCACACGCGCCGGCAAGCAGGTCACCGTCTTCGGCGGCACCGGCTTCCGCTTCGCCCCCTCGGCCGACGCCGACAGCGAGATCGAACGGCTCACCCAGCAGTACTCGCTCGGCGAGGCGCAGGTCGTGGAGACCGGTGTGCGGGGACGGCACGAGCGGTGCGCGGTGGGCAACGTCGACGGCGTCGGGGTGGTGGTCTGCACCTCGGTCGACCACGGCAGCATCACCAGCGCGGTCTTCACCGGTCTCTCGGTGGACGACAGCGCCCAACTGCTCGCCACGATGCGGCGGCAGATCGTCTCGACGAGCGGCTGACGAGCGGGTCCGCCCCGATTCCCGCTCAGCCGGCGGTCGGCTCGCCCGGCGTCGACTGACCCGGCTGGCCCGACTGACCCGGCGTCGGCTCACCCGGCGTCGGCTCGCCGGGGGCCGGCGGCTTCGCGCGGGGCGGGGCGTAGCGCGGGACGTACTCCTGGCCGGTGAGCTTCTGGATCTCGGCCATCAGCTCGTCGGTCATCTCCCGTAGCGACGTGCGGTCCGCCGAGCGGCCGGTGAAGTCGAGCGGCTTGCCGAACCGTACGGTGATCTTCGCGCGCCCGGGTCGTGGCATCCGGGCGCCGATCGGCTGTACCTTGTCGGTGCCGATCATGCCGACCGGGATGATCGGGACGCCGGCGGCCAGCGCCAGCCGGGCGGTGCCGGTACGTCCGCGGTAGAGCCGGCCGTCCGGCGAACGGGTCCCCTCGGGATAGATGGCGACCAGGTCGCCGCCCTGGAGGGCGGGGATCGCCGCGTCGAAGGCGGTCAACGCCGCCCGCCCGCCGGCCCGCTCGACCGGGATGGCGCCCAGTCCGTTGAGTACGAACCGGTGGAACGCGCCCTTCGCCCCGGTGCCCTTGTAGTAGTCCGACTTGGCCCAGAACGCCAGGTGCCGTGGCACCACCGTGCCGAGGAACAACTCGTCGGCCACCGACAGGTGGTTGCCGGCGAAGATCGCGCCACCGGTCACCGGGATGTGCTCCAGCCCTTCCACGTTCGGCTGGAAGGCCAGCCGCAGTGCCGGGGCCACGGTGTACCTGCCGATGGTGTAGAGCAGCGGCACTGGTCCTCCGGCGGATCGAGCGGGTTAGGGGCGGTGTCACCGTAGCGGACCCTCGCACACCGACATGCGCGAGGTGGCGCCGGTCCGCAGGCTGGGTGGGATGTTAGGAAGGGCCCCCTGCTATACACCGGGCGTTAGCAGGGGGCCCTTCCTTACACGTCAGCTCACGCGTCAGCTCACACGACGCACCGCTACCGTCACCTGCTCGCCCTCGCCGACCTCCCCGGCGAAGCCGTCCAGGTCGTCGGCGAAGTCGACGCTGTCCGCCAGCACCTCGCGGGCCACGAACTCGGCGTACCCGGACACCGCCGCGCGCACCTCCGCCGAGGCCGACACCGACACCACGATCCGGTCCGAGACGTCCAGGTCGGCGTCGCGGCGGGCCTGCTGGACCACCCGGACGACGTCCCGGGCCAGCCCCTCGGCGGCCAGTTCGGGGGTGACCACCGTGTCCAGCACCACCACTCCCTCACCGCCGGGCAGCGGGGCGGAGTGCTCGGCGTCGGCCGCGACCAGCCGCAGCTCGTACTCGCCGTCGGCCAACGTCACCCCGGCCGCCACCGGGGCGCCGTCGACCAACTCCCACTCCCCCGCCTTGACCGCCTTGATCACCTGCTGCACCTGCTTGCCGACCCGGGGTCCCAGCGCCCGGGGCACCACGGTGAGCACCTGCTGGCAGTACGCGGACACCTCGTCGGTGAAGACGACCTCCTTCACGTTGACCTCGTCGGCGACCAGGTCGGCGAAGGGCCGCAACTGCTCGGCCACCGGGCTGGCCACGGTCAGCCGCGCCAGCGGCAGCCGGACCCGCAGTCCCTTGGCCTTGCGCAGCGACAGCGCCGCCGAGGCGACCGCCCGGGTGGCGTCCATCGCGGCGACCAGCTCGTGGTCGACCGGGAACTCCTCGGCCCGCGGCCAGTCGGTCAGGTGCACCGACCGCTCGCCGGTCAGCCCGCGCCAGATCTCCTCTGCGGTCAGCGGCGCCAACGGCGCCACCACCCGGCACAGCGTCTCCAGCACCGTCCAGAGCGTGTCGAACGCCTCGGTGTCGCCCGCCCAGAACCGGTCCCGGGAGCGACGCACATACCAGTTGGTCAGCGCGTCCAGGTAGGACCGGACGGTGGCGCAGGCCCCCGAGATGTCGTACGCGTCCATCTGCGCGCCGGCCGTCTCGACCAGCTCGTTGGTCTTGGCCAGCACGTACCGGTCGAGCAGGCTGCCGGCACCGGTCGCCACCGCGTCGGTCTTCCGCTTCGCCTGGTAGCCGTCCGCGTTGGCGTACAGCGAGAAGAAGTACCAGACGTTCCAGAGCGGCAGCAGCACCTGTCGTACGGCGTCACGCACGCTCGACTCGGTGACCGGCATGTCGCCGCCCCGCAGCACCGGCGACGACATCAGCATCCAGCGCATCGCGTCCGACCCGTACGAGTCGAAGACGTGGTAGACGTCCGGGTAGTTGCGCAGGCTCTTGGACATCTTGCGCCCGTCGGAGCCGAGCAGGATGCCGTGGCTGAGGCAGTTGCGGAACGCCGGCCGGTCGAACAGCGCGGTGGCCAGCACGTGCATGGTGTAGAACCAGCCCCGGGTCTGCCCGATGTACTCGACGATGAAGTCACCCGGGTAGTGGTTCTCGAACCAGTCGCGGTTCTCGAACGGGTAGTGCACCTGGGCGAACGGCATCGAGCCGGACTCGAACCAGCAGTCCAGCACCTCCGGCACACGGCGCATCATGGACCGGCCGGTCGGGTCGTCCGGGTTGGGGCGGACCAGCTCGTCCACTGCCGGCCGGTGCAGGTCGGTCAGGCGTACGCCGAAGTCCCGCTCGATCTCCGCCAGCGATCCGTACACGTCGACGCGCGGGTGGTTCGGGTCGTCCGAGCGCCAGACCGGGATGGGCGAGCCCCAGAACCGGTTGCGGCTGATGGACCAGTCCCGGGCGTTGGCCAGCCACTTGCCGAACGAGCCGTCCTTGATGTGTCCGGGCGTCCAGTTGATCTGCTGGTTCAGCTCGACCATCCGGTCCTTGAACGTCGTCACCGCGACGAACCACGACGACACCGCCTTGTAGACCAGCGGGGTGTCGCAGCGCCAGCAGTGCGGGTACGAGTGGGTGTAGGTGTCCTGCCGCAGCACCACCCCCCGCTCCTTGAGCTCCCGGATCACCGGCTTGTTGACGTCGAAGACCTGCTCGCCCTCGTACGGCGGCACCAGCCCGGTGAACCGGGTGTGGTCGTCCACGGTGACGATGGTCGGGATGCCGGCCGCGTTGCAGACGTTCTGGTCGTCCTCGCCGAAGGCCGGGGCGAGGTGCACGATCCCGGTGCCGTCCTCGGTGGTCACGAACTCCGCGCCGAGCACCTGGTACGCCTGCGGTCCGGCCTGCGCGGTGAGGAAGTCGAACAGCGGGGTGTACCGCCGCCCGACCAGGTCGGCGCCGCGTACCGTGCCGACCTGCTGGTATCCCTCCAGCTCCTTCGCGTACGCGCCGAGGCGCCCGGCGCCGACGACGTACCGTTCGCCGTCGCGCTCCAGCACCGCGTACTCGATGTCCGGTCCGACGGCCAGCGCCAGGTTCGACGGCAGCGTCCACGGCGTGGTGGTCCAGACGCCCAGCCGGAGCGGCCCCCGGAGCAGTTCCGGCGCGGACTCGTCGGCGGTCAGCCCGAACCACACGGTCAGCGTGGGGTCGTGCCGGTCCCGGTAGACGTCGTCCATCCGGGTCTCGGTGTTCGACAGCGGCGTCTCGCACCGCCAGCAGTACGCCAGCACCCGGAAGCCCTCGTAGATCAGACCCTTGTCGTGCAGGGTCTTGAAGGCCCACATGACGCTTTCCATGTAGTCCAGGTCGAGGGTCTTGTAGTCGTTGGCGAAGTCGACCCAGCGGGCCTGCCGGGTGACGTACCGCTCCCAGTCCTGGGTGAACTCCAGCACCGAGGAACGGCACGCCTCGTTGAACCGGGCCACGCCGAGGTCGAGGATCTCCGCCTTGCTGGTGATGCCGAGCTGCTTCTCGGCCACCACCTCGGCGGGCAGGCCGTGGCAGTCCCAGCCGAAACGCCGCTCCACCCGCCGACCGCGCATGGTCTGGTAGCGCGGCACCACGTCCTTGACGTACCCGGTGAAGAGGTGGCCGTAGTGCGGCAGACCGTTGGCGAACGGCGGGCCGTCGTAGAAGACGTACTCGTTGTCGGCGGAGCCGCCGCCGGCGGCGGACGACTGCCGGCCGGAGGCGGGACGCTGCTCGACGCTGGCCTCGAAGGTCTTGTCGGCCGTCCAGTGCTCCAGCACCCGGCGCTCGACCGCGGGCAGGTCCGGGCTGGCCGGGACGCCGGTGGCGGTCGGGTCGTGCAACGGATAGGCCATCGGGGGTCGCTCTCCTCGCTGACGCTCACTGTCGTGTGGGTCTGCGAGGACGAGCCGTCACCGGTACGCCGTCACCGGCGCCCCGGGCCGGGCCCGCGGTACCACCCCGCTTGGCGATCGGTTTGCGACCGCCCGCTCGTTGACCGGCTGTGACGGGCCGACCCGTCCGGTTCTACTGAGCCGGTCACCCGGCCGTTCTTCCGGAGGCTCACCGGTGATAGCCGGATCATCGCCATGCCCACCCATGATACCCACCCCGCCCGCCCGCCTCCTCCCGATAACCCCGCCCCGCCGATCATGGAGACGTGGCGACCCGAAAACGGGTCACAACGGCGCGAAACCAGCGCCACAAGTCCATGATCGGCACGGTGTCCGGCGTCACAGCAGCGACCTGTCACGCCCCGACGTGCCGCACCCGTCGTGGCGGTGTCGGACCGAGACATCGGAGGATTGTCATGCAGCGGATGAACGTGGCCAAGGTGGCGCCAGGGGCGTTCGGCGCCGTGATGGGGCTGGAGAAGTACGTCCGGGCGAACGTCGACCACACCGTGCTGGAGCTGGTGAAGCTGCGCGCGTCGATCCTGAACGGCTGCGCGTACTGCGTCGACATGCACAGCCAGGAGGCGCTCGGCGCGGGTGAGTCGAGTCGACGGCTGTTCGCGGTGGCCGCCTGGCGGGAGGCGCCCTTCTTCGACCAGCGGGAACGCACCGCGCTGGCGCTGACCGACGCGGTCACCCGGCTCGGCGAGCACGGCGTACCCGACGACGTGTGGGAGGACGCGGCGAAGGTCTGGCCGGAGAAGGCACTCGCCGATCTGGTCCTGGCGATTGCCACAATCAACGTGTGGAACCGGATCGCGGTGACCTTCCGCAACGATCTCCCGTCGGACGACTGAACCCGACCGAGGCGGCGGAGGCGGCCGGTGCGCTCGACGCGCACCGGCCGATGCTGCTCGGCCTGGCGTACCGGTTGCTCGGCAGCCGGCACGACGCCGAGGACGTGCTCCAGGAGACCTACCTGCGCTGGGCCCGCGTCGACCGGAGCCGGGTGGCCGAGCCACGCCGCTACCTGTCCCGGGTGGTGACCCACCTGTCGATGGACCGGCTGCGGGCCCGGCAGTCCGCCCGGGAGGCGTACGTCGGACAGTGGCTGCCGGAGCCGGTGTCGACGGTCCCGTCACCGTTCGGTCCGTTGGAACGCGCCGAACTACGCGACTCGCTCTCCACCGCGCTGCTGCACCTGCTGGAGCGGCTCACTCCGCCGGAGCGCGCCGTCTACGTCCTGCACACCGCGTTCGAGCTGCCGTACGCCGAGATCGCCGAACTGCTCGACCGGTCCGCCGAGGACTGCCGGCAGTTGCACCACCGGGCCGCCGCCCGGATCGGACGCGAGCAGCCCCGGTTCACCGCCGACCGGGCGGAGCAGGAGCGGCTGTTGGAGGCGTTCGTCGCCGCCGCCGGTGAGGGCGACCTGCGGAGGCTGACCGAGCTGGTGGCCGCCGACGCGACCGCGTGGAGCGACGGCGGCGGCCGGGTGAGCGCCGCCCGCAACCCGATCAGCGGCGCGGAGCGGGTGGTCCGGTTCCTGCTGGGCGTGCGGGACAAGGGCTGGCCGCTCACCGTGCACCGCACCGAACTCAACGGTCAGCCGGCCGCCGTGGTGGTCACCGCGGGCGGCGCCCGATACGCGGTCACGCTCGGCACCGCCGACGGTCGGATCACCGACATCTTCCTGGTGGCCAACCCGGACAAGTTGCCCTGGGTGGCCTGAGCCGGCCCGTGGACGAGCCGGCCCGTGGACGAGCCGGCTCGTCGCTGTCGTTCAGCCCAGCTCGGGGAACCAGAGCGCCAGCTCGCGCTTGGCACTGTCCGGCGAGTCGGAGGCGTGCACCAGGTTCTCCCGGTTGGACAGCGCGAGGTCACCCCGGATGGTGCCGGCGGCGGCCTTGCGCCCGTCGGTGGCGCCGATCAGGCCCCGCACCACGTCGATCACCTGGTCGCCGGAGAGCACCAGCGCGACCAGCGGCCCGCTGGTCATGAACGTCTTCAGCGGCGGGTAGAACGGCTTGTCCACGTGCTCGGCGTAGTGCTCGTCGGCCAGCGCGGCGTCCATCGTCCGGGACGCCAGCGCGTCGATCCGCAGCCCCTTACGCTCGAAGCGGGAGACGATCTCGCCGACCAGGCCGCGGCGGACCGCGTCGGGCTTGATCAGTACGAGCGTGCGCTCGTCCGGGCTGCTGCTGGACACGCTGGGTTCCTCCTCAGGGCGGAAGCCGGTCGGGCTCGGTACGGTTCAGCCTAGCGACCCGGTCCCGGCCCCGGCGCGGTGGTCGGACCTTCCCCCGGCCCCCGATCCGGCCTAGCCTGGCCCTGACCACCCGGGAGGTCCACTGTGGCGAACGGCGGGAACCGACCCATCGCTCCGGTCCGCAAACTGATCGCGGCGGTGCTCGGCACCGTGGCCGCCTTCGTCGTGCTGTTCGGCCTGGGCATGACGAGCTGGGCGATCGTGGCGCTCGGTGTCGCCCTGCTGGTGCTGGCGATCGCGCTGGCCACCGTGCGCGGTGGCGGGCACACGTGGGTCGTCGGCGCCGGCCATGTGCACAGCGCCTCCGAGCCACCCACCCAGTACGCCTTCGGCCGCTGCGAACTCCAGCTCGTGATCGACGCGCCCGGGCTGCCGCCCCGGTCCAAGAAGATCATCGAGCCCCGGGTACCGGTCGCCAAGTGGCCGTCGCTGGGCCAGACGCTGCCGATCCGGGTGGCGCTGGACGACCCGCGACACGTCCGGGTGCTCTGGGACGAGGTGCCCACCCACGCCGAGGCCGGCATCGCCGACCTCCCGCCCGAGTTCGCCGAGGAGTTCGCCGGGCAGGTCCCGCCGGACGAGGTGCTGATCGGGCAGCAGGCCCCGCCGTGGGCCGACCGGGCGCCGGAGGACGACTTCCACGACCCGCTGGGTGACCCGCTCGGCGCTCCGCTGCGCGACGACCCGATCGAGCCGGCCGAGCCCCGCGACCCGGTCCGGGTACGCCAGCGTCCCGGCGGACCGGTGGTGCTGGAGGGCACCGTGGTCGAGCCGAGCAGCGACTCCCCGCTGCCCCGTCGCGCCACGCCCGCGCCGCGCACCCCCGCCGAGGAGCGGTTCGCGGCGACCACCACCGCCCCGGACGAGGCCGACTTCTTCGCCGACCTGCCGATCGACGACCGCCCCGGCGCCGCGTCGTCCGCCGGTACGGCGAGCACCGCGCCCACGGTCGGCCTCGACCCGCTGGACCTGCCGCTGGACGACCCGTACCCGGCGACCGGCGAGCGCACCCGTTCGACGCCGCCCGGGGACGAGCCGATCCCGGCGACGACCGCCGCGAGCACGGCACCCGCTCCGCGGACCGCGACCGACGACGGCACGACGACCGCTCCGAGCACGACGACCGACGCGAGCAGGAAGACCGACGCAGGCCCGACGGCCGACGCTCGGGACACCGACGGTGCCGCGGACCCGCAGGTCGACGACCGGGACCTGGACGAGGCGATCTTCGGCTTCGACCCGGACGCCGCCGACCCGGCCGCCCCGATCAGCGGCGTGGGCATCACCCTGCTCGTCACCGAGCTGCCCCGATCGTTGGAGTTCTACCGGGACCGGCTCGGCTTCCGCGAGCTCGACCGGGGCAACGGGAACGCGGTCCTCTCCTCCGGGGCGACCCGGCTGGTGCTGCGCGAGGTGACCGGCGCGCAGCCGATGAACCGGCGGCTGGTGCACGTCAACCTCGACGTCGACGACATCCAGTCGGCCTACGAGCGGATGCGGGACTCGGGTGTCCGGTTCACCTACGCGCCCCGGGTGGTCAACCGGGGCGCCAAGCTGGAGGTGTGGGCGGCGGCGTTCCGCGACCCGGACGGACACGGCATCGCACTGACCCAGTGGCGGGAACGCGCCGAGGCGTGACCCGCCGGTCAGCCCAGGATCACCCGACGGACGTGCAACGCGTACGCCCACACCAGCGCGAACATGACGCCCAGCGCGAACAGCGCCCAGTGCAGCAGCCCGGACAGCAGCAGTAGTCCCTGCAACACGGTGCCGGCCTGCCACGCCCAGGGGCGACGCATCAGTCCGGCCAGCAGTGCCGCCAGCACGGCCAGCGTCACCACCGCCGCGAGCGCCGGGCCGCCGAGATCCCCACCGACGACCCGGATCGGCTGGATCGCCAGCAGCAGCACCAGCGCCTCCAGCGCGAGGGTGCCCGCGCCGAGGCCGCGTACCGCCCGCTGTGGATCACGCAGCCCGGACCGGCGCTGTCCCGGCGGGCCGTCGCCGCCCGCCCCGGGACCGTCCTCGGGCTGCCCCCATCCGGCACCGTCACCGGTGAGGGGCTCGGGGCTGTCGTCCGGTCGGGGCGCGCCTGTGGGCCCGCTCATCGCTTCAGCAGTCGACGGGCATCGGCCACGGTCACCACCGAGCCGGTGATCAGCACCCCGACCCCGGCCAGTTCACCCGGTACGTCCTCCTCGGCCAGCGCCACCGCCGCCTCGATCGCATCCGGCATCTCCTCGGCGACCTCGACCCGGTCCGGCCCGAACACCTCGGCGGCGAGCGCGGCCAACTCCTCGACCGGCAGCGCCCGGGGCGAGCTGTTGCGGGTCACCACCACCTGGTCGACCACCGGCTCCAGCAGTTCCAGCAGGCTGGCCGCGTCCTTGTCGGCCAGCGTGCCCACCACCGCGACGAGTTTGCTGAACGCGAACTCCTCCTGTAGTGCGGTGACCGTGGCCGCCATTCCCTGCGGATTGTGCGCGCCGTCGAGCAGGATCGTCGGGGCGGTCCGGACCCGCTCCAGGCGGCCCGGTGAACTGGCCGCCGCGAAGCCCTCGCGGACCGCCTCGACGTCCAGTTGCCGCCGTGCACCGGCACCGAGGAACGCCTCGACGGCGGCGAGCGCCACCGCCGCGTTCTGCGCCTGGTGCGCGCCGTGCAGCGGGACGAACACCTCCTCGTACACCCCACCGAGCCCTTGCAGGGTGAGCACCTGCCCGCCGACGGCGACCGCCCGACGCAGCACGCCGAACTCGGCGCCCTCGCGGGCGACGGTCGCGCCCACCTCGGCGCAGCGTTGCAGGATCGGCCGGGCGGCCTCCTCCTCCTGCGCGGCGCAGATCACCGTGGCTCCGGGGTGGATGATGCCGGACTTGGCCACCGCGATGTCCTGGAGCGTGTCGCCGAGCCACTCGGTGTGGTCCAACCCGATCGGGGTGAGTACGCACACCCCGGCCTGGATCACGTTCGTGGCGTCCTCGGCGCCGCCGAGACCCACCTCCACCACGGCGATGTCCACGGGCGCGTCGGCGAACGTGGCGAACGCCAACGCGGTGGTCATGTCGAAGTAGGTCAGCGGCTCCGCCGACCGGTCGTCCACCAGTTCGGCCAGCGGCTTGATCTCCTGGTAGACCGAGGCGAACCGGGCCTCGTCCACCGGCTCGCCGTCCAGGCTGATCCGCTCCCGGACGGTCTCCAGGTGCGGGCTGGTGTACCGACCGGTGTGCAACCCGAACGCCCGCAGCAGCGAGTCGATCATCCGGGCCGTGGAGGTCTTGCCGTTGGTGCCGGTCAGGTGGATCGACGGGTACGCCCGCTGCGGGCTGCCCAGCAGGTCGAGCAGGGACGAGATGCGGTCCAGCTCGAAGACCATCCGGGTGAAGCCGCGCCCGGCCAGCTCCGCCTCCGCCTGGGCGAAGGCGGCGTGCGCGGCCCGGTCGCCGCGCGGTCGGTCGCGGTCGGTGTGCTCGGTGCGGTCGGTCACGAGGGCAACGCCTCCAGGGCGGCGTCGATCCGGGCCAGGTCGGCCTCGGCGACGGCCAGCCGTTGACGGATCTTGGCGACGACCGGCTCGGGGGCCTTGCCGACGAACGCCGGGTTGTCCAGCTTCGCCCGGGCCTGCCCGGCCTCCTTCTCGGCCGCCGCGCGGTCCTTGGTCAGCCGCGCCCGTTCGGCGGCCACGTCGATCGAGCCCCGGGTGTCCAGCGCGACGCTGACCTCGCCCGGCATGGCCAGCGTGGCACTGGCCTGGAAGTCGTCACCGGCCGCGTCCAACCGGGCCAGGGACCGGATCAGCGGCTCGTGTGCCGCGACACCGGCACCGGCCAGCCCGTCGAGCCGGGCGGCGACCCGCTGGGTGGGACGCAGGCCCTGGTCCGAGCGGAACCGACGGACCTCGGTGACCACCCGTTGCAGGGTGACGACCTCCGCCTCGGCGGCGTCGTCGACGAGCGCCCGGTCGGCGACCGGCCACGCCGCGGTGAGCACCGTCTCGCCGCCGGTGAGCGCCGTCCACAGCTCGTCGGTGACGAACGGGATCACCGGGTGCAGCAGCCGCAGCAGGTGGTCCAGCACGTGACCGAGGACCCGACGGGTGACCTCGGCCGGCTCACCGCCACCGGCCAGCACCGGCTTGCTCAACTCCACGTACCAGTCGCAGACGTCGTCCCAGGCGAAGTGGTACAGCAGGTCGCACACCTTGGCGAACTCGTACGCCTCGAACTGCTCGTCGACCTCGGCCGTGACGTGCGCCAACCGGGACAGGATCCACCGGTCGACGGTCGACAGCCTGTCGGCGTCCGGCATCGGACCGCCGGTGTGCGCGCCGTTGAGCAACGCGAACCGGGTGGCGTTCCAGAGCTTGTTGCAGAAGTTCCGCGAGCCCTGGCACCACTCCTCGCTGACCGGCACGTCCCCACCCGGATTGGCGCCCCGGGCCAGCGTGAAGCGGGTCGCGTCGGCACCGTACCGGTCGATCCAGTCCAGCGGGTCGACCACGTTGCCGAACGACTTGGACATCTTCTTGCCGTGCTCGTCGCGGACCATGCCGTGCAGGGCGATCACGTCGAACGGCTGCCTGCCGTCCATCGCGTACAGGCCGAACATCATCATCCGGGCGACCCAGAAGAAGAGGATGTCGTAGCCGGTCACCAGCACGCTGGTCGGATAGAACTTGGCCAGGTCCGGGGTCTGCTCCGGCCAGCCGAGCGTGGAGAACGGCCACAGGCCGCTGGAGAACCAGGTGTCCAGCACGTCCTCGTCCTGGTGCCACCCCTGATCGTCACCGGAGCTGCTCGGCGGTTCTTCATCGGGTCCGACGCAGACCACCTCGCCGTCCGGGCCGTACCAGACCGGGATCCGGTGGCCCCACCAGAGCTGGCGGGAGATGCACCAGTCGTGCATGTTGTCGACCCAGGCGAAGTAGCGCTTGGCCAGCTCGGCCGGCTCGATCCGGACCCGCCCGTCGCGCACCGCGTCACCGGCCGCCTTCGCCAGCGGCGAGGTGTTCACGAACCACTGCAACGACAGTCGGGGCTCGACCGTGGTGCGGCATCGGGAGCAGTGGCCGACGGCGTGCACGTACGGCCGCTTCTCGGCGACGACGCGACCCTGCTCGCGGAGCGCCGCGACGATCGCGGGCCGAGCCTCGAACCGGTCCAGCCCCTGGAACGGGCCGGGCGCGGTGATCACCCCCCGCTCGTCCATCACCGTCAGCGCCGGCAGGTCGTGCCGCTGCCCGATCTCGAAGTCGTTCGGGTCGTGCGCCGGGGTGACCTTCACCATGCCGGTGCCGAAGGACGGGTCGACGTGGGCGTCCCCCACGATCGGGATCCGCCGCCCGGTCAACGGCAGCTCGACCTCGGTGCCGATCAGGTGCCGGTACCGCTCGTCGTCCGGGTGCACCGCCACCGCCGTGTCACCGAGCATCGTCTCGGCCCGGGTGGTGGCCACCACCACGTCGTCGCTGTAGCGGATCGAGACCAGTTCGCCGTCGTCGTCGGAGTGCTCCACCTCGATGTCGGAGAGCGCGGTCAGGCAGCGCGGACACCAGTTGATGATCCGGTTCGCGCGGTAGATCAGGCCGTCGTCGTACAGCTTCTTGAACATGGTCTGCACGGCGCGGGACAGGCCCTCGTCCATGGTGAAGCGCTCGCGGTCCCAGTCCACCGAGTCGCCGAGGCGGCGCATCTGGCCGAGGATGGCCCCGCCGGACTCCGCCTTCCACTGCCACACCCGCTCGACGAACTTCTCGCGGCCCAGGTCGTGGCGGGACAGGCCCTGCGCGGCGAGTTGCCGCTCCACCACGTTCTGGGTGGCGATGCCGGCGTGGTCCATGCCCGGCAGCCAGAGCGCCTCGAAACCCTGCATCCGCTTGCGCCGCACCAGGGCGTCCTGCACCGTGTGGTCCAGCGCGTGGCCCATGTGCAGCGAACCGGTCACGTTCGGCGGCGGGATGACGATGGTGAAGGGCTGCCGCTCGCTCTCCGCCGACGCCCGGAAGCGACCGTCGGCTACCCACTGCTCGTACCGTCGCTGCTCTACCTCGCCGGGCTGGTACTGGCCGGCTAGGGTCGGGGCATCGAGGCGTCGGGCATCCAGGTTCTCGGTCACCCTCGAAGTCTACGGAGCGCTTCGGCGGACCCGACGTGCGCCACCTGTGGTTCGCGTACGGTGTCGGCTATGTCCGACGCGCGCCGCAGCCTCCACCACCTCGACGACGGCACCCCGGTGGTCGACCTGACCGCCGAGCCCATCGAACTGGACCAGCCTGCGGCGGCGACCGGCCCCGAACGCCGTCCCGTCCGATCCCGGCGCTGGCGGATCGCGGTGGCGCTGATCGCGGTCCTCGTGTTCGCGGGCGTCGGCGCCCTGGGCTCCTGGGGTTGGCGGATCATGCAGCAGAAGGACGCCCGGATCAGCACTCCGGGTGAGATCGCCGGGTTGCGCCAGGACACCAGCGACCGCGCGGTGAGCACCGCCGACTACCTGCGCAGCGGCCTCGCAGCCGACATCCGGCTGGACAGCAGCTTCGGCGCGGTCTACCAGGACCCGACCGACGCCCGCCGGTCGGTGCTGCTCTTCGGCGGCACGACGCTGCTCTGGCAGCCGGAGCGGGACCTGGAGAGCCTGTTCACGCTGATGGGTGACGAGACCGGCGCGATCGACGGCCTGCGCGACGTCTCCCCGGGCCCGCTCGCCGGGGTGATGAAGTGCGGCAGCACCACCGGCGAGGGCGGTGACTTCGCGGTCTGCGGCTGGGCCGACCACGGCAGCGTGGTGCTCGCCATGTTCCCGTCCCGCTCGATCGACGAGTCCGCCGGGTTGCTGCGACAGATCCGCGAGGCCGTGCAGACCCGGCACTGACGTCCGCCGCCGGGTCACCGCCCGCCGACCCGCGCCACCGGCGTGGCGAGCGCCACCAGCCCGACCAGCACACACCCACCGCCGGCCAGCAGACACACCAGGGGTACGCCGTACCCCTGCGCGCCCCACGTCACCACCGCCGCGCCGACCGGGCCGAGCGCGTAGTGGGTCGCCCAGAACACCGAGGTGACCCGGCCGAGCAGATGGTTCGGCGTGACCTCCTGCCGCAGCGACAGCGAGCAGATCGCACCGATCGCCACCCCGCCGAGGTACGCCGCCGCCAGGGCCGCCACCGCCGGCACCGTCCGCGCCGACCCGACCGCCGCGACGGCCACGCCCGCCACCACCATGCTGCCCGACCAGGTGGGCCCGAACCCGACGCGTCGTCGCAACGGCGCCACCACCAGCGAGCCGAGGACCGTACCGAGCGCGGCGAGCCCCAACACCACCCCGACCGTACGCTCCGACCCACCCAGCTCGTGCCCGACGTAATAGATCAACACGTCGTCGAGGCCGTAGCTGAGGAACAGGAACGCCGACAGCAGCAGCGTCAGACTCCGCAGCACCGGATGCCGCCACAGGAACCGGGCCCCGTCCAGCAGCTCGCCCCGCAGCGCCGCCAGCGTCCTCGTGGTCCGTTCCCGGCGCGCCTGCCGCAGCCGTACGGCGGTCAGCCCGAGCGCCGACGCCGCGAAGCTCACGGCGTTCACCGCGATGGCCGTGGTGTACCCGAAACGCGCCGCCACCAGACCGGCCAGCAGCGGTCCCCCGATCCCGGCTACCGCATAGCTCGCCGACAGCTTGCCGTTGGCCTCGGTGATCCGTCCGACGTCCACGAGTCCCGGCACCGCCGTCACGTACGCCACCCGGAACACCATCCCCACGGCGGCACTCGCCGGCAGCACGAGATAGAGCAGCCAGAGCTGCGGCCCCCACAGCCACGCCACCGGTACGGCGGCGAACAACAGCGCCCGCGCGAGGTCCCCGCCGATCAGCAGACGTCGCCGGTTCACCCGGTCGGCCAGCACTCCGGCGAACACGGCCGTGACCACCGACGCCACTCCGGCGACCGCGGTGAGCAGGCCCATCAGCGCCACCGACCCGGTGACCTGGAGGACCAGCAGCGGTACGGCCACCGACGCGAACCCGTCGCCGACCACCGACACCGTCTGCGCCGCCCAGAACAGGCTGAAATCCCGGCTACGCCACAGCCCTGACCTGGTTCTCTCGGTGGCGATGTGGTCCGGTTCTGCGGTGGTGGGCCCTGTGCCCCCGATGGGCGCCGTCACTCGCGTGACGCTAACGGCCGGCGCTCTGACGCGCTGCCCCGGTTCAAGGTGGTGTGATCGGGCCACAAATGCGTTTAGGGCCACCCCCATGTGGGGGTGGCCCTAAATCGAGAAGATGTCCGGCGGTGTCCTACTCTCCCACACCCTCCCGGGTGCAGTACCATCGGCGCTGGAGGGCTTAGCTTCCGGGTTCGGAATGTGAC
>NZ_JBITKM010000021.1:0-426 GCF_044461025.1 Micromonospora sp. NPDC049900
AGAACGCCGTTGCGGAGCATGGTGTTCATGGGGGTAGCTCCATTCGGGGGTAGGGCACCGTGGGGGTGTGGTGCCGACGCCGTCTGGCGCTGGTGGCTTTACTAGGGGGGTGACCCTGGCTGGCGGGGTGTGGTGGCCGCTCGCGGTGCCGGGTCCAGGTGTAACGACTGGCGAAGGCGGGCCATTCCCGCAGGGGATCCGGCGCTCCGGATCTGCCGCAGCCGGGTGTGGGCTCTGCGGTGGCCAGTCACCGGATACAACGTCCCCCGCCGCCAATGAATTCCGCCCACGCCAAGCCCAGAGCGGACAAAAGCCCCATACTCGGCGCCTGGGTCAGGCGTGCCCACGGGAGGTGGGGTGTTTTTTTTTGGGTATTGGAGCAACAAAAAAAACCCCCAACAACCGCCAACCCGGGCCCCGCGCCCC